>DATFRD010000305.1:0-14269 GCA_035263645.1 Candidatus Dormiibacterota bacterium | reverse complement strand
ACGGGTGGTGCGGGGCGGCGAACACGACCCCGGCCGGCCCCACCTCCATCAAACGGCCGAGGTAGAGCACGCCGATCCGGTCGGAGATGTAGCGGACGACGCCCAGGTCGTGGGAGATGAACAGGTAGGCGAGGTCGCGATCCCGCTGCAGGCGGACCAGGAGGTTCA
Organism: Candidatus Dormiibacterota bacterium; assembly: GCA_035263645.1. Taxonomy (GTDB): domain Bacteria; phylum Chloroflexota; class Dormibacteria; order Dormibacterales; family Dormibacteraceae; genus CF-161. The sequence continues at coordinate 14,101 of DATFRD010000305.1, read as the reverse complement.
GGATCGCCGCCTGCACCGAGACGTCGAGGGCGGAGGTCGGCTCGTCGCAGATCACCACCCGCGGCGCGCCGGCGAGGGCGCGGGCGATGCCGACGCGCTGCTTCAGGCCGCCGGACAGCTGGCGGGGGAGCGCGTCGAGCAGCCCGGCCTCGAGCCGGACCGACCCGGCCAGTTCGGCCACCCGGCGGTCGCGGGCATCGCCGCGCAGGCCGAGCAGCTTCGTGAGCGGCCGGCCCAGGATCCGGCGTACGCTGTGGCGCCGGTTCAGCGACGCGTCCGGGTTCTGGAAGACGATCTGGATGCCGCGAACCTGGTCCCGGCTGCGGCTGCCGACCCTGCCCGCCAGCGGCGTGCCCTCGAACCGGACCTCCGACCCCCGGTCGGGGACGGCGAGGCCGACCACGGCGTGGGCGAGGGTGGTCTTCCCGCTTCCCGATTCGCCGACCAGGCCGAAGACCTCGCCGGCCGCGATGTCCAGGTCCACGCCGGCCAGGGCCTGGAACCGGCTGCCCCGCTGGGCCAGCGTCCGGCGCAGCGCGCGCACGGACACCGTCGGCCCGCCGGCGCCCGGCGCCAGGCCGGCGGCCGGCGTCACGCGCTCGGCCCTGGGCAGGTCCGGCGCCAGGTCGGAGAAGAAGCAGCGGCTCGCGTGGCCCTCCCCGACCGGGGCCAGCGCGGGCTCCTCGAGGCGGCAGCGATCCTGGGCGATGGCGCACCGGTCCGCGAACAGGCAGCCGCGGACGGTGGCGCCGATGCCGGGCGGGAGCCCCGGGATGGTGTCCAGGGAGCCGGTCGCCTTGCTGAGTCCCCACCGCGGGATGCAGCGGAGCAGGCCGACCGTGTACGGGTGGCGGGGTCCGGCCAGGAGCTCCCGCGCGGGCCCCTCCTCCACGAGGCGGCCCGCGTAGAGGACCCCCACCCGGTCGCACATGCTCGCGATCACGCCCAGGTTGTGGCTGATGAAGAGGACGCTGGTGCCAAAGGCAGCCCGGAGCTCGCGGATCAGGCCCAGGACCTCCGCCTCGACGGTGGCGTCGAGCCCCGTGGTGGGCTCGTCAAGGATGAGCAGCGCCGGGTTGGAGGCCAGGGCCATGGCGATCACCACCCGCTGCTGCATGCCGCCGGAGAGCTGGTGCGGGTAGCGGACCATCACGCTCTCGGGGTCGGAGATCTGCACGCGGCTGAGCATCTCCAGCGCCTGTCTCTGGGCACCGGCCTGCGTGGCCCCAGCGGTCTCGAACGCCTCCTCGACCTGGGCCCCGATCCGGATGGTCGGGTTCAGGGCCGTCGCCGGGTCCTGGAAGACCATCGACACGGCGGTGGCGCGGAGCCGGCGCAGCTCCTCGTCGTCCATCCGGAGCAGGTCCCGGCCGTCCAGGACGATCGAGCCGCCGGTGATGCGGCCGTTGCGGGGCAGGTAGCGCACCGCGGCGTAGGCGAGCGTGGACTTGCCGCACCCGGACTCTCCGACCAGGCCGTAGGCCTCGCCCCTGCCGATCGTGAAGGACACGCCCCGGATCGCCTCGAGGTCCCGGCCCCGGACCCGGTAGGCGAGCCGCAGGTCGGAGACCTCGAGCGCGAGCGCGGCTGCCCGGTTCGGCGCCACCGGCTCAGCGCTCCAGCGCCTGGCTGACACCGTCGGCCACCAGGTTCACGCTCACGACGAGGCTCGCGATGGCCAGCGCGGGGAAGAGGACGGGCCACCAGGTGCCGCCCACCAGGAAGGCGTACTGCTCGAAGATGGAGAGGCCCCAGTCCGGCGCGGGCGGCTGGATGCCGAAGCCCAGGAACGACAGGGTCGCCGTCGCGAAGATCGCGTAGCCGAGTCGCACCGTGAACTCGACCAGGACCGGCCCCAGGACGTTCGGCAGGATCTCGACGAACATGACGTACGCGCCGGCCTCCTGGCGCAGGCGGGCGGCCTGCACGTACTCGAGCCGTGCCTCGGTCAGCACCGCGGCGCGCACGGTGCGGGCGATGATCGGGGCGAAGACCAGGCCGATCACGAAGATGACCGCGCCGGTCGACGGCCCGAGCGCCGTCAGCGCGAGCAGGGCGACGACGACGGCGGGCAGGGCCAGGAAGGCGTCGGTGAGGCGCATCAGAGCCTCGTCCACGATGCCGCCGGCGTAGCCGGCCACGAGCCCGATGGTCGTCCCCAGCGCCGTGCCGAGGAGGGTGGCCAGGGGCGCCACGACGAGGATCCCGCGGGCGCCGAAGATCACGCGCGACAGCACGTCGCGGCCGAGCGAGTCCGTGCCGAAGAGATGGCTGGCGGACGGCGCCTGCAGCTTGTGGAGGATGTCGGGGGCGATGGGGTCGTGAGGCGCGATCTGGCGCGCGAAGAGCGCGCACGCGACCCACAGCAGCAGCACGAGGCCGCCGGCGACCGCCGTCGGCGTCCTCGCCACCAGCCCCATGCGCTCTGCCAGCGCCTCACGGCGCTGCCCGGCCGCGGTCGCCACGCTCACGACTCCCGCCTCTCCCGGCCCGGAGGAGGGGCGATGGCCGGAGGGCACGGGGGCCGCGGGCCGGTCATTCGGCCCCGCCCAGGCGGATCCGCGGGTTGACGAGCGAGTACGCGATGTCGGCCAGGAGGGTCGCGGTCAGGTAGACGACACCCACGGTCATCACGCTGGCCTGCAGGAGGGGGAAGTCCTTCTGCTGCGCCGACGTGAAGAGCAGCTGGCCCAGGCCCTGGTAGTTGAACATCACCTCGATGACGACGAGGCCCCCGATCAGGTAGCCGACCTGGGTCGCGACCACCGCGATCGTCGGCATCAGCGCGTTGCGGAGCACGTGGCGGACGATCACCGTCCGCCAGCTCAGGCCCTTCAGCACCGCGGTGCGCGTGTAGTCGGCGTCCAGCGCCTCGACGACGCCGGCGCGCGTGATCCGGGCGATGTACCCGAAGAGGACCAGCACCAGCGGCAGGGCGGGCAGGACCAGGTGGTAGAGCTGCGTGAGGGGATCGGCGTCGGGGGGCGCCTGGGCGGTGACGGGCAGGAGCCTCAGGAGCACGCCGAACACCAGGATCAGCACGATGCTGGAGACGAACTCGGGGACGACCGTCGCCGAGAGCCCCACGACCGTAATCAGCCGGTCGGCCGGGCCTCCCCGCCGCAGCGCGGCCACGATGCCGCCCAGCAGGCCCAGCGGGACCACCATCGCGAACGCGACGAGGCCCAGCTTGAGCGAGTTGAGGAGGCCGCGCCCCAGCAGGTCGGCGACCGGCACGTGAAAGGAAAGGGAGGTGCCCAGGTCCGCGTGCAGGAAGCCCCCGATCCAGGTCGCGTACTGGACCAGCAGCGGCCGGTCCACCCCGAGCGCGTGGTCGAGGGTGGCCACCGAGCGGGGATCCGCGAACGGGCCGAGGATCCGGCGTCCCACGTCGCCGGGCAGCGCGTGGGACGCCAGGAACACGATCACGGACAGGAGCCACAGGGTCACCAGCGCTAGCGCCAGGCGCCGGACCAGGAACCGGAGCACGCTTGCCTGTGAGGCCCTCCTAGCTCGTGAGGCCCGCCCGGCGCAGGTTCAGGTGGCCCATCCCCGTCGTCTCGACCCCGACCAGGTTCTTCTTGACCGCCGTCAGCGCGTCGTAGTTATAGGGGATGATGAGCGGCGTCTGATCCAGGAGCAGCTGCTCGATCTTGCCGGTGGCAGCCCGCTGGGCGGACAGGTCGATGGCCTTGACGTAGTCCTTGAAGAGGCCGTCGTAGTCGGGATCGTCAAAGTGCGCGGCGTTCCAGGTGCCGAGCTTGCCGCCCAGCAGGGGCGCCGCCAGGAAGGTGTTGGGCACGCCCCGATGGCCGTAGTCCGTGATGCCCAGCGGCGAGTCGAGCCAGTACTTGTCGTAGTAGGTCCCGGAGTCGGTCACGTTGAGGTTGATGGTGATCCCGATGGCCTTGCCGGCGGCCTGGACCAGCGCCGCAAGGTCGGGGATCTCCCCCACCTGCTCCGTGTACAGGGTCACGCCGAACCCCGCCGCCTTGCCGGCCTGGGCCATCAGGCTCTTGGCCTTCGAGACGTCGTAGGGTCGCTGGGCGACCGACGGGTCGCTGGACGGGAACATCTTGAAGATCGGGTGGTCGTTCCCGATCTGCGCCTTGCCGTTCCACAGGCCGCTGATCAGGCTCTGGCGGTCGACCGCGTAGGCCAGGGCCTGGCGGACCAGCTTGGAGTCGAACGGCGGCTGGTCGGTCCGCATGTGGACCTGCCGGTGGGAGGTGGTCTGGATGTCGATCACCGTGGTGTTGGGGTCGGTCAGGAGCGCCTGCCCGGTCCGCACCGAGAAGAAGCTCAGCATGTTGAGGCTGCCCGCCTGGAAGGCAAGGATCGCCGGCTGCTCGTCCGCATAGAACCTGATGTCGATCCCGTCCAGGGGCGGCACGTTGGTGCTGTCCCAGTAGTGAGTGCTGCGCTCGAAAGACACGCTCTGGTTGACCGAGTAGCTCGTCATCTTCCAGGGCCCGGTGCCGATGAACGTCTTGTCCCAGTTCCCGCTGTAGCTGGCGGGCAGGATGATCGCGTTGTAGTTGTCCGAGCTGACCAGGTAGGGGAAGTTGCCGTTCGGGCCGTCCAGCTGGAACTTGACGGTGCTGGCGTCAACTCTAGTCACGTTGCCCTTCGTGAGCACACCCGCGAAGTTGGACAGTGCGTTGTTGCCATGGATGGTGGGATCGGCCAGGCGATTGAACGTGGCCACGACGTCGTCCACGCTCATCGGGCTGCCGTCGTTGAACTTGACCCCCTGCCGGATCTTGAACGTCCAGACCGAGCCGTCGCCGTTCGGCGACCAGCTCTCGGCCAGCACCGGGCGCAGCTTCAGGTCCCTGTCGGAGAACGCCAGGTACTCGCCAGCGAGGCCCAGGATGGTCAGCCGGCCGAGGTCGGCGGTGAGCAGCGGGTCCATCGCTCCCGACGGCGTCTGGTGGCCGATCGTGATGCGGCCGCCCTTCTTCACCGTGCCGCCCGAGGTGGTGCCCGAGCTCGATGCCGAGCAGGCAGCCAGGATGGCGTTCAGGGTCGGCAGGCTGAGGCCCAGGACGGTTCCCGCGCGGACGAACTGGCGGCGCGAGACCCTGCCCAGCAGGAGCTCGTCGATGGCGTTGTTCTCCAGGTCGGTGCGTCTGCGACGGATGGCGTCCAGCCGCCGCTGCGATTCCCTATCCATGGTTCCCTCCGTTCGGGTGCCGGCGTCCTCGGGCTCGTCGACACGTCGCCCCCCACTGTACGGGCCGGCCCGTTCCAACTGCGGCTCCGAGCATGCACATGTTGATGCACGCGGCCGTGTTCGTGCTCGAAGCCATCGGCGGCGGGGTACTCCGGCGGTCGTACACGGATACGGCCAGCGGCTGACGACCGGGTCGCGCGGCGGGCGCTACGATCGCCCCGGTGAGCTCACGAGTGGCCGCGTTCGCGTTGCGCTGGGCCCGGCCGGCCGCCATCGCGGCCGTGGTCGAGCTGATCACGGTCGGCGGGACGGGAGCCGGCCCGCACCGCTTCGGCCGCCCGCTGGACCTCTGGGGCCTGCCGCTGCTGGTGGCGGCCGCCGGCGCGACGGCGTTCGCCCGCCGCTGGGCTGCGCCCTCGCTGGCGATCTCGCTCGCCTGCACGGCCGCCTACGTCGCCCTCGGCTACCCGACGGACAGCCCGTTCTTCCTCGGCGTGGCGGTGACCGCGTACCTGTCGGGCGCCCCGGGCGCCCGCGTGCGGACGGCGCTCTTCGCCGTGGCCACGCTCGCGGCCTTCGGGGCGGCGTCGCTGCTGGGCCGGGCGGGCGGCGGCAACCCGGGGCTGACCGAGGCGGCCATCGCCGTGGCGGCGCTGCTCGCGGGCCAGGTCGCCGCCGAGTGGCAGGGGCGTGCCAGGCGCCGCACCGAGGAGGCCCGCGAGGAGGAGGCGCTGCGGCGCCTGGCCGAGGAGCGGCTGCGCATTGCCCGCGACCTGCACGACGTGGTATCGCACAGCATCGCGATGATCAACGTGCAGGCGTCGGCCGCGGTCCACGTGATGGAAGAACGCCCGGAGGAGGCACGGGCGGCGCTGGTCGCGATCAAGGCCGCCAGCCGAGACGCCCTGCGCGACCTGCGCGGCATCCTGGGGCTGCTGCGCCAGATCGACGCCGGCGAGTCGCGGTCGCCGGCCGTGGGCCTGGACCAGGTCGCCTCGCTGGCGGAGGGCGTCCGGCGCGCCGGCGTGCCCGTAGCGCTGGACGTCGACGCCGGCGGCGCACCGCTGCCCGCCTCGGTCGACATGACGGCCTACCGGGTGGTCCAGGAGGCGCTCACCAACGTGGTCCGTCATGCGCCGGGCGCCGCGGCCTCCGTGACGGTCACCCGTCGGCCGGACGCGCTCGTGGTGGCGGTGGAGGACGACGGCAGGGCCGTGGGGGCCGCGGGCCGGGACGGGCGGCAGGGGGCCGGCCACGGCCTCGCGGGCATGCGGGAGCGGGTCCGCGCCGCCGGCGGCAAGCTCGAGACGGGGCCACTGCCCACCGGCGGCTTCGCGGTCCGCGCGACGCTGCCTCTCCACGGGGAGGGGGGATGATACGGGTGCTGCTGGCCGACGACCAGGCCCTGGTCCGGGCCGGGTTCCGGGTACTGATCGAGAGCGCCCCCGACATCGAGGTGGCCGGCCAGGCCGCCAACGGCGAGGAGGCGGTCGCGCGCGCCCGCGAGACGCGACCCGACGTGGTGCTCATGGACATCCGGATGCCTGTGCTGGACGGGATCGAGGCAACCCGCCGGATCGCGGCCGACCCGGAGCTGGCGGGCTGCCACGTCCTGGTCCTGACGACCTACGAGGCCGACGAGTACGTGTTCGAGGCGCTGCGGGCCGGCGCCAGCGGCTTCGTGCTCAAGGACATCGAGCCCGCCGACCTGCTCCAGGCCATCCGCGTCATCGCGTCCGGCGAGGCGCTGCTCTCGCCGTCGGTCACGCGCCGGATCATCGCTGCGTTCGCGGGCCGGCCGGCTCAGCGTCGCGTGTCGAGCCGTGAGCTGGAGAGCCTGACCGAGCGCGAGCGCGAGGTGCTGACGCTGGTCGGCCAGGGCAAGACCAACGACGAGATCGCGTCGGGCCTCTTCGTCAGCCCCGCCACCGTCAAGACCCATGTGGGCCGGGTGATGTCCAAGCTGTATGCCAGGGACCGCGCGCAGCTCGTCGTCGCCGCCTACGAGAGCGGCCTCGTGGTGCCGGGAGCCTGACGGCCACCGCGGCGGCTCGCAGCGGCCGGCCCGGGCCGCATGTCCTCAGGCACCGTCCCCCCTGACGACGTCGATGGCGCGCCGCAGCGACGCGTCCAGCTCGCCGGCCGTGTCGACCGGCGCCGCCGCCGGCCATGGCTCGAAGTCCGCCACCATGGCCGCCACCGTCTCGGCGGTGGCCTGGGAGAGCCCGCCGCCGCCGGGCCGGCGCCCGGCCACGCGCTGGGCGGCCACGTCCAGGGGCGCCTCGCAGCGGAGCTCGACGACGTCGGTCGCCGTGTCCTCGGCGACGCGGCGTGCTTCCTGCCGCCACTCCTCGTGCCGCCACGAGGCGTCCAGGATCACCGGCTCGCCGAGCCGGAGCGCGGTCCGCGCCCGCTCCAGCAGCTCTCCGTACACCGCAGTCAGGGAGCTGCGCCGGTACGCGCCGGCGCCGTAGGGCGCCGGGCCGGTGTCACGGCCGACGTCCCGCCGAACCTCGTCGGCGCGGAGGACGGTCCAGCCGGACGCGTCGGCGAGGGCCGAGGCCAGCGTGCTCTTCCCGGTGCCCGGCAGGCCGCCGACCAGCACCATGCGGACCCGTCCGAGAGCCAGGTGCGCGAGCGCCAGGCCGAGAAGGGCGGCCGCCTCTCCGGCGGCGCCGTCGTCCCCCTGCGCATGCCGGAGGCAGGCGACCTTGGCCCGAACGTGCGCCCGGTACGCGACGTAGTGCTCGACCAGCGAGGCCGGGTGGCGCTTCCCGGAGAACTCGGCGTACGACTCGAGGAAGCGGCGCCCCAGGTGGGGGGCGCCCAGGCGCTCGAGGTCCATGGCCAGGAAGGCCACGTCGGCCAGGACGTCCCCGTGCCGCAGCCGGTCGTCGAACTCGATGCAGTCCAGCACGCGAGGTCCGTCCTCGAGCAGGAACACGTCCTCGGCCAGCAGGTCGCCGTGGCCGTCGCGCACCATGCCGGAGGCGATCCGGTGCTCGAAGAGCGCGCTCCGGCCCGCCAGGTACCGCCGGGCCAGCCGCTCGACCCCGGCGGCGACCTCCGGGGCCAGCACCGGACCCACAAACGGCGCCATCTGCGCGAAGTTGTCCTCCCAGTTGCCCAGCACGGCGTCGCGGGTAGCCGCCGAGGAGATCCTCGCGGAGGCCGAGCACCGCTCGTGGAAGCCCGCCACGAGGCGCGCCACCTGCCGCAGCCCGCCGGCCACGTCGGCCCCGGAGCGGACGAGCGACGCCAGCCGGCGCTCGACCGGCATGCGGCGCATGACCACCAGGTGGTCGCACGGGCGGCCCTGCGGGTCCAGGACCTCCGCCACGCCCAGGTACACGTCGGGCGCCAGCCGGCGGTTGAGCTCGACCTCCCGATGGCAGGCGGTCTCCCTGGCCGCGCGCGTCGAGAAGTCCAGGAAGCCCAGGGCAACGGGCTTCTTCAGCTTGTAGACGCGGTCCCCGATGAAGGCCAGGACGGACACGTGAGTCTCGGCCAGGGCCGCAGGCACGGCGGGCATGCACCCTCTCCGGGTCAGTCGGGGCCCACGTCGAGCCGGCGGGGGACGTGGGCCAGGTCCGGCGCCGGCCCGGGCAGCTCGGCCTCGAGCCCGGCGGCCACCCTCCCCAGGAGCTGTCCCGCAATCGCCTCGGCGACCCGGTGCAGCAGGGCGCGATCCACCGCGCGGCGGCTGAGGCGGGACGGCGCCTCGTACTGCAGGCTGAGCGCCAGGTACGTGCGGCCCTCGCCGAGCCAGGCGGCGTCAAGCGTCCCTTCCATCGAGGGGAACGGGCGGTCTCGCTCGTCGACGCGCAGACGGAGCGGCAGCGAGGTCACCTGGCCGGCCCTCGCCGGCTCTCCGACGTCCAGGTGCGCCGCGCCCTCGGGCTGGTGGCCGCCGAGCTCGAGGCCGACGTCCGCCAGCAGCCGCTCGCCGTCGCGCTCGACCTCCTCGGCCATGCCGCTCAGCCAGGGCCGGGGCTCGCGGGCCAGCGCGGTCTGGACTCGATCGAAGTCCGCCGCCAGCTCCGTGTAGCTCTTGAGGAACATCGCCCCTCCAGCATTCGGCGGCCCGGTTTCGCGGGACAGGGCCAGCCGTCCCGCCCCGTCCGGGACCGGCCTCGGCAGGGGATCTGCCAGCCCGCAGCCGGGCGCGCATCCCCAGAGGTGCGGCCGCGCCTCTAGCGGCCCCGGGCCCCTGCCGGGCGGGGCGAACGACCCTTGGCTCAGCGCCGCCGCCGCGGCAGGATGAGCTCAGGAGGTGCACCCACGAGGGTCCGGAGGCAGTCGGAGACCCGGCATCGCAGGGTTCGGTCCCTGATGAAGCCGGCAGCCGTCGTGCTCGGTGTCCAGGCGAGGCTGCCGCAGGCCGCCGCCCGGATGCGCGCCGGCGGGACGAGCGTGGCCGCGGTGCTGGACGAGGGGCGGCTCCTCGGGGTGGTCACGGAGCGCGACCTGGTCCGCGCACTCGCCGATGACGCCATCCGGACTGCCACCGTGGCCGACTACATGACCGCCGAGCCGTGCACGATCGGCCCCGAGGCCGACGCCCGCGACGCCGCGGCCCTGATGGTGTCGCGGCAGGTCCGGCACCTGCCCGTCGTGGAGGGCGACGCAGTCCTGGGCTTCGTCTCGGCGCGGGACCTCCTGGACCTGTCCAGGAGAAGGCCGGTGGACCTGGAGCGGTTGGGCTACGAGCCCTGGTAGCGGTCGCCGGCCGCCACGTGCGGCTGGCCTGCGTGGGTCGATGGACCTCCCCGCCACGGGCCGTATTGCCCTGGCTGCCGGGTCCCGGCGATGCCAGCCTGGGTCACATGGAGATCGGGCCGCTGGTCACCCCTCTCGTCGTCAGCGCTCAGACCGGCGACACCCTGGCCGTCGTCGCCCGCCGCCTGTGGGCGCAGGGGATCGGGTCTCTCCCGATCTTCGAGGGGACGCGCCTCGTCGGGATGATCAGCGAGCGGGATCTCGTGACTGCCGTCGCGCTCGGGGCCACAGCGGAGGCGGCCGCGGCCGCGCACATGTCCCGCGGGGCAGCGACCGCCCACCCCGGCGACGACTGCGCGGAGGTCGCGCGCCGCATGCTGGAGCTCGGCGTCCGGCACCTGCCGGTGGTCGACGGCGGCGGCCAGGTCGTCGGGATGGTGTCCGCCCGCGATCTCCTCGAGCTGGTGGCCCGGCCGGAGCCGGGTCTGCCCGCCCTGGCCGCCGGCGCCTGAGCGGCTCCCCGGGCTACTCGCCCTCGCGCATCAGGCCCGCCAGGTCCAGGCGCCGCCCGCCGAGCGACAGGTGGCCCTGCTCGTCGCGCGACCACTCCTCTCGCGGCCGGTCCCAGCACAGCTCCAGCCCGTTCTGCTCCGGGTCCCGGAGGTAGATCGCCTCGTGGGTGCCGTGGTCGTTGAAGCCGTCGATCGGCCAGCCGGCGTCGCGGAGGCGCCGCAGAGCGTCGCCCAGCGCGGCCCGGGTCGGGTACCTGATGGCCACGTGGTAGAGACCGGTCGTGCCGGGAGGCGGCGGGCTGCCGCCGCGCGACTCCCAGGTGTTGAAGCCGAGCGTGTGGTGGTAGCCGCCGGCGGCGATGAAGAGCGCGTCGGGCCGGTGGAACACGACGTCGAAGCCGAGGACGTCGACGTAGAAGGCACGAATCCGGTCCAGGTCGCTGGCCCGGAGGTGGACATGGCCGATGTCGACGCCGGGGTCGATCGGCCGTGCGGCGCGCTCGCGGGGGACGATCCCCGCCTCAGGATGCGGCGCCGCGGCGGTGCCGGCGCCGGTGGCCGCGGTGGTCGGAGGCTTCATGCTGTCACTCCTTGCCCTGGAGCCGGGCTCCGGTGCCCGCTCCGATGCCTGCTGGAATCCCCGCGGGGGCCCGATCATTCGCGGTCTCGCGGCGTCGGGGTGACTGGCGTACTAGCATGCTGCTAGGGGTGCCGCACCCCTAGCATACGGTGTCTTTGAACCAGGAGGCGCGGATGGAGATCTCGCTGGAGGGCAGGGTCGCCCTGGTCACGGGCACGGGTCCCAACATCGGCTCGGGGATCGCGCTCACCCTGGCCAGGTACGGCGCCCGCGTCGCGTGCAACGACCTGGACCCGGCGGCGGCGGACGCGTGCGTCCGGCGACTCCGGCGCAACGGCGGCGCGGCGATGGCCGTGCCCGGCGACGTGACCGACGAGGCCCAGGTCACGGGCTACGTCCGAACGGTCCTGGACGAATGGGGCCGGATCGACATCCTCATCAACAACGCGGCGCTGCTCGGCGGGCGAGGGCTCCTGGAGGAGAGCGTCGAGCGCTTCAGGCGCGACATCGACGTCGCCGCCGCCGGGAACTTCCTGAACACCAGGCACGTCGCGATCTCGATGATCGAGCGCGGCATCCGCGGCAGCATCGTCAGCATCCTGTCGTCCAACGCCTGGCAGGGCGCGCCCGGCGTCCTCGCCTACGCGTTCCACAAGGGCGGTCTGGCCAACTTCGTCCGGGCCGCCGCGATGGACCTGGCGCCGTACGGCATCCGGGTCAACAGCTTCTCCCCCACGGCGCCGGAGCCGGACAACCCGGAGCTCCTCGATGAGCGTCGCCGGCGCGGGGCCGGCCGCTGGCCAGCTCAGGCGGCGGCCGAGCGGCCGCCGTGGTGGCGGCCGGCCGGCACCTTCGACGTGCGGCGCAACATCCCGATGGGGGCCGCCTCCACGCCGACGGACATCGGCCACTGCGTGGCCTGGATCTGCTCCGACTACGCCCGCCTGGTGACCGGCTGCGACTTCGTCGTCGACGGCGGTGCCCGGGCCAAGTACTGGGCGTACACGCCTCCCGAGGACAACGCGGGGCCGGTGCCGCTGGTCCGTGTCGAGGCCGTGCTGCCTGACGGCCGGGAGGGCTGAGATGGTGATCGACATGCACGCCCACGTCATCCCGGACGGCTTTCCGGAGGCTCGCGGCGGGCCGGACGCCGACAGCCGGCCAAGGCTGGAGCCGCCCGATGCCGCGGGCGCCCGCCTGCTCGTGTCCGGCCGGCTGCGGTTTCGCGCCGCCGCGGTCTTCTTCGACGCCGAACGGCGCCTGGCCGCCATGGACGAGAACGGGGTGGACGCGGAAGTCGTCTCCCCGATGCCTCCGCTCCTGAACACGGCCCTGGCGCCTGACGCCGGGCTGGCGCTGTGCCGCTGTGTCAATGAGTTCGTCGCGCGGCTCTGCGAGGTGGACCGGATCCGGTTCTTCGGCCTCGGCACGGTGCCGCTGCAGGATCCCGACCTGGCCGCGAGGGAGCTCTCCGAGCTGCGGCAGATGGGCCTGCACGGGGTCGAGATCGGCTCCAACGTCGAGGGCCGGTCGCTCGGCGAGGAACGCTTCCTGGGCTTCTTCCAGGAGGCCGAGCGCCTGGACGTGCCGGTCTTCGTCCACGCGCTGAACCCGACCTTCGGCGCCCGGCTGCCGGCCGGCGCCCTGGGTGGCTTCGGCTTCGCCGCCGAGGTGGCCCTGGCTGCCGCCTCGCTGGTTGCCGGCGGGACGGCGGAGCGGTGCCCGGACCTGCACCTGGCGTTCAGCCACGGGGCCGGCGGCTTTCCCCTGATGCTGACAAGAGCTCAGTACTTCTGGGGGGGCACCTGGAACGAGGAACCGGGCCCGGAGCCGCCGCCCACCGGCCCCGCCCGTCTGCCCCGGTCGCCGGCCGAGTACGCCCGCCGCTTCTACTACGACACGCTGGTCTTCGACCGCCGGGCCCTGCGCTACCTGGTGGACATGATGGGTGCGAGCCAGCTCCTGGTCGGGACCGACTTCCCGGCGATGCCGCGGGAGCAGCCGGCGGGACGCACGCTCCGGTCGCTGGGGCTCCCGCCGGACGCGCTGGCGGCGATCACCTGGAGCAACTGCTTCCGGTTCCTCGGCCTCCCGCCGCCGAGCGCCGCGGTCGGCGGGGAACGTTCGCCGGGGTCCGGCCCGGCCGAGTGAGCGCGGCAGGGCGAGCGCGTCCCCCCGGTGTCAGCCGACCTGCAGGACCGCCTTGCCGCGGAGGCCCCCGCCGGCCTTGGCCTCGAACGCCTCCCTGCCCCTGGCGAGCGGGAAGACCTGGCCGACGACCGGCCGCACCTGGCCGCTCTCGATCCGACGGCCGAGCTCGACCAGGTCGTGGCGGCTCGCCTCGACGACGAAGTAGACCGCACGCACGCCGGGTCGCACCGTCGCGGGCGGGGGCTCGACGGCGGAGACGACCACGGCCCCCGGCTCCACTGCCGACAGCGATCGCCGCAGCACGTCTCCGCCCACCAGGTCGAAGACCACGTCGGCCCTGGCGGCGGCGTCCTCGAACAGCTCCTCGTCCAGGTCGACGAACTCGTCGACCTTGAGCTCGGCAACGACGTCGCGGGCACCGGCCCGGCCCGTCGCGATGACGCGGGCCCCGGCGGAGCGGGCCAGCTGGACGGCCACGGTGCCGACGCCACCGGCGGCCCCGTGCACGAGCACGGTCTGGCCGGCCGCCAGCCCGCCATGGACGAAGAGGGCCTGCCAGGCCGTCAGGCCGGCCAGGGCGGCCGCCGCCGCCTCGACGTCGCGCAGCGTCGCCGGCCGCGGGGCGAGGTTGCGCGCCTCCACCGCGACGTATTCGGCCGCGGCACCATCGCGGTACCAGTCGGTCAGGCCATAGACGGGGTCGCCGATGCCGACGCCGGTGGTGCCGGGACCGAGCTCGACGACCATCCCGGAGACCTCGTGGAAGGGGATCACGGGGAGGCGGTCCCGGCCGGCCCGGTCCACCCACGTCGGCTGCCATTCCAGCTCGGTGGGGGTGAAGCTGGCGGCGCCCACCCTGACCAGAGCGTCCCCGATCCCCAGGTAGGGCAGGGGAGCCTCCTCGTACACCAGCCGGTCGGGTCCCCCTCGCTCGTGGAGGCGAAGGGCCTGCATGCGTCCGTC
>DATFRD010000304.1:0-35858 GCA_035263645.1 Candidatus Dormiibacterota bacterium | reverse complement strand
CGGCGCTAGCCGCGAGCTCGACCACCACCACCGCGTCCGCCGCGACGTCATCGACAACGAGGGCAAGGTCACCCTCCGCCACGGAGGCCGCCTCTTCCACATCGGCGTCGGCCGGACCCACGCACGAACCCCCGTGATCATGCTCGTCCACGACCTCGACATCCGGGTCGTCGACGCGGTCACCGGCGAGCTACTCCGAGCCTTCACCCTCGACCCTTCGAGGTCATACCAGCCCACCGGCAGGCGACCCGGACCACCACCCCGAAACCCAGCCTGAATTGTGGGTTCGGGTGTTTCTTATGTCTTGAGAGATGACACATGGCGGAGGGAGAGGGATTCGAACCCCCGGAGGCTCATCACCTCGGCTGTTTTCAAGACAGCTGCCATCGACCGGACTCGGCCATCCCTCCGGCTCACCTGAGTCTACCCACGCCGCCCCGCGGCGCCGTCCCCGGGCGCTCCGGAGGCCGGCCGGGCGGCGGAGCAGGTCGGGGTCCGGGCTCGCCGCTGTGACCAGCCAGCATGCGCGAGCCGGAGAGCACTCAGATCGCGCGCCGGACGGACGAGGCTGTGACGCACCACGTGCGCCGCCGCTGCCGGCGCGGAGGCGCCGAGCGACGCCCTCGGATACCATTGCTCCACCCTGGCGTCACCAAACGCGGCCCGTGCGGCGCTGCTCGCCGAATACGCGGCAGCTCCGCGGCGTCTCGAGGACCGGCTCCGCGGCCTGCCCGCGGAGGCCCGCTCCTACAGCCCGGCCGCGGAGAGCTGGACCATCACCCAGGTGGTCGTCCACCTGGCCGACAACGAGGCGGTCGACTTCGTGCGGGTGCGCATGGCGATCGCAGAGAGCGGCAGCCAGATCCAGCGGTACGACGAGGCGAGGTGGGCACAGGAGCTGGGCTACGCGGCGGAAGACGTCGAGGAGGCGCTGCTGGCGTTCAGGGTGCTGCGTTCCCGCACCCACCGGCTGCTCCAGCGGCTCCCCGAGCCGGCCTGGAGCCGTGTGCTGCTCCGTCCGGAGGGTGGCCGGCGAACGGTCGAGGAGAAGCTGCGAGGCGACGTCGAGCACGACGCCATGCACCTGTACCAGATCGAGGAGCTTCGGGAGACCTGGTCGCGGTCGACCTGACGCCCGCCAGGCCGGCCGCGCGGCCGCGGCCGGGCGCCCGTCACCGCCGCGGCCCGATGACCTCCAGGCCGCCCATGTAGGGCCGGAGTGCCTCCGGCACCCTCACCGTGCCGTCGGCCTGCTGGTACGTCTCGATGACCGCGTCGATCGTGCGCGGCAGGGCCAGGGCGCTGCCGTTCAGGGTGTGGACGTACTGCGGCGGCTCCCCCGGCGCGGGGCGGAAGCGGAGGTTCGCTCGCCGGGCCTGGAAGTCGTTGAAGACCGAGCACGACGAGACCTCCAGCCACGTGTCCAGGCCCGGCGCCCACGCCTCCAGGTCGTACTTCTTGTACTGCGCGAACCCCATGTCGCCCGTGCACATCACCAGCACCCGGTAGTGCAGGCCCAGCCGGCGCAGCACCTCCTCCGCGTGCCCGGTCAGCTCCTCGAGTGCCTGGAGCGAGCACTCGGGCCGGGTCAGCTTGACCAGCTCCACCTTCGAGAACTGGTGGAGCCGGATGTACCCGCGGGTGTCCTTGCCCGCCGCGCCGGCCTCCGACCGGAAGCAGGGGCTGTAGCAGACGTAGCTCAGCGGGAGCCGGGCGCCGTCGAGCATCTCCTCCCGGTGCAGGTTCGTCACCGGGACCTCTGCGGTGGGGATCAGCCAGAGGTCGCGGGCCTCGACCCTGAACAGCTCGTCGGCGAACTTGGGCAGGTTGGCGGTGCCGATCATCGCCCCGCTGTTGACCAGCAGCGGCGCGTGGAGCTCCGTGTACCCGTGCTCGGTGGTATGCAGGTCGAGCATCAGCTGCACGAGCGCCCTCTCCAGGCGAGCGCCGGCGCCCTTCAGGAACGCGAAGCGCGAGCCCGCGACCCGGGCCGCCCGCTCGAAGTCCATCACGTCAAGGCCCTCGCCGATCTCGTAGTGGGGCCGCGGCTCGAAGTCGAACGACGGCCTCTCGCCCCAGGTCCGGACCACCACGTTGTCGTCTGACGTCTCGCCCACCGGCACGCTTTCGTGGAAGAGGTTCGGGACGCGCAGCAGGCCGTCGTCGAGCTGCGCCCGCAGCGCGTCCGCCTCCGCCGTCAGGCCCTTCACCGCCTCCGCCAGCTCACGCATGCGGGGCAGGCCCGCCTGGTCCCGCGTCCTGGCGAACTCCTTCGAGAGCGTGTTCTGCTCGGCCCTGGCCGTCTCTGCGCGACCTGTGGCCTCGCGCCAGCGCCGGTCCAGGTCCAGGATCTCGTCCACGGGCGCCCGCTCGCCCTTCAGCTCCGCCGCCCGGCGCACCTGCTCCGGGTCCCGGCGAATCAGCTCCAGCGGCAGCACGTCACCCCTCCTCCCGCATCTGCGGGAACAGGATCACGTCGCGGATCGACGGCTGGTCGGTGAGCAGCATGACCAGCCGGTCGATGCCGACGCCCAGGCCGCCGGTCGGCGGCAGCCCGTACTCGAGCGCGCGCAGGTAGTCCGCGTCGAATGGATGCGCCTCCTCGTCCCCCGCCGCGCGCTCGGCCACCTGCTGCTCGAAGCGGCGGCGCTGGTCGACCGGGTCCGTCAGCTCCGTGAACGCGTTGGCGTGCTCGCGCCCCACGGCCACCAGCTCGAAGCGCTCCACGAAGCGGGGGTCGTCGGGGCTGCGGCGGGCCAGGGGCGACACCTCGACCGGGTAGTCGAGGACGAACGTGGGGTCCCAGAGCCCGGGCTCGACGTGCTCCTCGTACGCCTCGTACAGCTCGTGGCCGGCCAGCTCCCGGCCGGTCGCCTCCAGCACCAGGTCCGCCATCCGGGCCCGCCGGAAGGGCGGCCGCAGGTCGATCGAGCGGCCCTGGTAGCTGGTGTCGAGCGGCCTCCCGGCGGCCTCGGCGCCGGCCACGACGATGCCCTCGGTCAGCTCCATCATGTCCTCGTAGTCGGCGTATGCCTGGTAGCACTCGAGCATGGTGAACTCGGGGTTGTACTTCGGCGACAGGCCCTCGTTGCGGAAGACGCGTCCGATCTCGTAGACGCGCTCCAGCCCCCCGACCACCAGCCGCTTCAGGTGCAGCTCCAGCGCGATGCGCAGGAACAGGTCGCGGTGGAGCGCGTTGTGGTGCGTCACGAAGGGCGTCGCGTGGCCGCCGCCGGGCACGTCCTGGAGCACCGGGGTCTCGACCTCCAGGAAGCCGCGGCTCTCCAGCAGCCGCCGGATCGCCGAGACCACGTGGGCACGCGCGACGAACAGATCGCGGACCTCGGGATTGGCGATCAGGTCCACGTAGCGCTGCCGGTACCGCGTCTCCACGTCCCGCAGGCCGTGCCACTTCGCGGGCAGCGGCCGGAGCGACTTGCTGAGCAGGCGGAACGAGTCGAGCCAGACGCTCGGCTCGCCGCGACGGGTGCGCGCGACCCTGCCGGTCCCGCCGATCACGTCGCCGGGGTCCAGCCGGAGGAACAGGTCGTGCGCACGATCGCCGAGGACGTCGCGCTGCGCGACCACCTGCACGCGGCCGGCGCCGTCCTGCAGCACGCCATACGCCAGGCCGCCGTGGCCTCGTCTGACGACCAGACGCCCGGCCACGGTCACCGGCCCCGCCCCGCCCTCGTGTCCATTCTCTGCCAGGGCGAGCGCCTCCGCAGTCGTGTGCGTGCGGTGGAAGTGCGCAGCGTAGGGCTCGACCCCCTCCCTCTGCAGCGACTCCAGCTTCTGCCGGCGGTCGCGCATCGCTGCCGGCAGGTCGAGTTCGTCGAAGTCCGTCACCGTAGCGCACAAGGGTACGGTGGGTCGACGCGGCGACGCCGAGCGCCGGGTCGCTGGGAAGCTAGGAGCGCGCTCCTAGGAGACGGCGAGGATCCTGACCCGGCTGGTGCCGGCCGGCGAGGTCCACTCCACCTCGTCGCCCGCCCGATGGCCGAGCAGCGCCCGCCCGAGCGGGCTCTCGTTGGAGATCATGCCGTGCAGCGGATCGGCCTCGGCGGCCCCGACGATGGCGTACGTCTCGTCGCCGTCCTCGGTCGTCACCGTCACGCTGGCGCCCACGCCCGCCACGCCCGGCTCGCGCGGTTCCTCCTCGATGACGACAGCGTTCCGGATCATGCCTTCCAGGGTCTGGATCCGTCCCTCCACCAGGCCCTGCTCGTTCTTGGCCTCGGTGTACTCGGCGTTCTCGGCGATGTCGCCGAACTCGCGCGCCTGCCGGATTCGCTCGGCGACCTCCGGCCGGCGAACCAGCACCAGCCGGTCCAGCTCCTCCTGAATCCGCTGCAGCCCCCCTTTCGTCAGCAGAACTGGCCTCTCATCCATCACAAAGCGGACGATTTTATCACCAGCCGTGACTGTTGGATAGTTGTCCTCAGGAGGGCAGGGGCGGCGGATGGGCGGCCGCCCACCCGCGCAGGCGCTTGCATTCGCGTCGCACCTGGCGAGCCCTGATGGCGGGGTCGAGCCCGCGCAGCTCCAGCGAGCGCGCCGCGTCCCAGGGCGGCCGGTGCGTCCCCTCCCGCACCGCGGCGGCCACCTGCTGGTGCGCGCGCCGGAACGGCATCCCCTCGGCCACCAGCCGCTCGGCGCTGTCGGTCGCCAGCAGGCCCGGATCCGCGAGCCCCGCCGCCGCGCGGTCGGGGTCCAGCTCCAGGTTGGCGGCGAGCAGGGCGGCCGCCTCCAGGCAGCCGGCGGCGTTGTCCACCGCGGCGAACAGCGCCACCTTGTCCTCCTGGAGGTCCCGGTCGTACGCGAGCGGCAGGCCCTTGAGGACCGTGGCCAGGGCGACGTAGCCCCCCACCGCGCGGCCGCTGCGGCCGCGCAGGAGCTCTGCCACGTCGGGGTTCTTCTTCTGGGGCATCAGGCTCGAGCCGGTCGCGACCCGGTCGGGCAGCCGCAGCAGGCCGAACTCGCTGCTGGCCCAGAGCACCACGTCCTCGCCCAGGCGGCTGAGATGCAGCGCTACCTGGACGCAGGCATGGGCCAGGTCGGCGGCGAAGTCCCGGTCGGAGACGGCGTCCATGGAGTTGTGCGTGAGCGCCCCGAAGCCGAGCTCCCGCGCCACGACGTCCCGCCGCAGCGGCAGCGTGCTGCCGGCCAGCGCGCCGGACCCCAGCGGCAGGGCGTCGGCCGCCTCGTACGCGTGACGCAGGCGCACCGCGTCGCGGAGCAGCGGCTCCGCGTGGGCCATCAGGTGCAGGCCGGCCGTCACGGGCTGCGCCCGCTGGAGGTGCGTGTAGCCCGGCATCGCCAGGCCGGCCAGCTCCTCCGCCCGCTCGGCCAGCGCGTCCACGGCGTCGGCCAGCGCCACGGTGAGCCGGGAGCACGCGTCGCGGCACCACAGCCGGAGGTCGAGCGCCACCTGGTCGTTGCGGGAGCGGCCCGCGTGCAGCCGGGAACCTCCGTCCGGGTCCAGCTCCGTCAGTCGGCGCTCGACGGCTGTGTGCACGTCCTCGTCGGAGTCCTGGAACGCAAACGTGCCGTCCGCCAGCTCGCGCGCCACCTGCCGGAGCCCCGCCTCGATGCCGGCGAGCTGCTCCCGAGTCAGGAGGCCGGCTGCCTCGAGGCCTCGAGCATGGGCGACCGAGCCGGCGACGTCGAACGGGGCCAGCCGCAGGTCGATCGCCAGCGAGGAGGCGAACCGCTCCAGCTCGGGCAGGAGCCCCTCCGCGAACCGGCCGCTGTACAGCTTGCCGCCGGCACCGCCTTCCGCTATGGCGTGAGCCTCCGGAGCTCCCCGGGCAGCAGGCCGTCGAGGTCGACGCCGGACAGCCGGCCCTGCACCTCGGCCGCCGTGCGCACGCCCATGCCGAAGAGCTTGATGAAGCCGGCCGCCGCGCTCTGGTCGAAGCGGTCGCCCCGCCCGTACGTGGCGAGCTCCATGCGATAGAGCTGGGACGGCGCCTTGCGGCCGACGACGAGCGAGGAGCCGCGGTAGAGCTTCAGCCGGACCTCGCCGGTGACGTGCCGCTGCGTCTCCGCCACGAAGGCGTGCAGGGCGCGCCGCAATGGGCTGAACCAGAGGCCGTCGTACACGAGCTGGGCCCACTGCGCGGCGACCTGCTCCTTGAACCGGGCCACGTCCTTGGGCAGCGTGATGTCCTCCAGCGCCTGGTGGGCCTGGAGGAGCAGCACTGCCGCCGGGGCCTCGTAGACCTCACGTGACTTGATCCCGATCAGGCGGTTCTCCAGGTGGTCGATGCGGCCGACGCCGTTGGCCCCGGCCACCCGGTTCAGCTGCTCGACCAGCTCGACGGCGTTCACCGGCTCGCCATCGAGGGTGACGGGCATCCCCTCGCGGAAGCCGATCTCCACGTACGTGGGCTCGTCGGGGCACCGCTCGGGCGCGACCGTCCACTCGAACACGTCCGCGGGCGGCTCCTCCCACGGGTCCTCCAGGATGCCGGCCTCGACCGAGCGGCCCCAGAGGTTCTCGTCCACCGAGTACGGCGACTCCACGCTGGCGGGGACCTCGATACCGTGCACGCGCGCGTACTCGATCTCGTCCTCGCGGTTCATCCCCCACTCGCGGACCGGGGCCACCACGGTCAGCTCGGGCGCGAGGGCGGCCGTCGTGACGTCGAAGCGGACCTGGTCGTTGCCCTTGCCGGTGCAGCCGTGGGCGATCCCCTGCGCTTCCTCGCGGCGCGCGACCTGGACCAGCAGGGCGGCGATCAGCGGGCGCCCCAGCGCGGTGGCCAGCGGATACTCCTTCTCGTAGACGGCGCCCGCCTGGAGGGACGGCCAGACGAAGTCGCGAAGGAACGGCACCTTGCCATCGACCACGTAGGCGGCCACCGCACCGACCCCCAGTGCGCGCTGCTGGACCGCGTCCAGGTCCTTCTTCTCGCCCAGGTCGATGGTCAGCGCGACGACGTCCCAGCCCTGGTCCTTGAGCCACCGAATGGCCACGGACGTGTCCAGCCCGCCGGAGTAGGCGAGCACGAGCTTGTCACGACTCGGCACCCAGGAACCTCCTCAAGTTGTCTCCGGCGTCCCCGTCCTCGAGCACGACGATGATCGTGTCGTCGCCGGCGACCGTGCCGGCCACGCCGTCCAGCTCCGACTCGTCGATGGCGCGGGCGACCAGGTTGGCCGTGCCCGGCGGTGTCCGGATGACCGCCAGGAACTGCACCTGCCGGATCGAGAGCACCAGCTCGCTGGCGACGCTGACCGGGGTGCCGATGCGGTAACCCGAGCCCGTCCGCACCAGGCCGAGCTCCTGGACGTCCCGCGAGACCGTGGCCTGCGTGGCGCTGATCCCGCGGTCCGTCAGCGCGCGCACCAGGTCCTGCTGGGTCTGGACGGGCCGCTCCTTCACCAGCTCCAGGATCGCCCGCTGGCGCTCCTCCTTCATGCCTGGGCGCGCCTCATGGCGGCGACCGCTCGCTCGACCTCGGCGGCGGTGATGACCAGCGGTGGCACGAGCCGCACTGTGCTGTCGTCCACCGCGTTCACGAGCACGCCCTCCTCCAGGCAGCGGGACTGGAACGCACGCGCCACCGGCTCCTCGAACACGACGGCCTGCATGAGCCCGCGCCCCCGTACCTGGCGCACGCCCTCGAGTTCGTGCAGCGACGCCTGCAGCAGCTCGCCCATCTCGGCGGCATGGCCGACCAGGCCGTCCTCCTCGATCGTCCGCAGCACCGCCACGCCGGCGGCGCAGGCGAGCGGGCTCCCGCCGAACGTGGAGCCGTGGTCGCCCGGCTCCAGCACGTCCGCCCGGGGGCCGGCCAGGCAGGCGCCGATCGGCACCCCGCCGCCCAGCGCCTTCGCCAGCGTCATCACGTCGGGGACCACGCCGAAGTGCTGGTGCGCGAACCAGCGGCCGGTGCGGCCCAGGCCGGTCTGGATCTCGTCCAGGATCAGCAGCAGGTCGCGCTCGTCGCACCAGGCGCGGACGGCGGCCAGGTAGCCGTCGGGAGGCGTCACGACGCCCACCTCGCCCATGATCGGCTCCAGGAGCACGGCCGCCGTCCGCTCGCCGGTGGCGGCCCGGATGGCATCCACGTCGCCGTACGGCACGTGCACGAATCCGGGCATCACCGGTGGGAACGGCGCCGAGTAGGCCTCCTTCCCGCCCGCCGCGACCGTGGCCAGCGTGCGCCCATGGAAGGCGCCCTCCGTGGTGATGATCTCGCACGCGCCGTCCCTCCGGGCGCGGCCCCACTTGCGGGCAATCTTGATGGCGGCCTCGTTCGCCTCCGCGCCGCTGTTGCAGAAGAAGACCCGGCTCGGGAACGAGAGCTCGACCAGCCGTCTCGCCAGCGCCACCTGCGGCTCCGTGTAGTAGAGATTCGACGTGTGGACCAGGCGGCCGGCCTGCTCGGCCAGCGCCGACGCCACCGCCGGATGGGCATGCCCCAGGGCGTTGACCGCGATCCCGGCCACCATGTCCAGGTATTCGCGGCCGTCGCGATCGCGCACGACCACGCCGCTGCCCTCCACCAGAGCGACAGGGAGCCGGCGGAACGTCCCCATGATGTAGGTCCGCTCGGCGTCCACGAGGTGCTGATCGATCATGCGCTCACCATGGTTCCAATGCCCGACTCCGTGAACAGCTCCAGCAGCAGCGAGTGGGGCGTCCGGCCGTCGATGATGTGGGCCCTCGGCACAGCGTCGAGCGCCCGCAGGCAGGCCTGCAGCTTCGGGATCATCCCGCCGGTGACCTCGCCGCCCGCGATCATCCGCTCGGCGTCATCGCGCCGGAGCTCGCTCACCACCCGGCCCTCGGCGTCGACCACGCCCGGCACGTCCGTCATCAGGATGAGCTTGGCCGCGCCCAGCGCCACGGCGACCTCGGCCGCGACCGTGTCGGCGTTGATGTTGTACGCGTTGCCGTCGTAGCCCAGGCCCACCGACGCCACCACCGGGATGTAGCTGCGCTCGATCATGGCCGTGATCGGCTCCGGGTTCACCTGGACCACCCGGCCGACGAAGCCGAGCGCCGGGTCCAGCTCCTCGGCGATGATGCTCGGCCCGTCCTCCCCCGACATGCCCACGGCCTGGCCGCCCAGGCGGTTGATTGTGGCCACCAGGTCGGGGCTGACCTTGCCCGTCAGCACCATCTTGACCACGTCCATCGTCGCCGCGTCGGTCACGCGCAGGCCGTCCCGGAACTCGGTGCTGAGCCCGAGCCGCTGGCTCAGCGCCGTGATCTCGGGCCCGCCTCCGTGGACCAGCACCGGCAGCATCCCGACGTAGCGCAGGAGCACCAGGTCGAGCAGGGTCTCCTCCTTGCGCTGCTCGATCGCGTTGCCGCCGACCTTGACCACCACGACCTGACCGTGGAAGCGCCTGATGTACGGCAGCGCCTCGACCAGCACCTGCGCACGCTCGTTCATGTCGACCGTCACCCCGCCAGCTCGGTTCACGTCGTGTAGTCGGCGTTGATGTGGACGTACTCGGCCGAGAGGTCGCAGCCCCACGCCTCGGCGCTGCCTTCCCCGAGGCCCAGTTCCGCCGCGATCTCGATGTCCGGCTGCGCGAACGCTCGCCGCACGGCCTCCAGGTCCACCTCGACGCCGGCGCCGCGGGTGAACACGGTCAGCCCGGCCACCGACACGGTCAGCCGGTCGATGGCCACCTCCGACCCGCTGTAGCCGAGCGCGCACACGATGCGGCCCCAGTTGGGGTCGGCGCCGTGCACGGCGGTCTTGACCAGGCTGCTGGAGGCGACCGCCCTGGCCGCCACCCGCGCCTGCTCGAAATCGGGCGCGCCCGTCACGCGCACCGTGAGCAGCTTGGTCGCACCCTCGCCGTCGCGGGCGATGTCGCGAGCGAGCTCGCGCGCCACGTCCAGGATGGCCTGCTCCAGGCGGTCCGACTGGGTCGTGCCCGGCTGCACCGGCGGGTTGCCGGCGGCGCCGTTGGCCAGGACCAGGAACGTGTCGTTGGTGGAGCTGTCGCCGTCGACCGTGACCTGGTTGAAGCTGCGGTCCGCGATCCGCCTGACGTGGGCCGCCACCCAGCCCGGCGCCACGGCAGCGTCCGTCGTCACGTAGGCCAGCATCGTCGCCATGTTGGGGTGGATCATGCCCGAGCCCTTGCACATCCCGCCGACCCGGACGGTCACGCCGTCCAGCTCCAGCTCGACGGCGTGCGTCTTGGGCACCGTGTCCGTCGTCATGATCGCCCGCGCCGCGGACTCGCCACCGTTCCGGGTCAGGCCGGCGCAGGCCTCCGCGATGCCGCGCTTCACCGCCTCCATGGGGAGATAGCGCCCGATCACGCCGGTGGTGCCCACCAGCACCTGGCTGGGGTCCAGGTCGAGCCGGTCGGCGGTCAGCTTGGCCATCTGGAGCGCGTCGCGGAAGCCCTGGGCGCCCGTGCACGCATTGGCGTTGCCGGAGCAGACGACCAGCGCCCGGACCCGGTTGTTCTTGAGGTGCAGCTGGTCGATCACGACGGAGGCGCTCTTCACGCGGTTGGTCGTGAACACGCCGCCGGCGTCGCAGGGAAGGTCGCTGGCGAACACGGTGAGGTCCTCGCGGGCATCGCCCGGGAGCGCGCTGGCGCCGGCGGTGAGGGCCTTGATGCCGCAGGCCGCGACGCCGGCCCGCCAGCCGCCGGCCGCCGTCACGCCGCCGGCCAGCGCGTTCGTCACGGCCACTGGAGAGGACCGTCCAGACCTGCCGTGCGGTCCAGGCCGAAGGCGATGTTGAAGCACTCCACCCCCTGGCCCGACGCCCCCTTGACCAGGTTGTCGATGGCGGCGGTGACCACCGCCTTCGGGCCCTGGGCCGACACGTTGACCAGGCACAGGTTGGTGTGGCTGGCCAGCTTGGTGGTCGGCGGCCCGTCCAGGACCCGGACGAACGGCTGGCCCATGGCGAACTCCTCGTATGCGTCACGGAGCGCGGCGACCGAGCTCCTCAGGTCGAAGTAGCAGGTGACCAGGATGCCCCGCACCATGGGCACCAGGTGGGTCACCAGCGTGACCCTCGGCGGCGTGCCGCCGGCCAGCGCGCCGAGCTCCTGCAGGACCTCCGGTGCGTGGCGGTGCCCGGCCACGGAGTAGGCGTGCACCGTCTCCGAGACCTCGGAGAAGTGCACGCCCAGCGTCGGCGAGCGGCCCGCCCCGGAGACGCCTGTCTTGCTGTCCACCACGACGTCGTCGCCCGCCAGGCCGGCGGCGACGGCCGGGGCCAGGCCCAGGATCGCCACGGTCGAGTGGCAGCCCGGCACGGCCACCAGCCGGGCGCGCTCGATCTCGGCGGCGTGGAGCTCGGGCAGCCCCAGCACCGCCTCCGCGAGCAGCTCCGGCGCCGGGTGCTCCTGCCGGTACCAGCGCGGGTACTGGGCAGGGTCTCGGAGCCGGAAATCCGCGCTCATGTCGATCACGCGCGCGCCTGCGCGGAGCCAGCCGGCGGCGCGGGCCGCTCCCACGTTGTGGGGCAGGCAGCTGAAGACGACGTCAACGCCGGCGGCGTCCGGCTCCTCGCGAAACGTCCCCTCGAGTTCCAGCAGCGGGAACGCGGCCTGGTAGCGCTGGCCGGCGAACGAGCGCGAGGTGAGCTGCGCAAGCTCGACGCCCGGGTGCCGGGCCAGGAGGTTGACGAGCGTCATGCCCGCGTACCCGTTGGCGCCGGCCACCGCTGCCCTGATCCGCATGATCGCATAAACATACAGGCTGACTGCATTTCTATGCAACCGGTCCTGGGCCTTCGGCCGGGAACCGGGGCAATCAGGCCGGCGCCGCCGGCTCAGCAGCGTACCGGAGCGCCGCCATCAGCCACTCGGCCGCCGCCGTCGTCGTCCCGTCCCACTCCGCTGCGCCGGTTACCCTGGCCACCAGGCGCCAGTACCGGTCGGCACGCGGGTCCGTGTGCTCCACGAACCGCTCGGCGAGCCACCGGCGGAACTCCGGCCCGTCGTCACGGCCGAGCACGGCGGCGTAGGCGCCGGCAAGCAGGTCCAGCGCCTGCGCAGCGAGCGCGCCGTCAGGCCCCTCGCCGGTGGCCACCGCCGCGCGCGCCACGGCCAATGCCCGCTCGTAGGCGGCGCCGGCCGCCGAGCGGTCGTGGCGGTCGCCGGCAGCCTCCCAGAACCAGGCCGCGTTCCTGCGGGTCGTCTCCCGGAAGTCCTCGTCCGCAACCATCTCGGCCAGCTCGAGCCAGGCGTCGAGCTGCTCGGCGGTGGGGTCCTCCGGCAGCTCCGGGGAGCCGGCCGCGCGGAACGCGGCCGCCACCTCGGGCTCCATCGGCACGCCCTCGGTGACCCGGTCCCAGAAGCCCTCCAGCAGCCGGCGCCGGTCGGCCGCGTCGAGACGACCGAGCGCCTGCACCCGCCGCACCGTCGCCTCCGACGGGCTGGCGGCCGCAGCCCGCAGCACCGCCAGGCGCCGGCGGAGCGCCCGCACCTGGGCCTCGACGGTCCTGACGTGGGCGGCGAGCACCGCGCCCAGATCGGACTCGCGGGCCAGCAGCCGCCTGATGGTCGGCAGGTCGACGTCAAGCTCCCGGAGGCTCCGAACGAGCTGGAGCCGCGCCAGGTCGGCGTCGGTGTAGCGCCGGTGCCGGGAGCCCGTGCGCCAGGCCGGCGGCAGCAGGCCGGCATCCGAGTAGAACCTGATGGTCTTGACGGGCACGCCGCTGAGGTCGGCCAGGCGCCCGATCGAGTGGACGGCGGGAAGGGCTTGCATCTCCAGTAACTGGAGATTGTACGGTCGCGGTCATGCCCAGCCCCACGCGAAGAGTCAGGACGCGGCTGCACCTGGAGCTGCCGGCCGGCCAGGCCACCCCGGCCTGGCCGGTCGGGCCGATGCTGTCCCAGCACCAGGTCAACATCATGGAGTTCGTCCGCCAGTTCAACGCAGCGACGGAGGGCCGGCGCGGGACCGTAGCACGGGCCCGCGTGACGGTCTACGACGACCGCACGTTCGTCCTGGAGATCCGGACGCCGCCCACGGCCTTCCTGCTCCGGCAGGCGGCGGGTGTGGAACGCGGGAGCGCGTCGCCGCGCCGGGCCGAGGCGGGCGCCATCACGCGTGACCAGCTTCGGGAGATCGCGCGGATCAAGCTGCCGGACCTGAACGCCCGAGACCTGGAGGCCGCCGAGTCGATGGTCGCCGGGACGGCGCGCTCGATGGGCATCGCCGTGCGTGACGGACGGGTCTGACGACGGCGAGGCCGACTGAACGAGCTGCGTTCCGGGCAAGACCCGGGCTCCGCGCTACCGACCGGACGCCCAGCACGTCTGACCGCGCTACGCCCGGTGCTGATCAGACCTCGTTGAAGAAGCAGCTCCGGGCGCCGGTGTGGCAGGCCGGCCCCCGGGGCCGGACCTTCAGCAGCACCGTGTCGCGGTCGCAGTCCAGCCGCACCTCGACCACGTCCAGGTAGCTGCCCGAGGTCGCCCCCTTCTCCCAGAGGCCCCTGCGGCGGGACCGGAACCACGCCCGCCGCGTCTGGAGCGTCAGCCCCCAGGCCTCCTCGTCCATGTAGGCCAGCATCAGGACCTCGCCGGTCTCCGCGTCCTGGGCCACCGCCGGCACCAGGCCCCGGGAGAAGTCCGGGCCGCCGCCGGCGGCAGGCTCGGTCACCTCCTCACCTCCAGGCCTCGTGACGCCAGCTCCGCCTTGACCGCGGCCACCGACAGCTCTCCGAAGTGGAAGATGGAGGCCGCCAGCGCGGCCTCCGCGCCTCCCTCGGTCAGCGCCTCGTACATGTGCAGGGCGCTGCCGGCCCCGCCGGACGCGATGACGGGCAGGCGCACGGCCGAGCTGATCGCGCGGGTCAGCTCGAGGTCGTAGCCGTCCGCCGTCCCGTCCCGGTCCATGGACGTGAGGAGGATCTCCCCCGCCCCGAGCCGCTCCGCCTCGACCGCCCACTCGACCGCGTCCCGGCCGGCCGGTCGTCTGCCGCCGTGGGAGAAGACCTCCCAGCCCCGGCCCTCCTCGCGCCGCCTGGCGTCGATCGCGAGCACCACGCACTGCGAGCCGAAGATCTCGGCGCAGCGGCTGAGGAGGGACGGGTCGGCGAGGGCGGCGGTGTTGACCGACACCTTGTCGGCGCCGTGGGAGAGCAGCTCCTGCATGTCCTCGACGCTGCGCACGCCGCCGCCCACCGTCAGCGGGATGAAGACCTGGTCGGCCGTCCGCGCCACCACGTCCAGGAGGATCCGCCGCTCGTCGGACGAGGCCGTGATGTCCAGGAAGACGATCTCGTCAGCCCCGGCGCGGTCGTACACCGCGGCCAGCTCGGCCGGGTCGCCCGCGTCGCGCAGGTCGACGAACCGGACGCCCTTGACCACGCGCCCGCCCGTCACGTCGAGGCAGGGGATGATCCGCTTGGCGGGCACGTTCAGCCGGCTCCGCAGACCGAGAGGAAGTTGGCGTACACGCGGAGCCCGTCGCGACCGCTCTTCTCCGGGTGGAACTGCGTGCCCATGACGTTGACACGGCCGGCCGCGGCGGCCGGCGAATGCTCGGTGGACGCCAGCGCGTCCGGCGAGGCGGCCGGCGTGAACGAGTGCAGGAAGTAGAAGTAAGAGCGGTTCTCGATCCCCTCCCAGAGCGGCGACCACCCCGCCTGGTCCAGGCGACACCAGCCGATCACCGGCAGCCGCGGGGAGCCGGTCACCTCCACGACCCGGCCTCGCAGAAGGCCCAGGCCCTCGTGGCGGCCGTGCTCCTGCGACTCTTCGAACAGCAGCTGGTAGCCGAGGCACACTCCCATCAAGGGGGTGCCCCTGCGGGCCAGCTCGACGACCCGCCGGCCCAGGTTGCCGCCCTCCAGCCTGCGCAGCGCGGGCGCGAACGCGCCCACCCCCGGCAGAACCAGGCCGTTGGCGCGGCCCAGCTCGTCCTGGTCGGACGTCAGGCGCGGCTCGGCGCCCACGTACTGCAGCGCCCGCTCGACCGAGCGCAGGTTGCCGACCCCGTAGTCGACGATCGCGATCATCCCAGCAGCCCCTTCGACGACGGCACGCCCGTTCCGCTGACGGCCACCGCCTGGCGCAGGGCGAGGCCCAGCGCTTTGAACCCGGACTCGGCCACGTGGTGGCGGTTGTGGCCGCGCACCAGGTCCACGTGCACCGCGGCCCCGGCGTGGATCGTGAAGGCCCGCCACCACTCCTCCAGCGTCTCCGAGTCCACCTGGCCGATGGGCCCGGTGAGCGGCACGTTGTACGACAGGAACGGGCGGCGCCCGAGGTCGACGACGACCCTCGTCAGCGCCTCGTCGAGCGGCGCGTACGCGTGAGCGAACCGGACGATGCCGTCGCGGTCGCCGAGCGCCTGCGAGAGGGCAGCGCCGAACACGATCCCGGCGTCCTCGATCAGGTGGTGCTCGTCCACGTGCAGATCGCCCCCGCCGCGCAGGCGGAGGTCGAACCGGCCGTAGCGGGCCACCTGTTCGACCATGTGATCGAGGAAGCCCAGGCCGGTGGCGATCTCCACCGCGCCGCCGGCGTCCAGCCTGACCTCGCACTCCAGCCGCGTCTCGCGGCTCGCCCGCTCCACTCTTCCAACCCGCTCAGCCATGCAGCCTCACCTCTATAGCGTGCGCGTGGGCGGTCAGCCGCTCCATCCCGGCCAGCGTCCGCGCCGCACCCTGCAGGGCCGCCAGGCCGTCGGCGCCCAACCGGGCCACGCTCGTGCGCTTGAGGAACGTGTACACGCCGAGCGGTGACGAGAAGCGCGCCGAGCCGGCCGTGGGCAGGGTGTGGTTCGGGCCGATGACGTAGTCGCCGAGCGAGACCGGCGCATACGGGCCCACGAACACGGCGCCGGCGTTCTCGACCCGGGCCAGGAGGGGCTCGGGATCGGCGGCCACGATCTCCAGGTGCTCGGGCCCGAAGTCGTTGGCCACCTCGATGGCCTCGGCCAGGGAGCCTGCCAGCACGATGCAGCAGTTGGCCGCCCGGACCACCTCGGAGCGGTCGAGCCTGCGCGCCAGGTCCGTGAACGACTCCTCGACCGCATCTGCGAGCGCCGGCGAGTCGGTCACCAGCACCGCCCACGCCATCGGGTCGTGCTCGAGCTGGGAGGCCAGGTCGGCGGCCACGTAGTGGGCGGGTGCGCCGCGGTCCGCCACCACCATGATCTCGGTCGGGCCGGCCACGCCGTCCACCCCGACCACCCCGAACACCTCCCGCTTGGCCAGCGTCACGTAGACGTTCCCCGGCCCCGCGACGACGTCCACCCGGGGCACGCTCTCGGTGCCGTGGGCGAACGCGGCCACCGCCTGGGCTCCGCCCGCGCGGTAGACGCGGTCCACGCCGGCCAGCGAGGCGGCGGCCAGGATGGCGGGCGCCACGCTTCCGTCCGGCGCCGGTGGGGTGGCCAGCAGGACCTCCGCCACCCCGGCAACGCGGGCCGGGATCGCGGTCATGAGGACGGTCGAGGGGTACGGAACGCGGCCGCCCGGCACGTAGAGGCCGACCCGCCGGACCGGCCGCACGAGCAGCTGGAGGCCCTCGGGTCCCTCCACGTCCCCGAACGTCTGGGCCTCGTGGAACGCGCGAATGCGGCGGGCGGACAGCTCGAGCGCCTCGCGCTCGGCGGCCGGCAGGCCCCGCAACGCCCGGTCCAGCGCGTCGGCGTCGAGCGCGACCGGCTCGCCGGGAGCCGGCTCCCAGCCGTCGAAGCGCAGCGTGTACTCGCGGAGAGCCCGGTCGCCCTCGGCAGCGACGCGGCGGACGATCTCGCGCACCGCCTCGCGCTGCTCGGGGCTGCCACCCAGGTCGCCGCGGTCGCGTGACCGGGCCAGCCACCCGCCGGACGTGAACCGCCGCAGCGGCATCGCCTATCCCGCTCCCCGCAGGGCCGACCGCCGCGAGCGAGCCATCCCGAACGCGGCGCCTCGAGAACGCATGCCGAGTCGTATTCTGCCCTGCCTCGGAAAAGCGACCGGCGCCGCGCCCGCGGCCCGAACCCCGTGGATCGCTGTCACTCCATCACCGCCGCCCTGATCCGGGTGACCAGCTCCTGGAGCCGGCCGGTGCTCCTTTTCAACGACGCCTCGTTGGCGACCAGGCGGGCGGTCGAACGGTCCACCTCCGCAACGATGCGGAGCCGGTTCTCGCGCAGCGTCCGGCCGGTCTGGGTGAGGTCCGAGATCGCGTCGGCCAGGCCCACCAGCGGCGCCAGCTCCACGGAGCCGTGCAGGTGCACCACCTCCACCCCCTGCCCCAGCCCAGCCATGTAGGCGGCGGTGGACCGCACGTACTTGGTCGCCACCCGGAGCGTCGGCGGCCAGCTCCCCGGACCCTCGAGCGGCGACGACTCCGGCACGGCCACGATCAGTCGGCACCCGCCGAACCGCAGGTCCAGGAGCTCGTACTGCCTGCCGTCGGACTCCCAGAGCTGGTCCTTGCCGGCGATCCCCAGGTCGGTGGAGCCGTGGTCGACGTAGGCCGGCACGTCCGCCGGCTTCACCAGCACCACCCGGAACCCGTCGCGCTCGACCATGAGCTGACGGCCGATCTCCTCGTGGTCCACGTCGGTCACGCCGGCACGGCGGAGGATGTCCAGGCTGCCCTCCAGCAGCGTGCCGGTGGGGATGGCGATGGAGATCACGGCGCGCGGTCCGCCAGCCGCGCGACGACCTGGCCGGCGGACAGCCGGCGGGGCCGGCCGGCGCCGGCCGCCCACGCCACCCGGTCCCCGCCGGTCACGTGCAGCACGTGCCTGGCCCCGAGCGCCCTCCCCCACTCCAGGGCGCCGCCGAGACGCCGCGGTCCCGTGTCCACGACCGCGCGCATGCCGAACATGCGGAGCAGCCCGCTCAGGCGGACCGCCTCTTCCAGGCCCGCCGCGGCCCAGGCCAGCGCCGCGTCCAGCCTCGTCAGCTCCGGACCCTCGCCCGCCAGCCGCAGCTGCTCTCCCGTGCGGTCCATGTGGACCATGAAGCCGGTGGCCGGCGCCGGCCTGCCGAAGCGCGCCAGCAGCCGGTCGTACCGGCCGCCCTGGGCCAGCGGCCGGCCCCCCTCGGCGCCGTACCCCTCGAAGATCACCCCGGTGTAGTAGTCGAAGTCCCGGATCGCGCCCAGGTCGAAGGAGACGCCGTCTCCCAGGCCGTGCGCCCGGAGCAGGTCGTGCACGCGCGCGAGCTCCTGCAGGGCGCGTTCCGAGCGTCCGTTGCGGACGAGGCGGCCCGCGGCATCCAGGATCTCGATGCCGCCCCGAAGCGCGGGGAAGCGGAGCAGCAGCTCGTGCTCGGCGCTGCGCAGCGGCGTGGCGTCGAGCAGCCCTTCCAGGGCCACGAAGTCGCGCCTGGCCAGCGCAGCCCTGACGCCGGGCTCGAGGTCGGCGGGCAGCGCCAGGCCGTCCAGCAGGCCCTGGAAGAACTCCGCGTGGCCGACATCGACCTGGTAGCGGCGGAGCCCGGCCGCGTCGAGGCAGCGGACCGCCATGGCGATCACCTCGGCGTCGGCCACCGGCCCCGAGGCGCCGACCAGCTCGGCACCGACCTGGTAGGACTCCCGGCGCCGGGTGAAGCGGCCGGGGTCGTTGGTCAGGACCGGCCCGGCGTAGCAGAGCCGCTGGGGCAGCGGCACGCCCCGGAGACGGCCGGACACCAGCCTCGCCACCGGGACGGTGCGTTCCCCGACGACGGCGAGCAGGGAGCCGTCGGCGTCGGTGAGCTTGAACAGGCGCCGGAGCTGCTCCGCGTCGAGGCCCAGCCCCAGCGCGTCCAGGCTCTCCAGCGTGGGGGTCACCACATAGTGGTAGCCCCACGCCCGCATCTCGGCCAGGATGGCCTCCTGGGTGGCCCGCATGGCCTCCGCCTCCTCAGGCAGGAGGTCGCGGAGGCCGGGGACGTCGGGGATGCGACCTCCCCCGGCCGGGATCGGGTCAGCCGGGGTGAACCGACCTCCCGGCCGCGGCCGCGGCGCCGGCGCCGCTACTCGTCCTCATCCTCGTCCAGGTCGAGGTCGGCCTCCTCCTCCTCCTCGCCGAAGTCGATCTCCGGCTCCTCGTCGGCGACCTCGTGCATGCCCTCATCCTCGTCCAGGTCGAGGCTCGCGCTTCTGGCTACCGGCTCCTCGTCGAGGTCCTCCTCGTCCACCGGGAAGGCGCCCACCTCGGGCGCGATCAGCCGCTCCCTCGTGTAGGGCCGGAACTCCGTCTCCCGCTTGCGCACGATCGGGAAGCTCGGCTTGCCGGTGAACTTGGCGTCCTGGTAGACCTCCCTGACGATCACCTTCACGGTGTTCCCCTCGCAGGACGTCACGCCGGCCTGGTAGCGGTTGCCGCCCTGGATGAACTTCAGGAGCCGGCGGGCCAGCTTGGGCTCCAGGCTGCCGACCCGGACCCCGCGGACGGTGTCGACCTCGATCCCGTCTCCGTCGACCCGCAGCTCGGCCACGTCACCGGCGGCCACCCTCGAGCAGACGTCGCCCGCCGCCGCCCGGAGCGTCGTGGTGGTCGTCTTGCCCATCTCCTCCACGAACAGGTTCAGGTCGACCTTGACCGGACCTCCTTTCAGGATGTCCTTGGCGTTCATGAGGCTCTCGAGCTTGACCGTGTTCTTCCGCGCCACGGGGTTCATGGGGTTGATCGTGAGGGCCGCGTCGTAGGCGGCCTTGGCCTCGTCCAGCCGGCCCAGCTCGGTCAGGGCCTTGCCGAGGCGATTCTGGGATCCCTCGTCCGCCCCGAAGCTGTGGATGATGAACTGGTTGAGCTCGACCGCCTCGTCCCAGCGGGCGTCGACGGCCAGCTGAACCGCCTCGTCCACGTAGACGGACTTCGGCTTGGACGGTTCCTGGGTCTGAGTGGTCAATGCACGCACTCCCGCAAGAGGGTTGGGTAGGACGCACCGGGCCCATCCTGGCGCTCCGGCGCCCAAGTATACGAATTGGCTGCTCCCCGCATGGAGGAGCAGGCTCGCGCTCGCGCGGGCGCGCGCGAAGCGTCCGACTCAATTGAACCATATTGATGCTCCACCTTGACATCGGGACGCCTGCCGCAATAGGTTCCCCACTGGAGTAACCGCGAGCCCTCGTCGGCGCACTCTCGCCCCGGCGCGCTCCGGGAAGAGGACGAGGGACGGGAGGGGCCGCCCCGGCGGCGCCCCCCTCCGACCAACACGTTTTTCTCTGAAGTGAGAAGGGGGACTGCATGAGTCACCACCGAGCTCTGAGGGGTACCGGCCTCATGGCGGTGGCCGCCATCCTCTCGTTCGCCTGCGGCGGCGGGGGAGGCGGCACCGGCGGAGGCGGGGCCACGAAGGGCACCATCAAGATCGGGGTCGAGATGCCGCTCTCCGGCACCGAAGGCTCCCAGGGCCAGCCGATCCTGAAGGGCGTGCGGTTTGCCGTGGACCGCGCCGGCGGCGCGATCAAGGGCTACAAGCTGGAGGTCGTCGACAAGGACGACGCCGTCAACGGGACCCACGACCCGCAGAAGGGCGCCCAGAACGTCCAGGCGCTGGTCGGGGACCCGGAGGTGCTCTCCTTCGTGGGTCCGCTCAACTCCAGCGTCGCCCTGAACGAGATCCCCATCGCGGCCGACGCCCACCTGGCCATGATCAGCCCGGCCAACACCGGCGTCTGCCTGACCAAGGCCGCCCCGGACCCCCGCTTCCCGTACGACGCCAAGTGCAACGGCGAGAACGCCCAGATCCGCAAGGGCAACCCCAACCCCTACTTCCGGGTGGTCACCACCGACGACTACCAGGGCCCGGCCATGGCCGACTACTTCCTGCAGGTCCTGCACGTAACCAAGGTGGCGGTCGGCGACGACACCCAGACCTACGGCAAGGGCATCGCGCTGTCGTTCGCGGCCGAGTTCAAGGCCAAGGGCGGCACGATCGTCGGGCCCTACCCCTACGACTACGACCAGCAGAACACGACCGACTTCAAGACCTGGCTGACGGCGGCCAAGAACGCCGGCGCCCAGGCCATCTACGTCGGCGGCGTGACCTCGACCAAGGTCTGCATCGTGCGCAGCCAGATGCAGGGCATCTTCGACGTCAGCACCCCGTTCGGCGGCGGTGACGGCATCGTCCAGGACAGCGAGTGCGTGAAGGCGATGGGCCCCATGTCCACGAACGTCTTCTCCTCGATCGCGGCCGTGGACCCGGTCCACGTCCCGTCGGCCCAGAGCGTCATCACCGCGTACAAGAAGGCCAACCCGGGCCCCAACGACTACACCGCCTACTCGATCGTGGCCGCCGACGCGGCCGGCATCGAGATCGCGGCCATCGGCCGGGCCATCGACGCCGCCAACGGCAAGATGCCGACGCGGGAGCAGGTCCGGGCCGAGGTGGCCAAGACCAAGGACTACCAGGGCGCGCTCGGCAGCACCTCGTTCGACGAGTTCGGCGACACCAACGTGAAGATCATCTCGATCTACGAGTACACAAGCAGCGACCCGAACCAGGCCAACGACGAGCCCTGGAAGGCCCAGATCAACTACGGGGAGTCCAACCCCACAGTCAAGACGCAGTGACCAAGGAAGGGAGCCCGCGAGGGCTCCCTTCTCTTTTTGTTCCGGCCACAGGGATTGCGACAAGGAAACTGACTTGGCGACGGTTGTAGGAGCGCTGCGGCAGACCCGCGGCGCGCTGTCCGGCCACATCGGCGGCTGGCTGTTCTACGGGATCGGCCTCCTGGCCTTCCTGCTGCTGATCCTGCCGCGCATCCTCCACGACCCGACTTTCTTCTTCCAGATCCTCGTCCTCGGTCTCACTGACGGCGCCATCTACGCCCTCATCGCGCTCGGCTACACGATGGTCTACGGCATCATCGAGCTGATCAACTTCGCCCACGGGGACGTCTTCACGCTGGGCGGGTTCATCGGCATCCTGGTCTTCTCGCTGGTCGGGCTGGTCCCCAACCGGGCGAGCAACCTGGGGCTGGCGCTCGTGCCCATCATCCTGGGCGTGATGGTGGTGACCATGCTCCTGACGGGCATGGTCAACGTGACGATCGAGCGCATCGCGTACCGGCCCCTGCGCCACGCGCCCCGGCTGGCGGCGCTCATCACGGCCGTCGGGATGTCCTTCATCCTGGAGGGCATCATGTTCGTCTGGAAGGGCCCCAACTTCGTGCAGTCGCCGAGCCTGCTCCCGGCGGGCGGCGTCGTCGTCGCTGGGGTCCGCATCGATGCCAGCCAGGTCATCGTGGTCCTGGTCGCGGTCGCGCTGATGGTCCTCCTGACCTACTTCGTCGAGTTCACGAGGCTGGGCCGGGCCATGCGGGCGACGGCGCAGGACCGGGACGCCGCCCTGCTCATGGGCATCGACATCAACCGGACGATCTCCCTGACCTTCTTCATCGGCGCGGCGCTGGCGGCGGCGGGCGGGATCATGTACGGGTTCTACTTCAACAACCTTCGCTACGACACGGGCTTCTCCAGCGGGCTGACCGCCTTCACGGCGGCCGTCTTCGGGGGCATCGGCAACATCCAGGGCGCAGCCCTGGGCGCCCTGATCCTGGGCCTGATCCGGGCGTTCAACGACAGCTACGGCCAGGCCGCCTGGACCGACGTGCTCGTCTTCTCGATCCTGATCCTGGTCCTGACCCTGCGTCCGACGGGGCTGCTGGGCATGCGGGTGCCCGAGAAGTGAGCGCCGCGGTCGCCGCTGTGCCGTCCTGGGTCCAGCGCCAGTCGCGCAACCCCAATGCCGTCGTCTACACGGCGCTGGTCGTCGGCGCGCTGATCTATCCGACGATCGTCCAGTTCGTCAACCCGGAGCAGGCCAACCCCCTCATCGGCCTGGCCTCGGACGCCGGGGTCTACGTGCTGATGGCCATCGGCCTCAACGTCGTCGTCGGCTTCGCCGGCCTGCTGGACCTCGGATACGCCGCGTTCTTCGCGATCGGGGCGTACACCTATGCGCTGCTGGCGTCGGGCCAGCTCGCCCTGAGCCCGGCCCACCACGCCGTCCACCTGCCCTTCTGGCTGCTGCTCTTCATCGCGGTGGCCGTCGCGGCCGCCTGCGGCGCCCTGCTCGGGGCGCCGACACTGCGCCTGCGCGGCGACTACCTGGCCATCGTGACGCTGGGGTTCGGCGAGATCGTGCCGCGGGTCTTCCGCAACCTGCCCCAGTGGACCGGAGGCGTGAACGCGGTGCCCGCCATCGACGCGCCCTCGCTGCCCGTGTGGCTCGACGGCCCCTGGGACAACGGCGCCGACCTCCAGATCGTGCACGACCTGAAGCTGACGGCCGGACAGCCGGTGGGCTTCTACCTGCTCATGATGCTGCTCGTCTTCGTGTCGGTCCTCCTGGTTCGCAACCTCCAGCGCTCCCGCCTGGGCCGCGCCTGGATGGCCGTGCGCGAGGACGAGGTCGCCGCGGCGGCGATGGGCGTCAACACCGTCACCATCAAGCTCCTGGCCTTCAGCATCGGGGCGGCGGTGAGCGGCTTCGCTGGCTGCTACTTCGGGGCCAAGCTCTCCAGCGTGAGCCCGGAGAACTTCACATTCCTGGTCTCCGTGACCGTGCTGCTGATGGTCACCCTGGGCGGCATGGGCAACATCCCGGGCGTGATCGTGGGCGCGCTCGTGATCTACTTCGTGCAGTACAAGATCCTGGGTGACCTGCCCGGCTGGACGTCGTCGATCGGCAGCTCCCTCGGGCTGCCGGGCAAGACCGTCACCAGGCTCTCGGACCTGGCCACGGACCTCAACTTCGTGGTGTTCGGGCTCATCCTGGTCACGACGATGCTGCTGCGACCGCAGGGCCTGGTGCCCAGTCGAGCGC
This sequence comes from Candidatus Dormiibacterota bacterium, assembly GCA_035263645.1. Lineage (GTDB taxonomy): Bacteria > Chloroflexota > Dormibacteria > Dormibacterales > Dormibacteraceae > CF-161. Next base: position 12,135 of record DATFRD010000304.1, on the reverse strand, counting down.
GCCAGGAGGAGCTGACGAAGGGCACGGCCAGCGAGGCTGTCGCCGACGTGATGGGCACGGCATGAGCAGCGACCCGCACATCCTCCGCCTGGACAGCGTCACCCGGCGCTTCGGCGGCCTGACCGCGGTCGACCGCGTCAGCTTCCACGTGCGCCGCGGCGAGGTCTTCGCCCTGATCGGGCCCAACGGGGCCGGGAAGACCACCCTGTTCAACGGCATCACCGGCCTGATCCCACCCAGCGCCGGCACGGTCACGTTCGACGGCACCGATATCACCGGCCTGAAGCCGCACCGCGTGGCCTGGATGGGCATCGCCCGGACATTCCAGAACATCCGCCTGTTCGACTACATGAGCGTCCTCGACAACGTGCGGGTCGGCCAGCACTGCCGTATGCACGCCAAGGTCTGGGACGCCCTGCTCAAGACCCCGCTCGCGCGCAGCGAGGAGCACGAGGTCGAGGACAAGGCGAGGGAGCTGCTCCGGTTCGTCGGCATCGAGCACCACGCGCACAACTACGCGCGCAACCTGCCCTACGGCCAGCAGCGCCGCCTGGAGATCGCGCGGGCGCTGGCCAGCGGTCCCAGCCTGCTCCTCCTGGACGAGCCGGCGGCCGGCTTCACCCCCCAGGAGAAGGTGGAGCTGATGCGCCTGGTCGAGAGGATCTGCGCGGAGGGCATCACCGTCTTCCTCATCGAGCACGACATGAAGGTGGTGATGGGGATCTCACGGCGGATCGTGGTGCTCGACCACGGCGAGAAGATCGCCGAGGGGACGCCGGAGGAGGTCCGCACCAACCGCCGCGTCGTCGAGGCCTACCTGGGGCGGAGCGCCTAGATGCAGGGTGAGGCAGGCCTCCCCCTCCGAACCCCCTCCCCTGTCTGGGATCTGGGGGGCACCTTCGGTGCATCCCTTCGGGCCTGTATGTTGCGTCGGCGGCGTCGAGAAGACGGACTCACACGCTCGGGCCGGGCCCTTGCTTACGATCCAGCCGGGTCTTCTCATCCTTTGGTGGAGGGCTGAGGGCGTGGCCATGCTCGAGATTCAGGGGATCGACGCGTATTACGGGCGGGTGCGGGCGCTGGCGGACGTCACGCTGGCCGTGGAGCGAGGCGAGATCGTGGCCCTGATCGGCTCCAACGGCGCCGGCAAGACGACCACGCTGCGGACCATCTCCGGCCTGCTCCACCCGGCGACCGGGACCGTCAGCTTCGACGGCGAGGACATCACGTCCATGCCGGCCGCGACCAGGGTGGGCAGGGGCATCTGCCACGTGCCCGAGGGCCGCCGGCTGTTCGTCCGGATGACCGTCCAGGACAACCTGACGCTGGGGGCGTACAGCCGCCGTGACCCGGCGGGGGTGGCCGCCGACCGGGCGCGCGTCTTCGAGCTGTTCCCGCGGCTCCGGGAACGGCAGAACCAGATCGCGGGCACCCTGTCCGGCGGCGAGCAGCAGATGCTGGCGATCGGCCGGGCGATGATGTCGCGGCCGAGGGTGCTGATGATGGACGAGCCGTCGCTGGGGCTGGCGCCCATCCTGGTCGAGACGATCTTCCAGATCATCGCGGAGATCAACCAGCAGGGGGTCCCGATTCTCCTGGTCGAGCAGAACGCGCACAAGGCGCTGGAGGTCGCCCACCGGGCCTACGTGCTGGAGACCGGCTCGATCGTGAAGGAGGGCCCGGGCCAGGAGCTGCTCCAGTCCGACGACGTGGTGCGGGCCTACCTGGGGATGTAGACCCAGGGAGGGACGGATCCAGGGCGAGCGTAAGCATGGGCTTCGCCCTGCGTGTGAGTCCGTCTTCCCGACGCCGCCGACGTCACAGAGAGCCCCGAAGGGATGCACCGAAGGTGCCCCCAAGAGCCCAGAAGGAGGGGGGTTCCGGAAGGGGGGGCCTGCCCCCCCTTGCACTACGGATTCGCGATCCGGCTCACGCTGTACGCGATGTCGACCGTCCAGAGCGCGCCGGCCCCGAGGGTCACGAAGTTGGACGTGTGCCGGTTCTTCACGACCACCTGGTTCCGCGCCGGGTCGATCTTCTCCAGGTAGAGGCCCGACACCCACAGGCCGCCGCGAAAGACCGCCATGGAGTCCAGCCCGTCCCTGCCCGCCTCAGGACCCACGTCGACGTTCGCCAGCACCCGGTTGGTCTCGGGGTCGATGCGGCTGACCGTCCCATTGCCCTCGTTCATGTTGCGGACCCAGATGCTCCCGAACGCATAGACGACCGGCAGCGGGGTCGGGCCCACCGGCACCGTCGCCACAACCCTGCCGGTCGCCGGGTCGATCCGGGTCACGACGCTGGCGCGGCTGTCGGCCACCCACAGCCCGCCCGGCGCCAGCGCCATCCCGGTCGGGCCGTACGGCAGGTCGGGGATGGTGGCCACCACCCGGTTCGTCGCCGGGTCCACGCGCACCACCGTGTCCGTGCGCCAGTCGCTGACCCAGATGCCGAGGTCGGTCGGATAGATGTACCAGGCCTCCACCCCGAGCGGAACCGTGGCCACGATGCGGTCGGTCCGGGGATCGATGCGGACCAGGTCCTTCGTGTCCCCCTTCCCGGCCCACACGCTGCCGTCCTCGAACGCGACCGCCTTGGGCAGGTCGCAATTGCGGATGCGGAAGTCGCCGTGCGGCGTCTGGTGGATCGACCCCGACTCGCAGCCCACGAGGCCGGCGGGATCGCCCACCCTGATCCGGGCCACCGGCCGGTCGGTGCGCAGGTCGATCTTGCTCACCGTGCCCTCGCCCGAGTTCGCAACCCACAGGTAGCCGCCTCCGATGGCGATGCCGGCCGGATTGATGCCGGTTGGGACGGTCACGACGCCCGGCTCCCGCGAGGCCGGCGACGGCGCCCCGGCCCCGCCGCCGCACGCTCCGAGCAGGAGCACGCCGACGGCCACGAGCGCCGCGACCGGCCCAGCGCCCGTCTTCCGCATGCCGGCCGAGGCCCCCGCTCTGGTCACGCGGTCAGGCCGTCTCGCGCCGGTTGCCGGCGGCCAGGTCGACGCTGGAGGTCTTCTCGCCGGTGACAGAGGTCGCCTCCTCGATCCTGGCCATGCGCACCTCGTGCCAGGCCGCGGTGGCGAACGCCTGGATCAGTCCGGCGATCGGCGCTCCGAACAGGGCCCCCCAGAGCCCGAACAGCTCGCTCCCTGCCACCAGGGCGACCAGCGCCACAGCGGGATGCACGCCGACCGCCCGGCCCATGACACGGGGTCCGACCACGTCCCCCTCGATCACGTGCACGACGATGAAGTACGCGAGCACCGCCAGCGCGAGGCCCCAACCCTGGAACAGCGCCACCAGCACGCAGACCGCGCCGGAGATCATCACGCCGAGGACGGGGACGAACTCCATGAAGAACGCGAGGATGCCGAGCAGCAGCGCGTAGCGGACGCCCAGCACGTCCATGCCGGCGCCCACCAGGGTCCCGACCAGGAGCGCCATCACCAGCGTGCCGCGAACGTAGCCGCCGACCACCTGGTTGACGATCGCGATCAGCAGGTTGGCCCGGCGGCGCTGGGAGGCGGGCGCCTGCTCGCGCACCCAGCGCACGAGGCGGGGGCCGTTTGCCACCAGGTACGTGCTGAGGATCACGATCAGCACCGTGTCGACGACGGCATTCACGACCGACGTCAGCACCGCGAGAGCGTCCGTGGCGGCCTGCGTGCTCTGGCCCTGCAGGTAGGTCAGCACCCGTCCCTGCGCGTCCGCGAGCTGGGTCTGAGTGATCCCGAAGCGGCCGAGGAGGTCCAGCGCCTGCGGCTCCAGCCGCTGCAGGTCCCGCGCATATGCAGGCAGGTTGTGGGCGAGGGTCCTGACCTCGGTCGCGGCTGTCATCACGATCACGCTGAGCAGGCCGCCGATCACGGCGAAGCCCACGACGTAGGCGATCGCGATCGCCACCACGCGCGGCATCCATCGCGCGAGGAGGTTCACGAGCGGGGTCAGGGCGAACGCGACGAGCGTGCCCAGCACCAGGACCAGGACCGCGTGCGTGACGTGGCTCAGGAGCCAGCCGACCACCAGCAGCACCGCGAGCCAGGCCAGCACGACCAGCGGCACGATCAGGGCGCGCACGAGGGTGGACTGGCGCGACTCGGAGATCATTCAGGCTGTCGTCCTACGACCAAGCTTATGCCGCCGGCCGAGCCCCAATGGCGTCTGCAACAGAACCCCCCTCCTGCCCACGCGGGCCACCTCCCCCGCCAGGGGGAGCGCCGAGAAATCTAGCGGGGCTGGAAGCTCGTGAAGAAGAGGAACGCGATCAGCAGGATGAAGAGGCTGTACTCGATGATCACGTTCAGGCTCATCGTCTCCTCGACCGTGTGGCGGATGATGCCGCGGTTCACGTACCAGAGGAGGAAGAGCAGGACCGTGAACACGCCCTCGGTGAAGTAGAGGTACACGCTCATGGCCCAGCCGAAGAAGCTGACGAGCTGGGCGACGAAGAGGGAGAAGAGGAGCGCTCGGCGCGGTGACATGGGGTTGCCCAGCACGCGAAAAGACCGGTAGCTGGCAAGCATCGAGATGCCGAAGATGCTCGCCAGCCGGAGCGGCAGCCCGATGTTCACAGTCAGGATGACGAGGTAGGACCCGGCCAGCCCGAACGCCAGCAGTACCTCCTGGACGACCAGGTGACCGGGCTTCTGCCGGTCCCGAATCTGCCGGTAGTCCAGGTGGGCGGCGAAGCAGAAGCCGGCGCCGAACGCCACGCTGACGACCGAGTACTTCCACCACTCCGGTATGAGCAGCGAGAGGCCCGCCACCGCCAGCGTGCCGAGCACGATGGGAACGAAGTGCTCCAGGCTGGGCAGCCCGGTGGGCGAGTGGAGGTATCCCATCAGGGCCGGCGTGGCCAGAATCAGGAGACCGACGCCCAGACCCCAGACCTGGGCAGGGCCCACCATGTCGGACTTGAAGCCCATCGCGATTGCCACGAGGACGACGCCCACGAAGAGCAGGAAGCGCTTGTCTCGCTCGCTCCGGGCCCTCCCGGACAGGGAGGCCAGCATACGAGCCTCAGCGGGAGGCGTCTTCACGACCCGACCATCTTAGCCAAGCCAACCCAGCAGGATCACGGGGAGTGAGGACACCCCGGGACAAGCTAGCTGGTCGGCCCGCAAGCAGCGAACCGTCGGCGAGACGGTCATACGCTCATGTCCGTCAGGCCGCCGGCCGCTCCATCACGGCGATCTGCCAGAAGGGGCCCACCCAATCGACCACCGTCCTGAGCCCGTGCAGCTCCGCAGTCGCTCGGATCCGCGTGGGCGGATGCAGGAAGACGCGGAACTCCCGCCGCGTCGCGCGCAGGGCGAGGTTGCCGAGGCCGAGGGCGGCGCGGGTCCACCAGCTCTCCCTCGGGAAGGTCAGCACCAGCAGCTCGCGCGCGTGGTCGGCGGCCGCGCTGGCGAGCCTGGGCATGTCCGGGTAGCAGCAGAGCACGCGGTTCATGACGACGATGTCGGCCGCCGGAACCTCCGAGCCCGCCTCGGCGAAGTCCATCACCCTGCGTTCGACACGATCCTCGAAGCCGGCCTCGCGGAGGAGCTCACCGGCCGCCGCCTCGTAGGTGGGCGTCAGCTCGATGCTCGACGCGCGCGCCAGCCCCGCCCTCAGAAGCTCGATCTGGATGGCGCCGACGCCGCCGCCCACCTCGAGCAGGGTTCGGCCCTGCAGGGCGTGCCGCCTCAGAAGGTCGATCAGGCGCCGGGACGTGGGATCGAGCCCCCGGCGCCGGTAGCGCCCGGCCTGCGCCTTCGCGCTCCTCTCGCTGAAGATCCGCCGGTAGCCCCTGGGCGTGCAGCAGTCGCTCATGGGCACATTGTCCTCGCCAGTACCCGATCGCCGTCGGCCGCTCGGGGATTACCCTCGACGCGTGCCGGCATGGACGCTCGCTCACGCCGCCGCCGGGCCGCGCCGCGGTGCTTCGCGTCTCTGACCCCGAGGCCGCTGGCGGAGCCGGGCTGGAGGCGAGGGTGCGCCTGCGGCTCGGACGGCTCGACCTCGACGTCGACCTCGGCGTCGAGCCGGGGCGGATCGCCGCGCTGCTGGGCCCCAACGGCGCCGGCAAGACGACGGTCCTGCGCGCCCTGGCCGGCCTGCTGCGGCTCTCGCACGGAAGCGTCGTCCTCGACGGCCGCGTGCTCGAGGACACGGGGCGCCGCATCCGGGTCCCCCCCGAGCGCCGGCCGGTGGGCATGGTGTTCCAGGACTACCTGCTGTTCCCGCACCTCAGCGTGCTGGAGAACGTGGCGTTCGGCCTGCGCTCGCGAGGCGTGCGCCGGGCCGCGGCCCGCCGGGCCGCCGGCGCCTGGCTGGAGCGCCTGGGGCTGGGCGCCGCGGCCGAGGCCAGGCCGCGGACGCTCTCGGGCGGCCAGCAGCAGCGCGTCGCGCTGGCCAGGGCGCTCGCCACGGAGCCCCGCCTGCTCTTGCTGGACGAGCCCCTGTCCGCGCTCGACGTCTCGATCCGAGGCGACGTGAGGCGCGACCTGCGCCGCCATCTCCGAGAGTTCACGGGCGTCAACCTGCTCGTGACCCACGACCCGCTCGAGGCCATCGCGCTGGCCGACCGGCTGATCGTCCTGGAGGAGGGCCGGATCGTCCAGACCGGCACGCCCGCCGAGGTCGCCGAGCATCCGCGCTCCCGCTACGTCGCCGACCTGGTGGGCGTCAACCTGCTGCGCGGCCGGTCCGACGGGCACGCCGTCCGGCTGGAGCGCGGCGGCGCCCTCCAGGTGGTGGGAGCGGTCGCCGGGGAGGTGTTCGCGGTGATCCCGCCCCAGAGCGTCTCGCTGTGGCGGAGCCGCCCGGACGGGTCGCCCCGCAACGTCTGGAGGGCCCGGGCCGGCGCCGTCGAGCGGCTGGGCGACCGGGTGCGGGTTCGCGTCGAGGGTCAGCCGGGGCTGGTCGCCGAGGTGACGCCGGGGGCCGTCGCGGAGCTGCGGCTGGACGAGGGCGCCGAGGTCTGGGTCTCAGTGAAGGCGACCGAGGTCAGGGTCTATCCGGCGTGACGGCGCAGGGGGAGGCAGGCGTCCCCCTCCAGACCCCCTCCTCTATCTGGGACCTTTTGGGCACCTTCGGTGCAGCCCTTCGGGGCTACCTGTGGCATCGGCGGCGTCGGGAACACGGACTCACACGCTCGGGCCAAGCCCTTGCTTACGATCCAGTCGGCCTCAGGCGCGGCCGTACCGGTCTTCCAGGCGGACCACGTCCTCGATCTCCGGGGTCGAGACCTCGAAGATGTCGCAGTCGTCGACCGCGACCATCCGGTGCCGTGTGCCCGGGGTGATGTGGGCGGTCTGGCCCGGTCGCAGGCGGTGCACCCTGCCCTGCAGCTCCAGGTCCAGCGAGCCGTTCATCAGCATGATCGTCTCGTCCTTCTGCTCGTGGTACTGGAGCGAGAGCGCCTCCCCCCGCCTGATGTGCAGCACCTTCCCCAGGTAGCGGTCCGTGACCGCCCACCGCAGCTCGTAACCCCAGGGCTTCTCGACGCGGTTGTCCCGAGCGGAGCCGATCTCGGGCGGCGTCCACCGACTGCTCTCGGCGCCCCTCTGAGGGGGCGTTCGCTCAGGGGATCCCGGCTCAGCCATCTCCGTTCCCAACGACCTCCTCCAGCTTGTAGATGTTCTCCGCAGCCGTACCTAAAGGTACTGGGTCTTGCCCATTTTCTTCAGGAGCTCGACCACCTTCCTGACGTCCTGGGCCCGAGACTTGGGGCAGACCAGGAGCGCGTCCTCGGTGTCCACCACGACCAGGTCGCTGAGGCCGATCACGGCGACCAGCTTGTCCGGCACCGAGATGAAGCTGTCCCTGGTGTCGATCAGGACGGGCACGCCCTCCACGACGTTGCCCGCGGCGTCGCCGTGCAGCAGGTCGGCCAGCTCGCTCCACGAGCCCACGTCCGCCCACTCGAACGTGCCCTCCACGAGGAGCAGCCGGTCGGTCCGCTCCATGACGGTATAGTCCACCGCCTCGACCGGCAGCGATCCGTACACCCGCGCCGCCTGCGCCTCGTCGCCATCCCGGCGGGCGACCAGCGCAGCCTCGAGCCCAGCGAAGTGCTCCGGGCCATGGCGGCGCAGCTCCTCGACGAAGGTGTCGCAGCGCCAGCAGAAGAGGTTGAGGTTCCAGTAGTGGCGGCCGCTCTGCAGGTAGCGCTGGGCCGTGGCGGCGTCGGGCTTCTCCACGAAGTGCAGCACCGTGCGCGCCGCCTCACCGGCGACCGGCGAGGCGTCCCCCGCCTCGATGTAGCCGAAGCCGGTTGCCGCGTAGCGGGGCCGAAGGCCGATCGTGACCAGGCGGCGGGACCGCTCGGCGACCGCCGCCGCCGAGCGCACGGCCGCCCGGAAGGCCGCCAGGTCGCCGATCACGTGGTCGGCCGCGGTCGAGATCATGACCGCGTCGGGGTCGCGCTCCAGCAGCGTCATCGCCGCCAGGCCGAGCGCGTTGGTGGTTCCGCGCGCCGCCGGCTCCAGGATCATCCCCCCCTCGGGCAGGTCGGGGACCAGGTCCGCGATCATCTCGGCCTGCGGCTGCTCGGTCAGCACGAACACGCGCGCGGCCAGCGGGGCCACGCGCTCATACGCCTCCGCTAGCAGCGGCCGGCCGCTGCCGGAGAGCGGCAGAACGTGCTTCGGCGAGCGCTGGCGCGACCGGGGCCAGAGGCGCGCGCCGGCGCCTCCGGCGGGGATCACCGCGTAGAGGTGGTCGCTCAACGCACCTCGGCGGCCAGCTCCGGCGCCCGCCGCGTGCTTTCCCAGGGCGCCTCGATGTCGGTGCGGCCGAAGTGGCCGTAGCAGGCGGTGGGCCGGAACAGCGGCCGGCGCAGGTTCAGCTCCTTGATGATTCCCAGCGGGCTCAGGTCGAACAGCCGCATGACCGCCCGCTCCAGCTCGGAGTCCGCGACGCGACCCGTCCCCATCGTGTCGAGGCGGATTGCGACCGGCTTCACCAGGCCGATAGCGTAGGCCAGCTGCACCTCGCAGCGGCGGGCCAGGCCGGCGGCGACCACGGTCTTGGCGACGTGGCGGGCCCCGTAGGCGCCGGCCCGGTCCACCTTGGTCGGGTCCTTGCCGCTGAACCCGCCGCCGCCGTGGCGCGCGTACCCACCGTACGTGTCGACCATGATCTTCCGGCCCGTCAGCCCGGTATCGGCGACGGGGCCGCCGACCACGAACCGGCCGGTCGGGTTCACGAGGATTCGGGCACCGTCCCGCCCGGGGCCGCCGGCCAGCACCGGGTCGATCACCTGCTCCAGCACGTCCGAGCGCAGCTGCTCGATATCCACCTCCTCGTGGTGCTGCGCCGAGAGGACGATGCCCTCGACGCGGGCCGGGGTCCCGTCGCCGTCGTACGCGACCGTCACCTGCACCTTGCCGTCGGGGCGCAGGTAGGGCAGCGCCCTCGTCTTCCGGGCCTCGGCCAGGCGCCGGGCCAGTCGGTGGGCCAGGCTGATGGGCAGCGGCATCAGCTCGGGCGTCTCGTCGCAGGCGAAGCCGAAGACGACGCCGGAGTCGCCGGCGCCGCCCACGTCCACGCCCTGCGCGATGTCCGGGGACTGCTCGTCGATGCTGATCATGACCCCGCAGGTCTCGCAGTCGAAGCCGTACTTGGCCCGGGTATAGCCGACCTCGCGGACGGTCTGGCGCACGATGCGCGGGATGTCGACGTAGCAGTCGGTGGTGATCTCGCCGGCCAGCATGACCAGCCCGGTCGTGACCACCGTCTCGCAGGCCACCCTGGCCAGCGGATCCTTGGCCAGGATGGCGTCGAGCACGGCGTCCGAGATCTGGTCGGCCAGCTTGTCCGGGTGACCCTCCGTGACCGACCCGGACGTGAAGCGCGTGGCGACAGGGACCTCCGCGCGAGCCATGGGACGTCCTCCTGAACGGCCCTCACGCCGGCAAGGCAGGGCCCCCTCAGCCCGGCCCCACCGGCCCTCGGCGGCGCCTTGGCGCCCAGGCACACCATCTCGCGGCCCGGCTTCTGCGCTCCTCGTTCACGCAGCAACGGCTGCGCTCACTCCGGTGCTCGGCGCCGGCCCACGATCTGGCGCACCTGGACACCAACTCGCTCGCCGCGAACCGGTGGGGCCGGGCTCTCGGGCCCTTCCCCAGGCGCCAGGGCGCTTCCTGCGTGGGAATGCACCCCAGCGTACCAGCCGGGATCGCTCAGGCCGTCGGCGTCACCCGCCCGGCGGTCGTGCCGATGTCGAGGTAGTGGATGCCCGACTCGCGGAAGAGGCGGCGCCCCCGCTGGCGGAGGAGCTGCAACGCCGCCTGCCTGGTCCGTTCGATGACGGCCTCGACGTGCTTCGGCTGCATGTCGACGCCGTCGCCTGCGGCCAGCACCGGACACAGGATCACGACCCGGGCCCGCTGCTTCACCCGCTCGAAGTCGGAGAGCATGCGCTGGTGCAGGCTCAGCTGGAGCGTGCGGCCCATGAGCTCGCCGAGCGTGGCCGGCGGCCGGGGCAGCTCGCCCCCGGCCATCAGCCCGATGCCGAGGACCTCCCGGCCGCCCTCGGCCAGCGCGACGTCGATCGGCATGTTGTCGACGATGCCGCCGTCGAGGTAGCCGGTGCCGTCGATCTCGACGACCGGGAACACCCCGGGGATTGCCGTCGAGGCCTGCAGCGCCGGCAGGAGCGGGCCCGAGCTGAAGACCCGGGCCCGGCCGCCGCCGATGTCCGTGGCCAGGACCTTCAGCGGGACCCGGAGGCCTTCGAAGCTGTCGATCCCGATCAGCTGGATGGAACGCTCCAGCAGCCGCCGCACGTTGCTGCCGGGGACCGCGGAGACCCAGCCCCCGCGGAGGCGGGACATGACGATGCCCAGCGGGTGCACGCGGAACACGTCCCTGGCCAGCCGCGAGAACCAGAGCTCCCGCAGCATGCTGGCCCCCGCCATCGCGGGGTACGCGGCGATCGTGGCGGCGTTGAGCGCGCCCACGCTGACCCCGATCAGGCGGGCGGGGGGCTCGACGCCGGCCTCGAAGAGGGCGAGCAGCGCCCCGACCTGGGCGGCGCCGCGAGCCCCGCCGCCGCCGAGGACCCAGGTCCGGCGCGCCCGGGCTACGTTCCCTCTTCCCAGGAGCTGAGGTATCTGATCTGCTCCTCGGTGAGCGTGTCGATCGCCACGCCCATGGCCCGCAGCTTGAGCCTCGCCACCTCGGCGTCGATCTCCTTCGGCACGTCGTACACCCGCCGCTCCAGCCGCCCGTGGTTCCGGGCCAGGTACTCCAGGCTCAGCGCCTGGTTGGCGAAGCTCATGTCCATCACCGCCGCCGGGTGCCCCTCCGCCGCCGCCAGGTTGATCAGCCGCCCCTCCCCCAGCACGTGCAGCCGCCTCCCGTCCCCCAGCCGGTACTGCTGCACCATCGGCCGCACCTGGCGCACCTCCTGGGCCAGCGCGTCCAGCGCCCGCAGGTTGATCTCCGAGTTGAAGTGGCCCGAGTTGGCGAGGATGGCCCCGTCCTGCATCCGCTCGAAGTGCCCCCGGTCCAGCACGTTCACGTCCCCGGTCACCGTCACGAAGATGTCCCCCTCGGCCGCCGCCTGCTCCATCGGCAGCACCCGGAAGCCGTCCATCGCCGCCTCCAGCGCCCGCACCGGGTCCACCTCGGTCACCACCACCTCCGCCCCGTGCCCCCGGGCCCGGCTGGCCAGGCCCCGCCCGCACCAGCCGTACCCGGCCACCACGAACGTCTTCCCGGCCAGCAGCACGTTGGTCGCCCGCACGATGCCGTCGATGGTCGACTGCCCGGTCCCGTACCGGTTGTCGAACAGGTGCTTGGTGTCCGCCTCGTTCACCGCCACGATCGGGTAGCGCAGCACCCCGTGCTCCGCCATCGCCCGCAGCCGGACCACCCCGGTCGTCGTCTCCTCGGTGCCGCCCAGCACCTGGGCCAGGCCCTCGGTCCGGTCTCGGTGGAGCATGGTGACCAGGTCCGCGCCGTCGTCCATGGTGAAGTTGGGCGCGTGGTCCAGGGCCGCCGCGATGTGGGCGTAGTACGTCTCGTTGTCCTCGCCTTTGATGGCGTAGGTCCTGATCCCGTGGGAGTGGGCCAGGGCCGCGGCCACGGCGTCGTTCGTGGACAGCGGGTTGGACGCGCACAGCGCCACGTCGGCGCC
>DATFRD010000303.1:0-4832 GCA_035263645.1 Candidatus Dormiibacterota bacterium | reverse complement strand
GTCGTCGAGCGCCCGCTCGACTGCGGCCAGGCGCCCGGCGCGCTCGGCCTCTGGAGGCGCCCCGGCGCCGCCGTGGACGACCAGGACCGCCACCGGCGCTACCGCCCCCCGGTGAGTGGGAGATGGAGGACGAGGCAGAGTCCGGACGTGGCGGCGAGCAAGGGCTTCGCCCGGGCGTGTGAATCCGTCTTCCCGAGACCGCGGACCTCGCACCCGGACTCGAAGGGAAGGACCGGAGGTCCTCCCGACATCCCGGTCAGGGGGGGTTCCGGAAGGGGGGGCCTGCCGCCCCTCGCGCTCATCCGCCCAGGTCCGCCAGGCGGCGGTCGATCCGGCCCTCGGAGGCCCGGCGCTCCAGCTCGTCGCCCGGCCCCAGGTCGACGAAGCGGGCGTGGGCGGCGAGCCGCGGGTGGACCTCCTGCACGCGACGGAACATCTCCTGCGCCACGTACCGGTAGTCCGGGTGTCCCTGGGGGCCCGTCCGCAGCTCGCAGAGGTGGTAGACCTCGCGCAGGCTGGCGCGGAAGTACCAGCGCAGCCGGAAGGCCAGCGGCACCGCGTACTGCGCCAGCGCCGGGCCCAGCGCACCCTCCACGGCCGCATGCGCCACGGCCGCCCCCTCGACGGCGCGCCGGAAGCGGCCGTCCATGCCGTGCCCGGCCAGGTCCGCGGGCAGGTCGTAGCCCAGGGCGGTGCCCAGCAGCTGGCGCTCCTGCGTGAGCATCCGGTGCCGCTGCAGGTCCCGGTAGGCGCCGAAGTTGGCGGTGATCTCGAACGTGTAGTGGACGTGCTCCAGGGCCCGTGGCGCCCGGTGTCGGCGGTTGCCGCGGCCCTCCAGCAGCGCCCGCAGCACGGCGTCCACGTCCACGTCCAGCTCCCCCAGGGCGGCGAGCGGCAGGTCCGAATGGGGGAAGAGGGCGGCCGCAACGACCTTGCGCTCGGCGTCGGCTTCGTGCTCGACCAGCCGGACCTCGGCGCCGCCCGGCGCGCCGGGCTCGCGGGCCCGCCGCGCCAGCGCGGCCACGCGCCGGCGCGCCCCCGCCAGGTACTCGGCCGCCGGTCCGCCGTAGCGCTCGTCCAGCGCCCGGCGCACGAACGCGGGGATCACCTCCGCCAGCTCCGTGTGCAGCTCGCCCGCCAGGCCCCTGCACTCGGGCAGGTCGGAGGCGGCCAGCTTCGTCAGCAGGTACTCGAACGCCCGGCCGTTGCCGTACAGCCCGAGGTTGGTCAGCGTCGCCGCTGGCAGCAGGCCTCGCAGGAGGTCCAGCGCCTTGGCTCGTGTGGCGCTCCTCCAGGCGCGCTCCGACTCACCGGCGACGACGGGATGCGCCTCGCGCACCCGCTCCGTCAGGGGCCCAACCAGCTCCGAGTACGCGTCGAAGAGCGCGTCCAGGGCCGGCCGGTAGGCCGGATGGGCCAGCTCCTCGCCGCGATGGTACGGGTATCGCCCGTCCGGCCCGCGCCGGTCGAACCGGACGTAGCGGGTCGACTTCTCCAGCGGGGAGATGCCGATGCGTGATTCCTCCAACGCCTTGGCGGCCAGGTTGGAGACGCGCTCCACCGCCACGTGCGCGCCGGCCAGCTCGGCCACGGAGTCGTCCCCGTAGCCGACCAGCACCCGCTGGTAGAAGTCCTCGGCCCGCCCGGCGTCCACTCGACCCTCGAGGCCGGCCGCTGGCTCCTGCAGGAACTCGTCGACGAGGACCCGGCGCAGGCTCTTCTCCGTCCGCGAGTAGCGGCTGAACAGCGCGCCCTTCACGACCTCGGGCAGGTTGCGCAGGGCGAAGACCCGCCGGTCGAGATTGGTGCAGTACCGGCGCACCCGGTCTTGCTCGGATTCGGTCAGCTCGCCCGCCGGCGCGGAGGCGTCGGCCACCACGCCATCAGTGTAGGCTCTGGCGTGTCGTTCGAGATGTAGTGGCCGCGGGGTCTCCCGAACCCACGATGTTGTGCACAGGTGTGGACAAGCCTGTGGAAGACGCCGTCGTGGCCGGGGACCGGCGGGCGCCGTCGAGACCCTTTCGCAGGCCCGGGTCGGGGATCCCCCGAGGGCCCCTCACGGCGACCGCCATCAGCGCGTCCTCGCGGCCCCACAGCCAGCCGAGCTGGACCGGCCGGCCCGCGGCGGGGCGCCCGAGCGCGTCGCCGATCCGGTCGACGTCGGCCCAGGGGCTCGCCGGTGTGCCCGACTCGTCGGACCAGACGCGGCATGCGACCCACCTGGCCTTGTCGCAGACCGCGCCCTGCAGCGAGGCCAGCACCCGCTCGCCCAGGGCGGTGCGGAAGAACGCGCGCCTCCAGGACAGCGCCGGCGCGACGAGGCCGAGGGCCAGCTCCGCCGCTGCCACGGCGACCGGGGGGCTGCGGAGGTCCGGCGACCGGGCGAACGCGGTCAGGAGGAGGGCGGTCCCGGCCAGCGCCAGCAGGCCCGTCGCCGCCCAGCGCAGGAGCCGCAGTCGCCGCCTGGCCGGCGGGCCCAACAGCAGCCGCCGCGCGTACAGGATCCCGCTCACGTCGAGCACCTCGGCCGCCCTCGCCGCACGCCGGCGGACCTCGCGCGCCGTCGCCGGTGGTCCGCTCGCGACGATGCCCAGGACTGAGACCGCGACCGGGTCGGGGGTCCGGACCAGCTCGTCCCGGGAGCCCAGGCGCAGCCGCCCGCTCGGCGCGCTCTCGACCCAGCCCTCGTCCACCAGCGAGGTCAGCGCGGTCTCGGCGACCCGCAGCGGACCGCCGGCCAGGTAGGCGGCCTCATAGGGGAAGAGCATGCCGTGCGGCGAGCTCGACCGGGGGCCGAAGCGGAACTGCTCGGGATCGGCTTCGGGCGCCTCGATGGCCGTGCGGTGCAGCCGGCGAAGCACGATCGTGCAGGCCAGGAGGGTTGCGAGGAACAGCACGTGGAGGCCGTAGGTCGACAGCCAGTCGACTGCCGTCCCGACCCAGCCACCGCCATGCTGAACCAGCCACGCCGCCTGTCGTTCGATGGCCGAAAGCACGGGCGCCGTGCCCAGTCAATCGACTTGCTTTCCGTCTGTCAAGCGATCATTTGACGTCCTGGTCAGGCGCGCGGGTGGAGGGCCTGCCAGCCCAGCAGGCCGCCGAAGCCGAGCAGGCCGAGTCCGGCCAGCCCATCGGCCAGCCGGAGCCCCCTCTGGCCGATGCGGCGACGGAGGAGCGCCATCCCGGCGCTCAGCACCGTGAACCAGGCCAGGGACCCGGCGCCGACGCCAGCCAGCATCAGCACCGCGTCCGGTCCCGTCCTGGCCACGCCGGCTGCCGACGCTGCGGCGAAGATCGCCGCCCACGAGGCGATCGTCATGGGATTGGACGCGGTGGCGGTCAGCGACGTCCGCAGCGCCCGCAGCGGCGATGCGACCTCCGCAACCACCTCGGCGCCGAGGCGAACCCGCAGGGCCGACCACAGCGTCCGGCCGCCGAGCAGCACCAGGACCGCCGCGCCCAGCAGGCCGAGGCCGAGGCGCAGGCCCGGGACCTGCAGCAGCCGCGCGGCGCCGGCCACTCCCAGGCACGCGTAGGCGGTGTCCACCACCGCCGCGCCCGCGCCCACCGCCAGCCCGCTCGGCGCGCCATGGCGCAGCGACGTCCTGGCGCACAGCAGCCAGATCGGGCCGACCTGGGCGCCCACGAGGAAGCCAAGCCCGAAGCCCGTTGCGAGCGAGGCCGGCAGCGAGATCATCACCGGGCGCAACATTAGGAGCTCCGATGGACGCGGTGCTGGACGTCGACTGGGCCGCGCACTGGCGGTCGCTGGTGGAGGCCCGCGAGGCGCGGATGGGGAAGACGCACGATGACGATTGGTGGGCGCCGCGAGCCGCCGCGTTCGCCCGTCAGGTGCGGTCCCAGCCGGACTGGTTCTCCGCCTTCCTCGAGCCGTGGCTGCGTCAGACGGCGACCCTGATCGACGTCGGCGCGGGCACGGGCCGATACGCGACCCCGCTGGCCGCACGGCTCGACTGGATCACTGCGGTGGAGCCCTCGGCGGCCATGCGGGAGCACATCCCGCCCGCGGCCAACATGACCGTGATCGGCAGCACGTGGGAGGACGCCGATCCGGCCCCGGCCGACCTGGTCATCTGCTCCCACGTCCTCTATCCGCTGGCGGAGCCGGTGCCGTTCCTCGACAAGCTGGAGCGCTCGGCCCGCGAGCGGGTCTTCGTGGTCATGCGCGACAGCCCGAGCATGCTTCCCGCCGAGGTGATGGCCCGTCCGGGACTGCCCCGCGAGCCCTGGCTCCGCGACTGCCTCCTCCTCCTGCGCCAGATGGGCGTCGTTCCCGACATGACGATGTCGACCTACCCCACGTCGTTCCGGTACCGCGACGTCGAGGCGGCGGTCGAGTGGTGCAGGAGCCATCTCGGTGCGGCCTGGGACGACGCCGCCGGGCGCGCCTGGCTGGCGGCGAACCTGCGGGCCGACGAGGACGGCTCGCTCCGCTACGACGGCGACGTCACCGCGGGGGTGCTGCACTGGAAGCCACGGACCTGATCCTCAGGCCGGTGCGGCCGGTCGATCGCAGCCGCATCGCGGAGATCTCCGCAGGCGTGTGGGGTGGAAACGACTACCTGATGGAGGTGTTCGACTCCTGGGTCAGCGACCCCGGCGCCAGCTTCCAGGCGGCCGAGGTGGACGGCATCGTGGTCGCCGTCCACCGCCTGCGACCGATCGCTCGCGGCGTGATGTACTACGAGGGCCTGCGCGTGGCCGAGGACCACCGGCGCCGCGGGATCGGCCGGGCCATGCTGCAGGAGGCGATCCGCGAGGCCCGCGGCCTGCGGTTCCGGCTGGTGCGCCTGTACACCGGGAATCCACAG
>DATFRD010000302.1:0-6013 GCA_035263645.1 Candidatus Dormiibacterota bacterium | reverse complement strand
CGCTCGGAGGCGGCCGCCAGCGACATGTCGAGGTCGATGACCGCCAGCAGGGGGGCGTGATGCGCCAGCCGGAGGAGCGCCTGTCGCGGACCCGACGTCGGCAGCGGCTCGAGCCGGACGCCCCGCACCACCTCCTCGAGCGCGCTCAGCTCCTCGAGGTCGTCCTCGAGGAGCAGCACCTCAGGCGGGGCGACCATCGCTGGCCTGGCCGATCTCCGGCCGAACGTCCAGGGCCGTCAGCCGCAGGCTTCCGGCCGCGCAGGCCACCCGCAGCGGCAGCCGGTGCCGTTCCAGCAGGGCCTGTGCGCGCCGCACGGCCCGGCGCCGGCCCAGCCCGGCGGCACTGAGGCCGTCCGGGTGTGCCGACAGCAGCGCCTCCAGCTCCGGCGCCCGGGCGACGAACGAGCCGTCGGGCAGCACCAGCCCGGAGCCCGGAGCCAGGCGGAGGCCGGCCACGGTGGCGTTCAGCGCCTGCTCCGCGTCGGCCGCCACGGCACGCCAGTCGGGCCGGAGCACGGGTGTCACCGGCAGCTCGACGGGCGGCCTCCCCACCCAGCGGCAGGCGAGCAGGCGGCCCCGCAGGTGGGCGAGGCCGGGCACGCGGCCGCAGCCGTCGCCGGCGAGCAGCCACGGCGTCACGGCCAGGGCCGCCGGGTCGCCGGGCCGCGCCCAGGCGACCGTCACCAGGTCGGGGTCCAGGCGATCCCGAAGGAAGGCCCAGGGGTGCGGCCGTTCGGAGACCACGACCAGCGTGCGCAGGGCGTCCCGCAGCATCCGGGTAATGATCCACCGAAGCCGGCGCCCGGCGCATCGCGGAGCGCCACGACCGGTGGAGGACGATCGGCGAATTCCTAAGATGAAGCCGACGATGCGCTGTCCGGTGCGCGGCTGCCACGGCGGAGGGCGATGACGGGCGGTAGGGGCCACGGGCACCACCACGCCGCGGGCCCTCGGGCGGACCCGCGCCGCCTGCTCTTCGGCCTGGCGCTCATCCTCGCCTTCATGGCCGTCGAGGTGGCGGCGGGCCTCCTGGCACGCTCGCTGGCGCTGCTGTCCGACGCGGGGCACATGCTGACCGACGCCGGCGCCCTGGGGCTGTCGCTGATCGTCATCCGGCTCGCGGCCCGGCCCCCGGCGGGCGGCCTGACCTACGGGCTGAAGCGGGCGGAGGTCCTGTCCGGGCTGGCCAACGGGGTGACGCTGCTGGTCATCGCCGGGGCGATCGTGGTCGAGGCGATCCGAAGGCTCGTCGCGCCTCCCACCGTGGACGCCAGGTGGATGCTCGGCGTGGCGCTGGCCGGGATGCTGGTGAACCTCGTGGTGACGTGGCAGCTGGCGAAGGCCGAGCGCCGGAGCCTGAACGTGCGGGGCAGCTACCAGCACGTCCTGACCGACCTGTACGCCTTCGCCGGCACCGCCGCCGCGGCGGTGGCCATCCTCCTGACCGGGTTCGCCCGGGCGGACGCCATCGCCTCGATCGCGGTCGCGGCCCTGATGCTGTGGGCCGCTTACGGGCTCCTGCGCGACGCGGTGCTGGTGCTCCTCGAGGCCGCTCCGCACGGGGTGCGGCCGGCCGAGCTGGCCAGCGCGATGGCGGCGCATCCCAGCGTCGCCAACGTCCACGACCTCCATGTATGGGAGATCACCGCCGGGTTCCCGGCCCTGTCCGCTCACGTGCTGGTGCGGCCCGGCGACGACTGCCACGCCGTCCGCCGGGACCTGGAGCAGCTCCTTGAACAGCGCTTCGGCATCGACCACACCACGCTGCAGGTCGACCACCTGAGCCGGCAGGGGCCGATCACGATCGGGCCGGCGGCCGACGACGTCGCACGCCGCGCCGAGCCGGGATGACGGCCCCGGCACCGGGCCGCGGTCAGGACGCGAGCCACAGGCCCAGGCCGGCGACCGCGCCGGCCAGCACCACGGCCGGCGCCGACAGCGGCCTCCAGAGCAGGACCGGGAACCCGAGGGCGGCGATCGCCGCCGTCCAGCCGTCGGTGATCGAGGCCGTCCCGAGCTGGAGCCCGACTGCGGCGATCAACCCGATCACGGCGACGTTCACGCCGTCGAGGAAGGAGCGGACACCCGGCCGTGACTCGATCAGGCGCACGATCCGGGCCAGGAGCGGCACCAGCAGGAACCCGGGCAGGAAGATCCCGAGGGTGGCCAGCACGGCGCCCGGGACGCCGGCGGCGAGGTAGCCGAGGAACGTGGCCGTCGTGAAGACCGGGCCTGGGGTCACCTGGCCGATCGCCACGGCGTCCACGAGCTGCCGGGGCTGGATCCAGCCGAGGCCGTCCACCAGGTCGGCCTGGAGGAAGGCGAACAGCACGTAGCCGCTGCCGTAGGTGACGGCGCCGATCTTCACGAACGTGAGGAACAGCGGGAGGGCGCGCCCCCGGGTGCCGGCCAGCAGCCACTGTGGCCAGCCGACTGCCGCCAGCGCCGCCACCGACGCGACCGGACGCAGCCGCCCGAGCGCCCGCGGGGCGACCACGGCCGCTCCCCCGGCCAGCAGCAGCAGCAGCGGGTTAGCGCCCAGCCTGGAGAGGACGAGCACGGCGAGCCCGACCAGCAGCAGCGGCCACCTGCCGGCCACTCGCCGGCCGAGGTCGACGAGCGCCCAGAGCATGATCGCCACGACCACGGGCCGGACGCCGTGGAGGATCGCGCTCCCGGCCGGGGTGGCGCCGAAGCGCGTGTACGCGACGGCGATGCCGAGCATGAGGAGCATGGCCGGCGCGATGAAGAGCACCCCGCCCAGGACGAGGCCCGGCCAGCCGGCGAGGCGGTAGCCGAGGTAGATGGCCAGCTCGGTCGAGCTGGGACCCGGGATCAGGTTGCACGCCGCGAACATGCCCAGGAACTCGCGCTCCCCGACCCAGCGCCGCCGCTCGACCACCTGGCGGCGCATGAGCGCGACGTGGGCGACCGGGCCACCGAAGGCCGCCAGTCCCACCAGGAGCAGGACGCGGCTGACCTCCCAGGCGCCGGGGCGCTCGGCGGCCACCGGGCTCAGCCGTTCCGCCCCGGGTGGTCGGGAGACGCCGGCACCTCGCGGACCCGGTCGCCGGCCGCAGCCGAGAGCACGCGAGCAGGATACGGTCGGCCGCCTGGGCGGCGGCAGCGTCGGCTCATGGGTCCGCACCTCACCGGAGTCGACTGTCCGAGTTTTGTCCGCCTCCATCGGCGACGATCGCGGCACCGGCCCCAGTGGGCGGCCGCGACCATCGAGGAGGAGCGACAGACCATGATCGGAGGCGAGCTGGAGCAGATGCAGGGGCTGCGGACGGCCCTGGACCACCATGGCGAACAGGTGGGCAGCGTGGCCCAGGCGATCCGCAGCCAGCTGGCGGGGACGTTCTGGAGGGGACCGGCGGCCGACCGGTTCCGGCAGGCGTGGGACGGCGACTTCGAGCCGGCGCTGCGCCGCCTGCAGGAGGCGCTCTCGGCGGCGGGTCAGGAGGTGCAGCGCCGGCACGACGCGCTCCAGCAGGCGGGGACCTGATCGCCGCGACCCCGTCCTGCGGCCGCCGCGGGCGGCCGCAGGACGGGGATTCGGGCCGGAGCGCTACCGTGAAGGTATGGCTGACACGGGACCTCACTACTACGAGGAGCTCAGCGCACTCGACGCATTCTTTCTCTACGCCGAACGGGACGAGGCGCCGCTGCACATAGGGGCGGTGTACGTCTTCGAGGGCGAACCGCAGGTGGCAGGCAGCCGAGGGGCGCTCGGCATCGCCCAGACGCTGCAGGAGCGGCTGCACCTGGTGCCCCGGTACCGCCAGCGTGTTCGCTTCCGACCGCTCAACCTGGGCCATCCGGTCTGGGTCGACGACCCCAACTTCGACCTCGGCTACCACGTCCGGCGCACGCCCCTGCCCCGGCCGGGCAACGACGCCGCGCTGGCCGACTACGCCGCGCGGATCCTGGCCCGGCGCCTGGACGTCAGCCGGCCGCTCTGGGAGCTCCACATCGTCGAGGGCCTGTCCGGCGGCCGCGTGGCGCTGGTCAACAAGGTTCATCACGCGATGGTCGACGGCATCTCCTCCGTCGACATCGGCACGCTCCTCTTCGACGCCGAGCCGGAGCCCCAGGTCGTCGAGCCACAGCCCTGGGCTCCGCGTCCGGCCCCGGACGGCCTCGCCCTCGCCGCCGGCAGCCTGGACGGCCTGCGGCGGCTGGCGGCGGGGGCGCCCCCGCTGCTCAATCCCTTCCGGCTGCGCGAGCGCATCCCGGCGCTGGTGCGCGGAGCCGCGGACGAGGCGCTGGCCTCGCCGTGGGCGGGGGTGGCCTCCCTGGCCCTGTCGCTCGTCCGTCCCGGCCCACAGCTGTTCTTCAACCGGATCATCGGGGCGCACCGGCGCATCGAGCATGTAGCCGTGCCGCTGGCCGACCTCAAAGAGGTCAAGAACGTATTCGCGGCAACGGTCAACGACGTCGTGCTCGCCATGGTGGCCGAGGCCATCAACCGCTGGCTGCGGGAGCGGGGCGAGCATGCCCCGGACACGATGCGCGTGTTCTGCCCGGTGAGCGTTCGCGACTCGAGCCAGCGCTACGCCCTCGGCAACCTGGTCAGCGGCATGGTGGTGGACCTCCCGGTCGGCGACATGCCCGCAGTGACGCGGCTGGCGAGGATCAGCGCCGAGACGGCCGCGGTCAAGCGGAACGGTCAGCACGTCGCAGCCAGCCAGCTGACCGCCCTTACGTCCTGGGCGCCCGCCACCCTCCACTCGCTCGGCAGCCGGCTCGCGTCCCAGCCCCGCTTCGGCCTGCAGTCGCGGATCAACATGGTCGTCACCAACGTGCCGGGACCCCAGGTGCCCTTCTATTCGGGCGGCGCGAGGCTGCTGGAGGTCTGGCCGGTCGTGCCCGTGTACCACACGATCGGGCTGAACATCGCCCTCGTCTCGTACAACGGGACGGTCCATGTCGGCCTGAACGCGGATCGCGACCTCGTCGGCGATCTCGACCGCTTCGCGTGGCACGTCGCCGGGTCTGCCGACGAGCTGGTGACGATCGCGCGGCGGCTGCGTCGTCCGTTCACACGGACCTCCCGGAAGGCCGCGGCCAGCCCTGGGAACGGCAGCGCAGGAGGCCGGACGAGGAGCGCCCGGTCCAGCCGCGCCAGCTGAAGTTCGCAGCCTGGCCGCTGCCGGGAGCCGGAACCCCTCGAGGCTGCGGGAAGTGCTGCAACGCTAGCCCTCCGCGGCGATCGACCCGTCGCGGACCTGAAGCCAGGGGGACGTGACCGCCAGGAACTGGGCCGGGGCCTCCAGCATCGGCAGGTGGCCGACGCCCGGCAGCACCACGACCTCCCAGGCGAACCGGTCCCCGATCGCCCGCGAGAAGCTGGTCGGCACCAGCCGGTCGCGATCGCCGTGGACGACCAGGGTCGGAGCCTGGACACGACGGTACGTCTCGATCTCGCTGCGGCCCAGCGCCCACGCGAGCGAGCGGGCCGCCTGGACCAGGGCCCGCTGGCTGCGCGCCTCCGCGATGCGCTCCGTCTCGAGCGCCACATGCGCCCGCACCACCTCCGGCGAGATGCGTGTGGGGTCGCTGCAGCACAGCTCGAATGCCGCAGCGACCACTCGCTCGGCGCCCCAGCGCCGGGCCCGCCGGCCCGCGACCGGACCGCCCAGCACCGGAGTCACGAGCGCCGCCGACACCGCCCAGAGGGTCGGGTCGAAGGGCCGGCGGCCCCGCCACGGCAGGGCCGGGTCGACCAGAACCAGGTTGGCGACGGTCTCCGGGTGGTCCGCCGCCTGCCGGACCGCGAGCAGCGCGCCCATCGAGCTCGCCACCACGGTCGCCGGCGTGCCCGCGACTTCGCGCAGGAACCGGTCGAGCAGCAGCTGGTTGTCGCGCAGGCGGGTGCCGGGCCCCAGCGGCGTGCGGCCGAAGCCGCGAAGGTCGGGCGCCAGGGCGCGGTGTCGTGCCGTCAGCTCGTCGCCCACGGTCATCCAGTTCAGCGCCGAGCCGGCCAGTCCGTGCACGAGGACCAGCGGCG
>DATFRD010000301.1:0-9813 GCA_035263645.1 Candidatus Dormiibacterota bacterium | reverse complement strand
CCGGCGACCCAGTTCAGGCTCGACGCCGTCGGCAGCGCCGTCCCGGTCGGGAACACCGTCAGGAAGCTTGCCGCTGTCGTGTCGGTCACGGTCACGTTCAGCACCACGGCCGACACGCCCGCGCCGTTGACCAGGGCCGGCACGCCACCCTGCCCGGTCACCGGCAGCGGAAGCGTCTGACCCGGTCCCAGCGGGCCCCCACCGCTCCGAGTGTCCAGCACCCTGGCCGGTATCAGTGCGTGGTACGTCCCTCCCGGCTGGACGTTCAGGAACGGCGTGCGCGCGGAATCAGTGCCTTCGCCGAACCTGTTGAACGCGGACACGGCGTAGCCGTGCCCGACGCTGGCCGAGAGCCCGGTGAGCACCACCGAGGTCTGCGTGGGCGGGACCGTTGTGGTCAGGCCCCCAAGCTCCTTGACGTTGTAGCCCGCGATGGCGCTCGTTCCGCCGTACAGCGGCGGGGTCCAGGTCACCACGGTGCTCCCGATGCCAGCACGGGCCGTCAGGTTCCGGGGCGAGTCGGGGGCCAGGAGGTTGACCGTCTCCAGCTGGCCGTTCTCGTCCACGAACGCCGCGGACCCGGCCGCATTCACACGGAACACGCCGGTCCGGCTGCCGTCGGCAGTCAGGAACTGCGCCAGGATGGCAAACGTGCTCGGGCTCGCCATGGTCAGCTGGTTGGTCACGGGCGTAGTCCCAGTGAAGAACACCCGGTCGATGCCCGGCGAGTACGCCACGAAGCTGCCGGCGGGGTTGATGGTGCCCAGCAGGTGCTGCAGATCGCCGGACCAGACCTGGCCGGCGGACGTGTACACGGTGCTGCCGTCGGGCTTGATCGCGACCCTGCTCCCCTGCACCGAGCCGGACGCCGCCGCATGGATGATCGTCGGGGTGTCGGTGCTCACGTCGAAGGAGACCAGCGCGGGCTGGCTCGGCGCGCCCTCGATGTCGAAGATGGTGCTGTGATCGGCGGTGATGGCCAGGTCGGGGTTTGCCCCGACTGCCGTCGACGAATGGGCGATCTCCTTGTCTGTCGTGGTGTCGAAGACGTGGATGACGTCGCCGCCGGGACTGCCTGCGGAGTAGACGCGGCCCGTCCGACCGAAGCGCACCACCGAGGGGACGTTCGGCCCGCTGGCGACGACGGGAACCAGCGTGGCGGTCTGCATGCGGCTGGTGGTGTCGAGCAGGGCGATATCGCCGGACGCCGACCTGGCCACGGCGAGCGTGGAGCCGTCGGACGAGAGGTCGAGGCCGAGCGGCCGGGAGGTGGAGCCCACGTCGATCATGGCGACGATGTTCAGGTCCGACACCGTATAGACCCACACCTTGCCGTGCTCCGTGTCGGATCCGTACAGCAGCCCGTGGGCTTCGTCCAGGGCCATGTCGGAGAACTGGACCGCCGATGCGGAGATCCCCGGAGCCGCGTGCGTCATGCCGCCGCGCTGCGCGACCGCCGCGGCGGGCCCTGCCGTCGACGAGTCGACACGGGCTGGCAACGCCGCAAGCGATCCGACGACCAACAGTGCTGTGACGATGCTCGTTACCATTCCCCCGGCCTCCACGTCGTACAGCATTGCATAGAAGACGACGCGCGGGCGACCGTCTGAGCAGACGCGCATCGCCTCATCGGCGGCGAACTGCGAGACTGTCAAGGCCGGTTCACACAATGACCGGGAGGCCCTGGCGGGCGCTCAGACTGCCGGCACGAAGATCGAGAAGTGATCGAAGCAGGCTTCGCGCACGGGGAAGTCGAGGCAGTCGACATTATCTCTCATATCCACGTCGCCAGCCAGCAGGCGTTCGAACCCCTCGGCGATCTCTCCCAGCAGGCGCGGCTCGTTCTCGACGCGGAGGAAGTGACAGACGAACACGCGGCGCACGCCGGCTTCGAGCTGGGCCAGCCGCCGCGTCGATTGGGCGAACCCGGCCAGGTCGGACTCGGGCAGGTGGGCGTAGATGGGGCCGGTATTGATCGTGTCACCGCCGAAGAGCAGGCCGTTCTCCTCGTCGAGGACGCAGATGCAGTCGGGCGAGTGCCCGGGCGTGTGGAGGATGCGCAGCCGCCGGCCGCCGAGGTCGAGGACGTCGCCGTCGTCGAGCAGTCGGCTGGCGACCGTCGGGACGATGCGATAGGTGGCCGGGTCGAAGCCCCGCGGGAGAGGCCGGACGAGACGCTCCACGGTCAGGAGGTGGAAGTACAGGTCGTCGGCCGCCTTGTAGGGCCCCCAGGCCTCCAGCAGTCGCCGGGTGTACTCCATGTAGCCGGCGGCCAGGCCGTCGGGCGGCGGCCTCTGGAGCAGGTCGGCCCCGGCACGGTGGATGGCGACATCCTCGAAGAGTCCGTTGCCGCCCGTGTGGTCGAAGTGGTAGTGCGAGTTGACCACCAGGAGGCGCCTGTCGGTCAGCTCCTCGGCCACGCTGCGGATGTCGGCGACGCCGAGTCCCGTGTCCAGCAGGACCGCTGACGAGGCGCCCTGGATCAGGAACGAATTGACGTGGCCGGGCTCTCCGATGAGATGAACGCCCGGCTCCAGCTCGCGGACGTCGAACCATCCCTCGCGCGGGTGGTCCCGCCCCCAGCGGGTGTGCTCCTGAGGCCGTGGCCGCACGGCGGTTGATTCTCGGCGCCCGGAGCCGGCCGCGCAAGCGCGACCGTCCCGACGCCCCCGGGAAGAGGTGACCGGCGGCCAGGCGGAGGTGCTCCAGCATCGCCCGCTCCTCTTCCCCCTTGCGCGGCCCCAGGCCCTGTGCTAAGCTCGCCCGGACCCTGTAAGCGCTTACCGGTAAGCGGTTACCGGCGCTCGGGGGTCGGATGGCCGGAGAGAGGATGTCGGAGCCGAGGCGGCCCAAGGGGACCCTGACGATCTACGACGTCGCCAGGCTGGCGGGGGTCTCCATCGCGTCGGTGTCGCGCGTCCTCAACGGCCAGGGCAGCCCCCGCCCCGACACCCGCGAGCGGGTGATGCGCGCCGTGCGCGAGCTCAGCTTCGTGCCCGACGGCGCCGCTCGAGCGCTCTCCAACGGGCTCAAAGAGGTCGTCGGCGTCGTCTTCCGGCGCGGTGGCGAGACGCCGTTCGAGGACGAGGACGAGAGCCTCCTCTTCATCGACGTCATCAACCGGGGCATCGAGGTGGCGGCACAGCGTCGCGGCTTCGACGTGCTGATCGCCTCCGTCGGCGTCCACGACGAGAACGCGCCGGCGCGGATCGCCGCGATCGCCGGCAAGGCGGACGGGCTCATCCTCCACGACCGGATGCTCTCCGCAGCCGGCATCGGCCGCCTGGCCAGCATGGTGCCGGTCGTGACGCTGGCGGGAAGCCCGACCCCCTCGTCGATGAACGTCCGCTGCGACAACGAGTCCGGGATCCGCGCGCTGGTCCGCCACCTCGCGATCGACCACGGGTATCGCAGCCTCGCCTACCTCTCGGGCTACGCCGACAGCCCCGACAACCAGGCGCGGGCCCGGGCGTTCGAGCGCGAGGCCGCCGCCGCCGGCGCCCGGACCCAGGCCGGGCCCGCGTGGCGGGGCAACTACAGCGCCTCGGGCGGCGCGCAGGTGGTCGCGTCGCTCCTGGACGGCGGCGGACGCCTGCCGCGGGCCATCGTGTGCGCGAACGACCAGACCGCCCTGGGGGCGATGCACGCCCTCTCGCAGCGGGGGATCCGGGTGCCCGGCGACGTCGCCGTCACGGGCTTCGACGACGTTCCCGTTGCGCGCCACCTGCATCCACCCCTGACCACAGTCCGCCAGCCGATCCAGCAGCTGGGCGCGACGGCGTTCGACGTCCTCTACGCGCGCATCAGCGAGGCCGGCGGCGCACCCTACCTCGTCCTCCCCGTCGAGCTCGTGGTCCGCGAGAGCTGCGGCTGCACCAACCAGGCAGGGCCGCGGCCGGGCTCGCCGGCCGGCGCGGGCGGAGGGGAGTAGCAGATGCGGGCCCTCCTCCGCAGGCTCGGCGTCTACCTCCTCGCCGCCTGGGTGGCGCTCACCGTCAGCTTCCTCCTCCCGCGGGTGGTGCCCGGCAACCCGGTCGCCGGCGCCGTCGCCAGGGCCTCGCAGTCGGGGGCCTGCAACGCCCAGTGCGTGAGGGCGATCGAGCAGCAGCTCGGCTTCGACGTCCACACGAGCCTGTGGGCCCAGTACCTCCAGTACTGGGGCAACCTGCTCCACGGCGACCTCGGCCACTCGTGGTCGGAGAACGCCCCGGTAGCCAGCCTGATCTTCTCCTACCTGCCGTGGACGCTCGGCCTCCTCGGGGTGGCGACGGTCATCAGCTTCGTCGTCGGCACCCTCCTCGGCGCCCTGATTGCCTGGCGCCGCGGCTCCTGGATCGAGTGGCTGATGCCGGCGGCCACGTTCTTCCAGGCGATCCCCTACTTCTTCCTGGCCCTGGTGCTGGTCCTGATCTTCGGGGAGACCGGAACGATGCTCAGGTGGTTCCCGAGCCTCTTCGGGTACGACATCTACACGGTCACCCCGGGCCTGAACTGGCCGTACCTCGGCAGCATCGTCAGCCACGCGATCCTGCCCGCGGCAACCGTCGTGCTGGCGTCGATGGCCGGCTTCGTCCTGGCCATGCGCAACCAGATGGTCACGACCATGGACGAGGACTTCGTCCTGGTGGCCAGGGCCAAGGGTCTGCCCACGCGGCGGGTGGTCTGGTACGCGGCGCGCAACGCGCTCCTGCCCGTGGTCTCCAACTTCACGATCGCGCTCAGCCTGGTGGTCGCCGGCCAGATCCTGGTGGAGATCGTCTTCAACTACCCCGGCATCGGCTATCACCTCTACGACGCCCTGGGCAAGCTCGACTACGCGCTGGTGCAGGGGATCTTCGTGGTCATCACCCTGGTGGTCCTGGCCGCGAACCTCCTTGCGGACGTGGTCTACGTGCTGATCGACCCCAGAGCGAGGCAGATGGCGTGAGCGTCGACCGCACCCCCCTCGCCCGGATCACGCCCCTCGCCGGACCTGCCGCCGAGCCCGTGCTCCGGCGCGCGCGCGGCATGCACCTGCCACGCTCCCCCAAGGTGGTCGCCGGGCTCGCGATCGTCGGGGTGTTCACGCTGGTCGCCCTGCTGGGCCGGTGGCTGGCTCCGTATTCGCCCAACGCCACCGACGAGCAGCACTGGGTGCGTCACGTCCTGGTCGAGGGCACGGGGTCCGGAACCGGCGTACCGGCGAGCTACTACCCGCTCCCTCTGCCGCCCTCGGCCGCCCACTGGCTCGGCACCACCGTCTTCGCCCAGGACGTGTGGTCCCAGCTGCTCGCCGCCACCGAGGCCACCCTGTTCGTCGGCCTGCTCGCCGCCGTGATCGCCACGATCCTCTCCGTGCTCGTCGGGGTGGCCGCCGGCTACCTTGGCGGCGGCCCGGACGAGGGGCTGTCGCTCCTGGCCAACGTGTTCCTCGCCATCCCCGGGCTCCCCCTCCTCATCGTGCTCGCCAGCTACGTGCCGTCTGCCGGCTCGAGCATCCTCCTGGTCGCCGTGATCATCGCCGTCACGGCCTGGGCCTACACCGCGCGCGTGCTGCGCGCCCAGACCCTGTCGGTGCGCAACCGGGACTTCGTCGAGGCGGCCAGGGTCTCCGGGGAGGGACGCGTCCGCATCATCCTCGCCGAGGTCCTGCCCAACCTCGTCCCGATCGTCGCCGCCTCGTTCCTGTTCACCACGCTCTACGCCATCGGGGCCTACGTGGCCATCGCCTTCCTGGGCCTGGCCGGCTCGCCCACCTCGTTCCCGCCCGGGCTCTGGAACTGGGGTGAGATGCTGCGCGAGGGATTCGCCAACAACGCCGTGCGGGGGGGATGGTGGTGGTGGTGGGCGCCCCCCGGCCTGTGCATCGCCCTGCTCGGGACCGGTCTCGCGCTCCTCAACTTCGGAATCGACGAGTTCATCAACCCCAGGCTGCGCGCGGCCGGCCTGTCCCGCCGCGGCGCCGGCAGGGCCGGCCTCGGCGGACGTGCCGCGCTCGGCATCACGCAGGTGGCGCAGCACCGGCCCGGGGCCGCCGCCCCGGCGCCGAGCCCGAATGGAGCGGCTGAGCCGGTCCTGGAGATCCGGGGGCTCTGCGTGGACTACGGCTACGCCAGCGAGGCCGTCCACGCGGTCGTGGACTGCGACCTCGTGCTGCGCCGTGGCCAGGTGCTGGGTCTCGCCGGCGAGAGCGGCAGCGGCAAGACCACCCTGGCGCTGGCAGCCATCCGCCTGCTCCGCGCCCCCGGCGTGATCACCGCCGGGGAGGTGCTGTTCCACTCCAGGCCCACCGGCGGCGACGGGCCCAGCGGGACCATCGACCTGCTCGCTGCGGACGCGGACGAGCTGCGCACGCTCCGGTGGTCCGAGATCGCCGTCGTCCTGCAGAGCGCCCTGAACTCGCTGAATCCCGTCATCACCATCGGCGCCCAGTTCGACGACCTGCTCCGGGTGCACCGTCCGCACCTCGCCGGGCCGGCGCGGTGGGAGCGGGCCGGGGAGCTGCTGGACATGGTCGGGATGAACGCGGACCGGCTGCGCAGCTATCCGCACGAGCTGTCCGGCGGCATGCGGCAGCGAGCGATGATCGCCATGGCGCTCGCCCTCGAGCCCCAGGTCATGATCCTGGACGAGCCCACGACCGCGCTCGACACGGTGACCCAGCGCGAGATCCTGGAAGAGCTGATGGGGCTGCGCGAGCGGCTGGGGTTCGCGGCGCTCTTCATCACCCACGACCTCTCCCTGCTGGTCGAGCTCGCCGACGAGATCGCCGTGATGTACGCGGGCCGGCTGATGGAGCGCGCGCCCGCCGCCTCGCTGTTCCATGCGCCGCGGCTGCCGTACACCCACGGCCTGCTCCACTGCTTCCCGCCGATGCACGGGCCGCGAGCGCCGCTGGACGGGATCCCCGGGTCGCCGCCCGACCTGCGGTTCCTGCCGGCGGGCTGCGCCTTCCATCCGCGCTGTCCCTGGGCGATGGAGCGCTGCCGGCAGGCGGTGCCGAGGCTGACGGCCGTCGACGGATCGAGCCGCGAGGTCGCCTGCTGGCTGCACGACGGCGTAGTGACCGTCCCCGCCGAGCTGGCGCGACCCGACCCCGGCTCGAGCGGCGGCCGGCCCGGGTCGGCGCGCGCCCGCGGTGGTCAGCCGTGACGACCGCGGCCGCCGCGACCCCGATCACCGGAGCCCTCGCCCCCCCGGTGCTGGAGGGACGCGACCTGACCAAGGACTTCTGGGTGAAGCAGGGCCGCGGGCTGCTGGCCCGTCGAAGGCGGCTCCACGCCGTGGAGGGGGTCTCCGTGAGCCTGGCCGCGGGCCAGGTCACGGCCGTGGTCGGGGAGAGCGGGGCCGGGAAGACGACCGTCGCCCGCCTGCTGGCGAAAATCGTCGCGCCGGACGGTGGCCAGGTGCTGCTCGACGGCCGGCCGGCGCCCCCCGGGCGGCCGCGGGAGTACGCGGCCCAGGTTCAGATGGTGTTCCAGGACCCGTTCGCATCGCTGAACCCGGTGCACCGGGTCCGTCATCACCTGGTCCGACCGCTGAGGATCCACCACGTCGCCGACGGCGACGTCGACGGGGCGGTGGCGGAGCTGCTGCGCAGGGTGGCGCTGGAGCCGCCCGACAGCTTCACCGGCAAGTTCCCGCACGAGCTCTCCGGCGGCCAGCGGCAGCGGGTGGCCATCGCCAGGGCGCTGGCGGTCCGCCCGAGGGTGCTGCTCGCCGACGAGCCGGTGTCCATGCTCGACGTCTCGCTCCGGCTGGGCGTGCTCAACCTGCTCGCCGACCTGCGCGACCGGGAGCGGCTGGCCATCCTCTACGTCACCCACGACATCGCCTCGGCCCGCTACCTGGCCGACACCATCGTCGTCATGTATGCCGGGCAGCTGGTGGAGGTCGCCCCGAGCGTCAGCCTGACCGACGCCCCGGCGCACCCGTACACCCAGCTGCTGCTCTCCGCCGCGCCCGACCCCGACCGGGCGGAGACGCCGGCCCTCGCCGGCCGGGGCGCGCCCCCGAGCCTGGCCGCGCCTCCCAGCGGCTGCCGGTTCCACCCCCGCTGTCCGCACGCCATGGAGATCTGCAGCCGCCAGGCGCCGCCGCCCGTCGCCGTCTCGCCGGGCCACTCCGCCGCCTGCTGGCTCCACGTCGCGCCCGGTGACCGAGCGGTGACCACGTCGTCCGACCAGCGATCAGAGGAGAGGTGATGAGTATGGGCCCTGGCCTTGCGTCGATTCCGGTTCCGTCAGTGCACGGCCAGACGGCAGGCCGTGCGTCAGGGAGGTGAGACATCTATGAACGGGAGAGCAGTGATCGGGCTCCTGACGGTGGCGGCCATGGCCGTCGCGGTCTCGGGCTGCAGCGGCTCGTCCTCCGGCCAGGTGGCGAAGGGGGGCAGGCCGCTCATCGCGGAGCCGACCACCGGGGTGACATTCTCGGACGACTTCAACCCGTACGACCCCAACTCGGTGGCATCGAGCATGGGCACGCGCAGCATGGTCAACGAGCCGCTGGTCGAGTTCGACCAGCTCGATCCGACCTCCGCGGGCACGCACTACTGGCTGGCCACGGGGTACACGTTCCAGAACGGCGGCAAGGACCTGCAGGTCAAGATCAGGTCAGGCGTCAGGTTCAACGACGGCTCGTCGTTCGGTCCGGCCGACGTCGCCGCCACGTTCAAGGCGATGGAGAACCCCAAGGCCGACACCCCGGGCGTTCCTCAGCAGACGTCCGACCCGTCGGTCTCCGGCGACACGGTGACCCTGCACTTCGACTCGCCGCAGTACACCGGTCTCTGGTCGATCCTGGGCACCACCTACATCCTGAAGGCGTCGGTGGCGAACCAGCTCGCGCAGAACCCGACCATGACCATCACGAAGCCGATCGGAACCGGCCCGTTCATGCTGGACAGCTACTCGAGCTCGCTGATCAAGTGGAAGCCCAACCCGTACTACTGGGGCGGCACACCGCCGGAGTCCGAGATCGAGACCCCGTCCATCGCCACGAACGCCGCGGCCAGTGACGCGCTGGTGAGCGGTCAGCTGGACTGGGCCGGGAACGACATCCCCAACGTCTACGCGAACTACGTCAACCTCAATCCGCAGACGAACCATGCCTGGTTCGCCTCCGGCAACACCGTGGTCCTCTGGTTCAACCTCAACCCCGGCAACGGTGGCGCGACCGGGATCGGGGACGTGGCCGTCCGCAAGGCGGTCAGCTACGGCGTCAACCGCAACGCCCTCGGCCTCCTGGGCGAGTCCGGCTACGAGCAGCCGGCGAGCTCGTCCAGCGCCCTCATCCTGCCCAACCAGAAGGCCTACCTGCCGACTGACGGCACCCTCACCGGCGACCTGTCCACCAACGGCAGCGTTCCCGACGCCGCGACGGCCAAGGCCGAGAAGCTGCCGGCCGGTTCGGACGTGTACGACATCCTGACGAGCGACGGCTGGACTCCGCCGGCGAGCTCCCACTACGACTCCGCCGCGGGCACGTACAAGGCGGGCGGGAACTGCGATGGCAGCAACCCGGCCAACTGCTGGACCAAGGGCGGCCAGATCATCAGCTTCTCGATCTACGACCCGGTGCCCTTCTCCGACTACTGGGAGAACGCGGCCCTCATGTCGCAGGAGCTCCAGGCCCTGGGCATGAACGTGACGACCAAGCCGGCCCAGGGCTACTCGGACTGGAACACCACGCTGACCTCCAACCCGTCCGGATGGCAGACCGCCATCCACTGGGGACAGGGCGGCAACATCCCGTACATCCAGTATCAGGACTGGCTGGACGGTTCGAGCTCGACCACTGCCGCGCATTACGCGGGGTATTCCAACTCGGCCG
>DATFRD010000300.1:0-14313 GCA_035263645.1 Candidatus Dormiibacterota bacterium | reverse complement strand
CAAGCCGCGAAGCCGCGAACGGCGGCGGTGAGCATGGAGGTCAGGGCGATGCGAGGAACCCCATTCGGTGCCGGTCTCCTGGCCGCCGCGATCCTGTCGTGGCTGCTCGGCGCGAGCGCCTGCGGGCGGGCGCCAGGGCCGCCGCCGGTGGGCCGGCCGGCTCCCGCCTCGGACCTCGTCTACTACTCGACAGGCGACCCCGGCGTGGTCAACGCGGTCGACTGGACCGGGCAGCCTCGAACCCCCTTCGCCCTCCCCCCCACACCGCGCGGCATGCCGCACTACCCGGGGGAGACGCTGCCGAGGCGGCTCTGGATTGACAGCGTGTCACCGGACGGCAGCAAGATCCTCCTGGGCGACGGTTCGATCCGCGACCGCGCCGGTCGGGTGCTCGCCACGCTGGCGGCGACCGACGGCCTCCGCCCGACCTGGGCCGACTCCAGCCGGCACCTGTGTCAGCTCACGACTCCCGGCTTTGCGTTATTCACGGGGGGGTCCCTGACCGGGCCGGCGCAGCTCACCTGGGTCACCCCCGGCAGCCGGCCCCGCGTGGTGGCAACCGTCGGCCAGTTCGGGTTCACCTCCTCGGTCGACGTGCTGGCCTGCAGCGAGCAGAGCGGCGTAGCAGTGATCGCCGACCGGACGGCTTCGGGCGTGACGCAGGCCGCGAAGACGGGCCTGGACCCGGTGACGACGCTCCTGGTGGTCCGAATCGCAGACGGATCGATCCTCTACCAGCGCTCCTACCCGGTCTCCGCCGCCCCGATCTCGGGCTACGTGGTGGCCGTGTCGCCCGACGGCCGGTACGCGGCCGAGACGAACCTCACGCTCGCGGCGAGACCCGCGGCGCCCGGCGGGCCGACGGTCATCCGGGAGCTGCCGAGCGGCGCTGTCGTCATGACCCTGGAGCCGCTCTGGGTCCAGGGGTTCTCGGGCGACGACGGCCGCATCGTCGTGTCTGCCGGGCCTGGGCTAGCCGCAACCGAGGTGCTGGAGTGGCGGACCGGGGCTGTCGTGTGGACCGCCGGCGCGTCGTCCGTGCTCGCCGTCCGGCAGCCGGGCGGATCCGCCCTCATGGTCCGCGACGTGGCGAACCTGGACCTGTGGCTGGTCGCGGCGGACGGGTCGGCGCGGCAGGTGGCATGGAGCGTCGGCGGCGTCTACGGCCTCTGATCGGCCGGGCAGACGCCAGGAAGCCCCGGCGGGCCGGCCGCCGGGACTCCCGACCAGGGACGCAGTCAGACGCTCGCCGTCGCCGAGCGAATCGCCGGCACCGGCACCCGGCGCCGGGCGACCGCCAGCTCGAAGATGAGCGAGGCGAACACCGCCAGCGTGGCCACCGTCAGCCCGATCGCCGCGTAGAAGGCGTACAGGGCGACCTGCGACCAGCCCCACGCGTACAGCAGCAGGCCGC
Source organism: Candidatus Dormiibacterota bacterium (assembly GCA_035263645.1). GTDB lineage: Bacteria > Chloroflexota > Dormibacteria > Dormibacterales > Dormibacteraceae > CF-161. The sequence goes on along the minus strand of DATFRD010000300.1, from coordinate 12,899 downwards.
GCAGCGTCTCACCGCGGAACAGGGTCTGCACCTGGCCGGCCAGTGCGGCGTTCTGCGGGTTGGCCTGGGCCGCCGCGCTGACCTGCGAGTACGTCTGACCGCCGGCGACCTTGCTCAGGTGGACGGCGATGAAGTGGTTCGCGTACGTCTCCGCCTGGGGACCGGTGGTCAGCTGCTGCCCGGCGTACTGGCTGACCGCGGCTGCGTCAGCGGGGGGCAGGGCCGTGATCGCCGGGCTGCCGGCGGCGGGGAAGAAGATCTTCTGGGCCGCCAGCTGGTCGTGCACCATCCCGTTCACGAAGCCGCTGCCCCAGTACAGGAAGCCGCTGCAGAAGCCCAGCACCAGCACCAGGACCGTCTGCAGCGTCACGATCCTCCAGCGCATCTCCCTGGTCACCTTCACTCCTCCTTGGTTTGCGGCCTCCGCTCGGGGGCCTCGTATCTTCTGCGTCAAGCAAACGCCCGGACCCGCCCCGGCCGACACCGCCGGTCGGCCCGTCCCCGCCGGGCCAGCGGCCCGCGAGGTTCAGGGTCGATCGGCCCGGCCTTCTGGACGCCGGCTGCCTGCCGGCCAGGAAGTGCTGCTGGCCGGCAAGATGATAATGTAGCTATCAGATTTGCCCGACTCTAGCCGAGGAGGTCGAGAACTATGCCCGGCAGGATGATCGGGGCAGCACGGATGAACAAGCAGGAGCTCGCGGCCCCGATCGCCAGCGCGCGCTGACCGGCGCGGATGGCCCATGGGCCTCGCAACCGGCTCGCCGGGGGCCGCCGGCGGCGTGGCTGCATCGAGCAGGGCAACGCCACCCAGGAGATGACGCGATGAGCATCACCACCGCCGACTACATCGTCCAGCGCCTGAGCGAATGGGGCGTCGAGCGCGTCTTCGGCTTTCCCGGTGACGGCCTCAACGGGCTGCTGCGGGCGCTCGAGCGCAACCGGGACCGCCTGCGGTTCGTGCAGGTGCGTCACCAGGAGATGGCCGCCTTCATGGCCTGCGGCCACGCCAAGTGGACGGGCGACGTCGGGGTCTGCTGCGCCACGTCCGGCCCCGGCGCCATCCACATGCTGAACGGCCTCTACGACGCCAAGCTCGACCACCAGCCCGTCGTGGCCGTGGTGGGCCAGACCTCCCTGCGCGCGATGGGCGGTCAGGACCGGCAGGAGGTCGACCTGGTCGGCCTGTTCAAGGACGTGGCCTCCGCGTACGTCCAGCAGGCCGACAGCCCGGAGGCGGTGCGCCACGTGATCGACCGCGCCGTGCGGATCGCCAGGGCCGAGCGGACGGTGACCTGCGCGATCGTGCCGGCCGACGTCCAGGAGATGGACGCCGTCTACGGGCAGCCGCGCGCCAACCACACGATCCGCTCCGCGATCGGCTGGAGCGAGCCGCGCGTGGTCCCCCGCTTCGCGGACCTGCGCCGGGCGGCCGACCTGCTCAACGCCGGGCGGCGGGTCGCGATCCTGGTCGGGGCCGGCGCGCTGCACGCCACCGACGAGGTGGTCGCGGTGGCGGACACGCTGGGCGCGGGGATCGCAAAGGCGCTGCTGGGCAAGGCCGCCGTGCCGGACGACGTTCCGTTCTGCACGAACGCGATCGGGCTGCTGGGAACGAAGCCGAGCTGGGACCTGATGCAGGGCTGCGACACCCTGCTGCTGGTCGGGACCTCCTTCCCCTACTCGGAGTTCCTGCCCAGAGAGGGTCAGGCGAGGACCGTCCAGATCGACCTCGAGGGGCGCATGCATGGCCTGCGCTACCCGGTGGACGTGCTCCTCACCGGCGACGCCCGCGAGACCCTGCGCGAGCTGCTGCCCCTGCTGTCGAGGAAGGACGATCGCGGCTGGCAGGAGCGGATCGCGCGCGCGATGGACGACTGGTGGCGGCTCATGGACGAGCAGGGGAGGCCCCGCCTGACCTCCAGCGGCAAGCTGAACCCGCAGTCGCTGTTCGCCGTACTGTCCTCACGACTGCCGGACAACGCGATCCTGGCGGCGGATTCCGGCTCGGCGGTCAGCTGGTACGCACGCCACATCCGCGTCCGCCGCGGGATGAAGGCATCGCTCTCCGGCAACCTGGCGACCATGCTGCCAGCGGTCCCGTACGCGATCGCGGCCAAGTTCGCCTTCCCCGAACGGGCGGCGTTCGCCCTCGTCGGCGACGGGGCCATGCAGATGCTGGGCATGAACGAGCTGCTGACCGCCGCCAGGTACTACCCGACCTGGAGCAACCCCCGGCTTGTCGTGCTGGTGCTCAACAACCAGGACCTCAACCAGGTCACCTGGGAGCAGCGGGCCCTCGCCGGCGACCCGACGTTCGACGGCTCGCACGCCATCCCGGCCTTCGACTTCGCCCGCTACGCCGAGTCGATCGGGCTCAGGGGCATCCGCATCGAGCGCCCGGAGGACGTGGAGCCCGCCTGGGCCGAGGCGCTGGTCGCGAACCGGCCGGTGGTGGTTGACGCCGTCGTCGATCCGGAGGAGTCGCCGCTGCCCCCCCACATCACGTTCGACCAGGCGAAGAAGTTCGCCCGCTCCCTCGTCGGCGAGCCATATCGCGGCCAGCTGCACAGGGAGTCGATCCGGGAGCGGGTCGAGGAGCTCCTGCCGCGGCGGTAAGGGCGAACGGGGGCAGGCCTCCATGCAGGCCGTGAACACGTCGGCGCAGCTGACCGTCGTCATCCCCTGTCTCGACGAGGCCGGGTCGATCGGCGCCGTCGTCGGCCGGCTGCGCGCCCTCCTCGATCCCGCCGGTGACCAGCTGGTGGTCGTGGACAACGGGTCGCGGGACGGGACCGCGGTCGTGGCGCGAGCTGCAGGCGCCAGCGTCGTGACCGAGCCCCGGAGGGGCTACGGGCGGGCCTGCCAGGCGGGGGCGGCCGCGGCCCCGGCCGGCTCCGTCCTCCTGTTCCTCGACGGCGACGGGGCCGACGACCCGGGCGAGGTCCGGCGCGTGCTGGCGCCGGTGCTCGACGGGCGGGCGGACCTCTCGGTCGGCGTGCGCCGTCGCCGGGCGGCAGGCGCCATGACGCTCGCGCAGGCCGGCGGCAACTGCGTCGCCTGCGCCGTGATCAGCCTGCTGACCGGCGCGCCTGTCAGCGACCTCGGCTCCATGCGGGCGATCCCCGCAAGCCGCCTCCGGGAGCTGGACATGAGGTCGCGGACCTACGGCTGGGCGACCGAGATGACCGTCAAGTCGCTGCGGGCCGGCTATCGCTACGCGGAGGTCCCGGTGCGCCACGAGCGCAGAGCGGCCGGGCGCTCCAAGGTCAGCGGGCGGCCGCTCGCCGCCGCCCGAGCGGGCGCGCGCATCGTGTGGACGGCGGTGCGCCTGTCGCGCTGGAGACCCTCGCAGGCGGGATGAGACGCCTGTACGTGGCGGCGAGGGCGCCGCGCGCCGGCGAGGCCAAGACGCGGCTCGGGGCGACGGTCGGCCACGACGCGGCCGCCCGCCTGTACGGCGCCTTCCTGGCCGACCTGTCGGGACGGCTGCGCGCCGCCCGCCTGCCCGTGGCCTGGTCGGTGACCCCCGGCTCCTGGCCGGCCGTGTCGCCCCTGGTCGGCGGCGGCCGCCACCGCGAGCAGCGGGGCGACACCTGGGGACAGCGGCAGGCGAACCTCTTTCGCGACGCCGGGGCGGCCGGGGAATGCCCGGTGGTGCTGATCGCGAGCGACTCCCCGCACCTCGAGCTGGACACGGTCCAGGCCGCGTTCGCCGCCCTCGAGCGGGTCGACGTCGTCCTCGGCCCGACGCTGGACGGCGGCTACTACCTGGTCGGGCCGGGACCGGCCCCCGACCTGCTCGCCCAGGTGGAGATGGGCCGGGGCGACGTCCTGCGCCAGGTCATGCGGCGCGCGCGCCGGCTGGGCCTCCGGACGGCGACCGTGCCGCCGACCTTCGACGTCGACACTGCGGAGGACCTGGAGGCGCTGGCCGCCGAGGTCGGGCGGCGGACGGACCTGCCGGCGACGGCGGCCGTGCTCGCCGTCCTGTCCTCGGCCGACCCTTCGGCCGCCCGGCTGGAGCAGCCGGACTCTCGTGGTCCTGGCGCTGGAGGCGATCGTTGTCTGAACGACTGGCGCTGGTGACCGGCGGCGCCGGCCTGATCGGCTCGCACGTGGCGGACCTGCTGCTGACCCGTGGCTGGCGGGTTCGCGTCCTCGACAACCTCGAGCCGCAGACGCACGGCGGCGGCCGGCCGGCCTGGATCGCCGAGGGGGCGGAGCTCTGCATCGGCGACGTCCGCGACCGCGACCACGTGCGCTCGGCACTCCTGGGGGTGGACACCGTGTTCCACCTGGCGGCCTACGGCGGCTACATGCCCGAGCTGGCCAAGTTCTTCGAGGTCAACAGCGTCGGCACCGCAGTGCTGCTGGAGACGATCCGGGACCGGGTGCTGCCGGTGCGCAGGATCGTCCTGGCCTCGTCCCAGGCCGTGTACACGGAGGGCGCGGTCCGATGCACGGCCCACAGGCTCCGGTTCCCGCCGCGCCGAGATCCGGAGCGCCTGGCCGTCGGCCAGTTCGAGGTGCCGTGCCCGGAGTGCGGCGGCCGGGCGGCGAGCGTGCCCACCCCGGAGTGCGCGCCGATCGGGGGCGAGACCGTGTACGCGCTGACCAAGCACGACCAGGAGCGGCTCGCGCTCGCCTGGGCGCGGCAGACCGGCGTGCCGGTCGTGGCCCTCCGGTTCGCCTGCACCTACGGGCCGCGCCAGTCCATGCACAACCCGTACACCGGCGTGATCGCCGTGTTCTGCACCCGGCTGCTCAACGGGCTGCCGCCGGTCCTGTACGAGGACGGCCGCCAGACGCGGGACCTCTGCTACGTGGGCGACATCGCCCGCGCGTGCCTGCTCGCGGCCGAGACATCCGACCTGGACGGCCTGGCCGTCAACGTGGGGACCGGCCGGCCGGTCGCCATGCGCGACCTCGCGCTCGTGCTTGGCCATCTGCTCGGGGCGAGGATCGAGCCGGAAGTCCCCGGCGAGTACCGGCCCGGGGAGATGCGCGCGCTCACCGCGGACATCGGGCTGGCGCGCCGGGCCGGGTTCGAGCCCGAGGTCGCGCTCGAGGACGGGCTCGGGCGCCACGTCGCCTGGGTCCGCTCCCAGGGCCCGGTCGGCGAGCGGTTCGCGGCGTCGCGCGACCTGCTGAAGCGGCGCGGCGTCGTCCACCGGGTCGGCGGCTGCTGACCGGGCGCAACGACGGGAGGACCCCCGGCGACCTACCCTGTCGCCTATGCGAGCAATCCGCGTGGAGAGGCACGGCGGCCCCGAGGTGCTGGTCCCGGCCGACATCGAGACCCCCGCTCCCGGATCTGGCGAGCTCCTGGTCCGGGTGGCGGCCGCGGGCGTGAACTACATCGACACGTACAACCGCTCCGGTCTGTACACCGCCCCGACGCCGTTCGTCCCGGGCGCCGAGGGCGCGGGCACCGTCTCCGCGGTCGGAGCCGGGGTCAGCGGCTTCGCCGCGGGCGATCGCGTGGCCTGGTGCGCAGCGCCGGCCAGCTATGCGGAGCAGGTGATCGTGAGCGCCGACAGGGCGGTGCCCGTGCCGGCCGGCATCCCGGACGAGGTGGCCGCGGCCGCGATGCTGCAGGGCGCCACCGCCCACTACCTCACCACCTCCACGTACCCGGTCCAGCCGAACGACGCGGTGCTGGTCCACGCGGCGGCGGGCGGCGTCGGCCTGCTGCTCACCCAGATGACGAAGATGCGCGGCGGCCGCGTCATCGGGACCGTCTCCTCCGACGAGAAGGCGGCTCTGGCGCGGCAGGCGGGGGCCGACGAGGTGATCCGCTACGACCAGACGGACTTCGCCGCGGAGTGCCGGCGTCTGACCCGGGGCGAGGGTGTGGCTGTCGTGTACGACGGCGTGGGGAGGACCACGTTCGACGGCAGCCTGGCCAGCCTGCGCCGGCGCGGGATGCTCGTGCTCTTCGGCGCATCGAGCGGACCGGTCCCGCCGTTCGACCCGCAGCGGTTGAACGCGGGGGGCTCGCTGTTCCTGACCCGTCCCTCGCTCGTCCATCACACCGTGACGCGGGAGGAGCTTCTCTGGCGGACGCAGGAGGTGCTGGGCTGGATCACGGACGGCCGGCTCACGATCAGGATCGGCGCGCGCTACCCGCTGGGCGAGGCCCGGCGCGCGCACGAGGACCTGGAAGGCCGGCGCACCACCGGCAAGCTCCTGCTGCTCCCGCAATGAGCGCGCAGCCGGGCGGCCGTGCCTGAGGCGGCGCTTCGAGACGTCTCCGACACGGCCCTGCTGGTCGCCTATCACCGCGCTCTCGAGAGCGAGCGCAGGGACGCCGCCTTCCACGACCCGTTCGCCCGCCGGCTCGCGGGTGACCGCGGCGCGCAGATCGCCCGGAGCATGTGGCCCGGCCTGGCCGGCTGGCCGGTCATCCCGCGCACGGTGGTCTTCGACGAGTGGGTCCTGCGGTCGGTCCGGGCCGGCAGGTTCGACGTCGTCCTCAACCTGGCCGCCGGGCTCGACTCGCGGCCCTATCGTCTCGACCTGCCCGGAGACCTGCGCTGGATCGAGGCCGACCTGCCGGGCCTCCTGGAGTACAAGGCGGAACGGCTGAGCGGGGCACGGCCGCGCTGCCAGGTCGAGCGGGTGGCCGCCGACCTGACCGACGCGGCCGCGTGCGAGCGTGTCCTCGACCTGGCCGAGGGCCTGAGCGCGCTGGTGCTCACCGAGGGCCTCCTCGTCTACCTCTCCCGAGAGGACGCCGCCAGCCTGGCCACGGCCCTGGCGGCTCGCCCGGCCGCGCGCCGGTGGCTGCTCGACCTGGCCGGACCGGCTGCCGTCCAGTGGAGCGGCCGGGGCGGGATGGGCCGCGCGCTGCAGCGAGCCCGCGCCGCCCACCGCTTCGGGCCCGCCGAGGGCCCTGACTTCTTCCGTCCGCTCGGCTGGGAGCCGGTCGAGACCCGCTCGTCGTGGGAGGAGGCGCGCCGTCTGGGCCGGCTGCCCTGGCCGCTCCGCGCCCTCGCGGCGATCACCCCGACCGCGCACCGCTCCCGCTACCAGCAGCTCACGACGCTCGTCCTCCTGGAGCCAGCGAGATGAAGCGCTGCCCCTCCCCCCTTGCGGGGGAGGGGGCCCGCCAGGGCCAGAGGGGGGATCTGAATTGGCCGTCCCCCCCACCCAACCTCTCTCGCGAGGGGGAGGGGCGCTATCTCTTAGATCGACGCAATTGCCTCGGTTACCAGCTCCGCGAGGCTGGGGTGCAGGTGGCTCACGCGGGCCAGGTCGCGGTAGTCGGCCTCCAGCTCCATCGCCGCGGCCACCTGCGCGATCACCTCGACCGCGCCCGCGCCCACCATGTGCCCGCCCAGGATCTCCCCGTACTCCGTGTCCACGACGAGCTTCAGAGCCCCCTGGTCCTCGCCCAGCGTGATGCCGCGCAGGCTGGTCGCCAGCTCGCCGTAGCCGACCGCCACGGCGAGGCCTCTGGCCCCGGCCTCCGCCTCCGTGAGACCCACGGCAGCCAGCTCCGGGTGCGTGTTGACCGAGCGGGGGACCCGCTCCGGGCGAAAGCGGGCCGAACCGCCCACGGCGTTGACGGCCGCGACCACGCCCTGCGCCCGTGCCCGGTTCGACAGCCACGGCCCGCCAGTGACGTCACCCGCCGCGAAGACGGACGGGGCCGTGGTCAGACAGGCGGCGTCGACCGCCACGGCGCCATCGGGCCCGATTGTCACGCCGGCCGCGGGCAGGGCCAGCCCGGCGGTCGCGGGCACCCGCGTGTCCGCGAACAGCACCGCGTCCGGCTGCACGTCTGCCAGCGCCTCCCCGGCGGTGACGCCCAGCAGGAAGCGCACCCCTCGCCGCTCGAGCAGGATCTGCAGGAAGCCGGCCAGGTCCGCGTCCTCGGCCGGCAGGAGCCGGGCGTCCGTGGTGGCGACGGTGACCTGCGAGCCCAGGTGGGCGAAGAGGTCGGCCCACTCCAGTCCGAAGCGAGCGGCGTCGGCCACCAGCAGGTGGGCCGGCGGCCGCCCCAGCGCCATTGCCTCCGTGCTGGTGAGCACGGGACAGCGTGGGGGATCGGGCAGCTGAGGCACGATCGACGCCGCCCCGGTGGCGAGCACGACGGCGGCTGCCTCCAGGGCGCGACCGCCCACCTGGACGCGGCCCGGGCCGTCGAAGCTGGCGGGCCCCGCCACGACCTCGACCCCCGCGCTCTCCAGGGTCGTCCGGGTCAGCGCCGCCGCCCGCGTGACCACCTGGCCCACCCACGACTGGAGCCGGCCCCAGTCGGCGCTGCCGGGGACCACGGACACTCCGACCGCAGGCGCCCGCGCCATCTCGTCCAGGATCGACGCGGCCCGGTGGAACGCGCCGGCCGGGATGCAGCCCGCGTGCGTGCACGTCCCGCCCAGCGCAGCCCGCTCGACGAGCGTGACCGAGGCTCCTCGCCGCCGCGCCTCCCGGGCCGCGCCGACGCCTCCCGGGCCGCCACCGATCACGAGGACGTCCGCCACCGGCTACGTCACCGGCGCCCGGCCGGCGATCGTGAGCACCCGCCGGACGTCCACGAGCCGGGGCCCGCCCGCGGTGACCCGCGCGGTGACGCGGCCGCGGCAGGGGATCTCGCGCTCGCCGTCCAGGGCGACGATGCCGGCCTCTCCCGGCAGCGCCACCTCCTCCCCCAGGCCGAGGAGCCGGCACTCCCTGACCGGGACGTCTGCGGTCAGACCCGGCGCGAGCACCGCCCGCACCGTGGGGTCGCCTGCGGCCACGTCGCCCAGCTCGACGTACAGGCCGACCGGCTCGTCCGGGCCGAGCGGCCTGAGCCTGCCGCCGATCGATGACAGGCCGACCGCCCATGGCTCCGCCCGGGACAGCACGACGGCGCGGACCCGGGCCGGGTCCCAGATCGCGGCCGCGCCCCGGAACGCGTCTCGGCACGCCGCGACATCCACCAGGGCCACGTCGCGGACCCCGCCCGTGCTCACCTCCACCCACTTGGCGGCCGGCGCCACCTCGTCTGCGGCCACCGCCCCGCAGGCCACGAGCCCGGCCGCCAGCCCGGCGATCGTGCCCTCGACCATGCTGGGGACGACGTTGTTGGTCCCGGTCGAGATGGCCACCAGCGGCACCCGGCCACAGGACGTGGCGACGGCGCGGTTCGTGCCGTCCCCGCCCAGCGTGACGATCGCGCCGGCGCCCTCGGTCGCGAGCAGGCGGGCGGCTTCGATCGAGTCGCGCGCTGACCCCTGGGGCCGGACCGGCAGGCTCTCCAGCCGCAGCCGCAGCCCCGGAACGTCGGCTGCCGCGTCCACGATGCCCGCGCCGTCGGGCAGGTAGCGCACGCGGTCGATCCCCGCAGCCTCCAGCCCGCGCAGCACTCGCCGGACGATCGCCGCCTTCTCGTGGTGCGGCATGACCGAGGCGGCGCCCACCAGGCGCCTGATGTCGCGGCCCGCGGCCGGGTTGACGATGAGACCGACAGCACCTGCCCCGATCACGCGAGACGGAGGGCCAGCGCCTCGAGGAAGCGCGCGGCCGGCGCGCCGTCCACGAGCCGGTGGTCGAACGTGATCGACAGCCACAGCGTCGGCCGCACGCTCAGCTCACCGCCGGCCGCCCAGGGCCGCTCGGCGATCCGGCCCACGCCCAGGATCGCGCACTGCGGCGGGTTGACGATGGGGGTGAAGGCGTCCGCCCCGAACGCGCCCAGGTTCGTGATGGTGAACGTGCCGCCCTGGATCTCGTCCAGGCCGATGGTCCCGGCGACCGCCCTCGTCGCCAGCGCCGCCCGCTCCCGCGCGATCTCGACCAGCGGCCGCCGGTGCGCGTCCCTGACCACAGGCACGATCAGGCCGTCGTCGAGCGCCACCGCGAAGCCCATGTGCACCGCCTCCGGGACCACGATCTCGTCGCCGTCGAGGTAGGCGTTCAGCCGGCGAAAGTCGAGGAGCAGCCGGGCCACGTCGTGGATCAGCAGGTCCGTGTACGAGAGGCGGACGCCCGAGGCTTCCTCGAAGCCCGCCGCCAGTCGGTCGCGGCGAGCCACGAGGCCCGCGGCGTCGGCCTCGCGCGTGATGGTGACCTGGGCCATGCCCTGGAGGCTGCCCCACAGGTGCTCGGCCACCACTTTGCGGACGCCCTCGAACGGCAGCCGCTGGCCGGGCTCCCCCTCCTCCCCCTCCGCCTCGCCGGCGGCCGGCCCGTCGCCGGCGGCCACGTAGGCCTCGACGTCGTCGGACGTGACTCGCTTGCCCGGCGCCGACGGCGGCACCCGCGCGATGTCGATCCCGAGCTCGCGGGCCAGGCGCCGGGCGGCCGGGGACGCCGTCACCACCCGGGCCTCGGCCTCGGGCGCCGCCGCCGCGGGCGGCGTCCCGGCCGCGCCGGCGGGATGCGCAGGTGGTGCGCCCGCGCTGGCGGCAGCCGGCGCGCGCAGCTCCTCGGCTGGCGGGAAGCCGTCGCCCGGCTGGCCCACCAGGGCCAGCAGCGCGCCGACGGGCAGGTCGGCGCCGGCCACCGCCACCACGCGGCCCAGCACGCCCGACGCGGGCGCCTCGATGACGGCGTTGACCTTGTCGGTGGTCAGCTCGAAGAGCTGCTGCCCCTTCTCCACCTCGCCGCCCTCGGCCACCAGCCAGCGCTTGATCGTGCCGCGCTTCATCTTCATGCCGAGCTTCGGCATGCGGACCTCGGTCAGCACCGTCCGCTCACAGGGTGGCACGCACGGCCTGCACGACGCGGTCGACGCCGGGGACGTAGAAGTCCTCCAGCGGCGGCGAGAACGGCACCGGCGTGTGCGGCGCGGTCACGGTCTGGGGCGGGGCGTCCAGGTCGTCGAACGCCTGCGAGGCGACCAGCGCCACGATGTCGGCCGCCATCGAGCAGCGCGGGTTGTCCTCGTCCACCACCACGACGCGGCGCGTCCGGCGGACGGACGAGAGGATCGCGTCGTCGTCCAGGGGGGAGAGCGTCCGCGGGTCGAGGACCTCGAGGGACAGCCCCTCCCCGGCCAGGCGGTCCGCGGCCTCCAGCGCCACGTGCACCATGCGGCCGATCGCGACCACCGTGACGGTGTCGCCGGCCCGCTTCACATCAGCCTTCCCGAGCGGGATCACCAGCTCGCCCTCGGGCACCTCGCCGGCCAGGTCGTAGAGCATCTTGTGCTCGAAGAAGATGACGGGGTCGTCGTCGCGGATGGAGGCCGCGAGCAGGCCCTTGGCGTCCGCCGGCGTTGAGGGCACCACGCACTTGAGTCCCGGCATGTGCGTGAACACCGAGTAGTGGCAGCCGGAGTGCTGCCCGGCGGCCCGGAAGCCGGCCCCGATCATCGTCCGGATGACCATGGGCACCCTCGCCTTGCCCCCGAACATGTAGCGGAGCTTCGCGCCCTGGTTGAAGATCTGGTCCATGCAGACGCCGAAGAAGTCCACGAACATCAGCTCGGCGACCGGTCGCAGCCCCGTCGCGGCCGCGCCCACCGCCGCGCCGATGAACCCGGACTCCGAGATCGGCGTGTCCATGACGCGCTGCCGTCCGAACTGCTGGACCAGGCCCTTGGTCACGCCCATGACGCCGCCCCACGCGTCTTCCCGCTCGAAGCCGGGGACCGTCGCGCCCCCGGCCACGTCCTCGCCCATCAGCACGACGGACGGGTCGCGCTCCATCTCCAGGCGCAGTGCTTCGTTGATCGCCTGGCCGAACGTCAGGCTGCGCACGGCAACGGCCATCACGGCTCCTCCTCCTCAGCGATAGGCCACGTAGACGTCGGTCAGGCTCTCCTCGGGCGCCGGCAGCGGGCTCTGGTCGGCAAACGCGATGGCCTCGTCGACCTGCCGCTCCGCCTCCTGGTCGATGCGGTCGAGATCGGCCTGGGCGAGCAGGCCCCGCTCGGTGGCCTGCCTCGCGAACACGACGAGCGGATCGCGCTCCCGGTAGGCGGCGGACTGCTCGGCGGTCCGGTACGTGACCTGGTCGCCCTCGAAGTGGCCGAAGTAGCGCCACGTCCTTGCCTCCAGCAGGCTCGGGCCCTCGCCTCGGCGGGCGCGGGCCACCGCCTCCCCCGCTGCTTCGTGGACCGCGAGGACGTCATAGCCGTCCACCAGGACGCCGGGGATGTTGTAGGAGGCCGCGCGGTCGGCGATGCTCGTGGCCGCGCAGTGGTAGCCGACCGGGGTCGACTCAGCGAACTGGTTGTTCTCGCACACGAAGACCACGGGCAGCTTCCAGATGGCGGCGAGGTTCATCGCCTCGTGCGTGGTGCCCTGCTCGGCCGCGCCGTCCCCGAAAAAGCAGACGGCGACCGCGCCGGTGCCCAGCGTCCTGGCCGTCAGGGCCGCGCCGGAGGCCAGGGGTGGCCCGCCCCCGACGATCCCGTTCGCCCCCAGCATCCCGCGCGAGACGTCCGCGATGTGCATCGACCCGCCCTTGCCCCTGCACGAGCCGGTGGCGCGGCCGAAGAGCTCGGCCATCATCTCGTTCACCGGCACGCCCTTGGCGATGCAGTGGCCATGGCCGCGGTGGGTCGACGTGATGTAGTCGCCGTCGCCGAGATGGGCGCACACGCCCACCGCCACCGCCTCCTCGCCGGCGTACAGGTGGACGAAGCCCGGTATCCGGCCGTCCGCAAACAGCTTCGCCACGCGTTCCTCGAACGAGCGGATCAACCGCATCCGCTCGTAGATCCACACGGCCCGCTCCCTGGTGAGCTCCATGTCGCCAGTCTGCGACGGGGCCCTCGCTTTGCCAACCCCCGCCATGAAGGCGGGCGCCGGCGCCCTCGCCGTACCGCCCGCGTCAGCTCGCTGGCGCCGCTCCGGCCGCCCCGCGTGCCGCCCGCGCCTCCCGCTCGGCCCGGAGGTCGCGCAGGGGCATGAAGGAGCGCACCGGGGGCACGCGGTCGAAGTTGTACGGCGGTGGCGGCG
>DATFRD010000299.1:0-3675 GCA_035263645.1 Candidatus Dormiibacterota bacterium | reverse complement strand
GACATGGAGACAGGCCTGGTGGAGGGGGTGCCGGTGGCCACGGTCCGCGTGGTGCTGGACACCCCGGACCGCGAGCTTTCCCCGGCCTGGGCGCGGCCCTGGACCGCGCTGTGGCAGCCGCGGGCGTGGACCGAGCTGCCCTGGCTGGCCCGCGAAGGCCCCCGCTGCGCCCGTCTGGCCGCCGCCGTGCTGGCGGCGGCCCTCGAAGGGTGAAGGTCCCGGGGGCCGAGCTTCTCCCCCTCCCCAGCCCCTCCCGCGAGGGGAAGGGGGGCCACAGGGAAGGGGCCCCCCTTGCGCTAGAGCTGCGGCCGGAAACCCAGCCGGATCTTTGGCGCCCATGCACCCCATCTCCGGCGTTGCCTCCTGCGTGCTCAGTCACGCCCTGGAGGGCGCTCCTTCCGCTCCTCGTCGGCGCCACCGGATCTGGGGCACCTGGACCCCAAATCTCTCGGCCAGGTTTCCGGCCGCAGCTCTAGCGGCGTCTGACCACGAGATCCAGGCCGAGGTACGCCCGCGCCAGGTACTCGATCATCTCGACGACCCAGGGCTCGGGAAGCTGGCCGACCATCAGGGCGAGCTGACGCCGCTGGTCGCGCATGGCGGCCCGCAGGGCCCGCCGTCCGGCCGCCCGCAGACGCAGGCGCACGTATCGGCGGTCCGGCTCCGAGCGCACGGCCTCGATCAGCCGGCGCTCGCCGAGCTGCTTCGCCAGCACGGAGACCCTGCCCTCGGGGACGGAGAGCTCCTGGGCCAGGTCGACCTGCCGGGTGCCGGTCTCGCCTGCCGCGGCGATGGCCAGCAGCAGGTGGTACTCGAGCCCGCTCAGGCCGCACTCCGCCAGGGCCCTGGTCATGGTGGCCTGGGCCCGGCGCCAGCCGTTGCGAAGCGCCGCCGCCAGGCGGACCTCGTCCCATTCCTCGTTCAGGGGGGCGGCGCCGTGCATCTCGTACCGCGATTCTGCGCGGCACGTCTGGCGCCGTCCACTGCCGATCGGGTGTTCCGCGAGGAGCCGGCCGGATCCCGCACCTCTTAGGCTGGCTGCGGATGAAGGGGTCGAGGCTGGTGCTCTGGGACGTCGACGGCACGCTGGTCGCCGCTGGCGACGCCGGTCGCACGATCTACGCTGCGGCGTTCGAGCGGTTCGCCGGTCGCCCCCTTCGGGCGCGGGCCGAGATGGCCGGCCGGACCGACCCTGACATCCTCCGAGACACGCTCCTCGCGCACGGCATCGCCCCGGCCGACGGCTCGTTCGAGCGCTTCTCCGAGCTCCTGGCGGAGGAGTACGCGTCTCGCTGCGACCTCCTGCTGACCCGAGGCCGGGCGCTGCCCGGAGCCGGAGCCGCGCTGGCGGCGCTGGCGGCGCTGGACGGGACCGTGCAGACCGTGCTGACGGGCAACATCCGCCCGGTGGCGCACTCCAAGCTGACAGCGTTCGGGCTGGACGCCCATCTCGACCTGGAGGTCGGCGCCTACGGCTCCGACGACGCGGTGCGCTCCAACCTGATCGGGCTGGCCCGGCGCCGGGCGGCCGCGCGGTACGGGTCGCGCTTCGACGGCCGGGCGGCGGTCGTCGTCGGCGACACCCCGCACGACGTGAGGGCGGCTGTCGACGCCGGAGCCGTCTGCGTGGCCGTGGCCACGGGCGGGAGCACGCCGGCCGAGCTGGCGGCCGCGGGCGCGGCGGCGGTGCTGCCGGACCTGGCCGACACCGCGGCCGTGCTGCGGGCGCTGCTGGCCTGACCCCGGATCGAGATCGGACCGAGGAGCCGCGCTCCCCGTGGCGGCCGGCGGCGCCGGTCGCCGATACTCAGAGGGCAGACCGCCATGTCTCGACTCGATCGGCTGGCGCGCCACCCGCGCCCGGTCACCCTGGTCTCGGCAGCGCTCGACCTCTCCCTCCTGGTGGCCAAGCTCGCGATCGGAATCCTGGTGGGCAGCCTGGCCCTGGTCTCGGACGCCGTTCACTCGGCGCTCGACCTGACTGCGGGGCTGCTCGCGTTCTTCGCGATCCGCGCGGCCGAGCAGCCGGCCGACGTGGACCATCCATACGGCCACGGGCGCGCGGAGAACCTGGCCGCCTACACGGAGGGCGTGCTGCTGCTGCTGGCTGCCGGCACGATCGCGTACGAGGCTGTCCGGCGCCTGCGGCGCCCCGTGGCCGTCGAGGCGGCGCTGGCTGCGCTCGTCCTCCTGGTCTCGGCGCTGCTGGTGGAGGTCGCCCGCACGGTGCTCCTGCGCAGGCTGGCGAGGACCGGCGGCAGCCCGGCGCTGGCGGCGCTGGCCACCGACAAGGCATCGGACCTGCTCTCGGTGAGCGCCGTCCTGGCCGGCCTGCTGGGGGTCCGGGCCGGCGTGCCGGCCGCGGACTCGGTGGCGGCGCTGGCGGTTGCCGGCCTCATCGTCTATTCGGCGGTCCGCCTGCTCAAGCAGTCGGCGGACATCCTGATGGACCGGGCGGTTCGGGAGGCGGCCACCGCGGTGTCCGACGCGGTGTCGCGCGTGCCCGGCATCAAGGAGGTGCGCTCGGTCAAGGTGCGGGGAGCCGGGACCGGCCTGATCGGCGAGGTGGAGGTAGCCGGGCGGCGCACGCTGTCGCTGGAGGCGGCGGACGACCTGGTCGGCAGGGTGGAGAGGGCGGTGGCGGACCGGCTGCCCAACCTGCAGCTCAGCGTCCTCGTCAAGGCGAGCGTCGACCAGAACCAGCTCGTGGAGCGCGTGCACGCCGCGGCGGCTCGCAACGGCAGCTTTCGCGACCTGCACGACGTGGTGGTCGAGCAGGAGGCGGACGCCAGCCTGCACCTCAGCCTGCACGCCAAGCTGCCGAGCCAGCTCAGCATGCGGGAGGCTGGCGGGCTCGTGACCACGTTCGAGAGCGACCTCAGGGCCGAGCTCCCGGGCATCTCGCGCATCGACGTGCACCTGGAGCCGCTGGAGCCGGACCTGGTCCAGGGCAGGGACGTGACCGGGGCCAACCCAGGCCTGGTCAGCCGCCTGGGCCGGCTGCTGGGCGAGCACCCGAAGGTGGCAGGGGGCGGCGACGTCGAGCTCAGCTCGCGGCGGGGCCAGATCACGGCGCACGTCGCGGTCAGGGTGCCCGACGACCTGACCCTGGAGCAGGCACACGAGGTGGAGACGGAGCTGGAGGAGCTGATCCGGCGGACCTCGCCGGAGCTCCACGACGTGGTCGTCCGGGTCGTCGCGTAGCGTTCCGGTCGCCGGCGGCGAGCCGGCGGGTTCAGGCCCGGGTCGGGTACCGGTCGTGGTGGACGATCTCGGCCAGGGGGCGGCGCCGGCGACCGCGGCGAGCGGCCTCTTCGGTGGGGAACCCGACGGAGATGGCCGTGCGCACGATCCTGTCGTCGGGGACGCCCAGGATCCGCCTGGCCGCCTCCACGCCGCCGGCCCGGAACCAGCCGATGCTCGAGCCGAGGCCGTGGGCGTCGGCGGCCAGCATGATCCGCTCGGCGAGGCGTCCCTCGTCGAACGTGTCCTGCTCCGGCCGCCGGCCGGACATGACCAGCACGATCCCGAGCGGGGCGCCGGCGAGGTGGCCGGCGAATCCCTCGACCCCGGCGAGCGCCCGCAGCGTCTGCGGGTCGCGGACCAGGACGAGCTCCCACGGCTGCTGGTTGCTGGCGCTGCCCGACCAGCGGACGACCTGGACGATGTCCTCCA
>DATFRD010000298.1:0-11894 GCA_035263645.1 Candidatus Dormiibacterota bacterium | reverse complement strand
CGGGGACCCCGGGTCCGGCGTTGCCTCCTGCGGTGCTCAGTCACGCCCTGGAGGGCGCTCCTTCCGCTCCTCGTCGGCGCCACCGGATCTGGGGCACCTGGAACCCAAATCTCTCGGCCAGGTTTCCGGCCGCACCTCTAGCGCCGGATGTACGCCAGCCCCACCGCGCCCGGGCCGACGTGGGTCCCCAGCACGGCGCCGATCTCCCCCACCTCGACCTCCAGGTCCGGCAGCTCCGCCGCCACCGCCGTCCGGATCCGGTCCGCGTCCTCCGCCGCCTCTGCGTGCATGACCGCGATCCGCTCGACCGGCAGGTCTCTCCGCAGCAGCTCGACGAGGCGCGGGATCGCCCTTCGCCTCGTCCGCACGCGGTCCAGCGGCTCGACCCGGCCGTCCGCCAGGGCCAGGATCGGCTTCACGTCGAGCACGGTGCCCAGCAGCGCCTGCGCCCGGCCGATCCGGCCGCCCATCTCGAGGAACCGGAGCGTGTCGAGCAGGGCCAGGATGCGCTGCCTGGGCACCCGCGCGCTGACCTGCTGCACCGCCTCCTCCAGCGTCCCGGCCTCCGCCGCCACCCGGCACAGGAATGCCACGCACACGGTCAGGCAGCGGCTGTCGACGACGTGGACGGGAAAGCTCCCCACTGCCCGGGCGCCGACGCGCGCCGCCTCGACGGTCGCCGACAGCTCCCCGCTGATGTGGATCGAAACGACGCCGTCGCACTCGTGGCTCAACCGCTCGTAGACGGCTGCGAAGTCCCCTGGGGACGGCGCCGACGTGGTCGGCAGGCTGTCGGCCTGCCGCAGCCGGGCGAAGAACTGGGCCGGCGACAGGTCGACGCCATCGCGAAACGTCTCGCTCCCGAACAGGACGCGCAGCGGCACCACCTCGATGCCGTGGCGCTCGCGCCAGTCCTCTGGGACGTCGGACGTCGAGTCGGTGACGACGCGGAACCGGCTTCCCACCGCGGAAGACTACTCGACGGACAGGATGAAGGGGTAGTGCTCCTGGCCTCCGGACTGGACCTCGATCTCCAGGCTGGGAAACGTCCCGCGAATGGAGTCGGTCAGGCGGTCCGTCTCCGACGGCGACGCCTGCTGGCCGCGGTAGATGGTCACCAGCTCGTAGTCCGCGGCGCCGAGGGTGCTGAGGGCGGCCTGGACCACCTCCGGGTACTCCGCGCCGGTGTGCTCCAGCCGGTCGTTGACGAGTGCGATCACGTCGCCCTTCTTCACGTTCAGCCCGTTCGAGCGGCTGTCGCGGACCGCGTGTGTGACCTCGATCGTCTGGACGTGCTGCGCCGCTTCGCCCATCGCCTCCACGTTCGCGTCGACGGTCCGCTCGGGATGGAATGCCACCACGGCGGCGACGCCCTGGGGAACGCTGTGCGTGGGAAGCACGTGTACGCGCTTGGTGCTCACGGCACCGACCTGGCGGGCCGCGAGCACGACGTTGCCGTTGTTCGGGAGCAGCAGCACCTCGCCGTAGGGCACGCTCTCGACCGCTTCGAGCATGTCCTGCGTGCTCGGATTCATGGTCTGGCCGCCTTCGACGATCGCGTCCACGCCGAGCCCGCGGAAGATGTCTACCAGGCCCTGCCCGGACACGACGGCGACCATACCGACGCCGTTGGCCCGGAGCTCGGACGCGCTGGCGGGCGCCGGATCCCCCGCCAGGGCGGCCACGCCACCATTCGCGAGCTCCTCGTCCTGACGGATGCGGCGGTGCTGCGACGACATGTCGCCCACGTTGAGCCGGTCGAGCCGGCCGTACGAGGTGGCCCGCGTGATCACGCTGGAGGGGTCGTCGGTGTGGACGTGGACCTTGACCAGGTCAGCGTCGCCCACGACGAGGACCGAGTTGCCGAGCCCTTCCAGCTCCGCGCGGATCCGGTCCGGGTCCAGGTCGTCCCCGTGGATCAGGAACTCCGTGCAGTAGCCCCAGCCTCCCTCGGGCAGGTCCAGCGTGACCTGCGCCGCCGGGCGGACGGGCCCCAGCCGGGTGAGCTCGTCCTCGACCTCCTCGACCGAGCGCAGCATGCCCTCGAGCATGATCTGGAGCCCGAACCCCCCCGCGTCGACCACGTTGGCCTCGCGAAGGATCTTCAGCTGCAGCGGCGTGCGCTCGACGGCTGCCCTGGCGCCGGCCGCGGCCGCCTTGATCACAGTCACGGCCGTGGCCCCCGGCTGCTGCGCAGCGCTGGTCGCGCTCCGGCCGGCCTGGCGGGCGACTGTCAGGATTGTGCCTTCGGTCGGCTTCGTCACCGCTCGATAGGCGAAGTTGGCCGCCTCCTCGAACGCGTCCGCCAGGTCGACCGGGCTCAGGTCGGACTTGTCCTGGACCGCGCTGGCGAACCCACGGAAGATCTGCGAGAGGATCACCCCCGAGTTGCCGCGCGCACCCATCAGGCTGCCGTGGGCAGCCACCCTGGCGATCTTGTTGACCTCGTGGGCCTGCGAATCGCGGATGTCCTCCACCGCCGCCTGCAGGGTGAGCAGCATGTTCGTGCCCGTGTCTCCGTCGGGGACGGGGAACACGTTCAGCCGGTTGATGTCCTCCTGGTGCGCGCCGACCCAGGCCAGGCTGCCCAGCAGCGCCTGCTTCAGCAGCTGACCGTCCACGCGTACGCGACCGGGGTCAGACCTGCCCGTTATCCCCGTGTACCCCCTGCACGAACACGTTGACCTCGGCGACCGGAACGCCCGTCGACCGCTCCACCTCGAACCGCACCGCGCTCTTCAGGTTGTGGGCCACCTCGGTGATCCGGACGCCGTACTGCACGACGACGTACAGGTCGATCGCGAGCTGGCCGTCGGCCTCGCGAACGTCCACCCCGCGGTGCAGCGTCTCCCGCCTGAGAAGCGTCGCGACTCCGTCCCGGAGACCGCGGGCGGCCATGCCCATCACGCCATAGCATTCGATGGCGGCGTGGCCGGCGATCGCGCCGACCACGGTCGGAAACACCTCGATCCGCCCTCGCTCCCGGGCCGAACGCAGGGATCCCATGGAAGGCGACTCCTTGTCCACAGCTCGCAGGTTCATGCGCAGGGCCTATGGTACAATCCGCCCTCGTTCCCCAACCGGAGCACCACATCATGGCAAGGAAATGCGAGATCTGCGGCAAGGGGCCGCAGTACGGACACAACGTGAGCCACTCGAAGCGGCGCACCAACCGCCGGTTCCTGCCCAACCTGCAGGTCGGGCGGGTGCGGGTCGGGGGTCGGCTGGTACGGGCTCGCGTCTGCACTCGCTGCCTGCGGACCCACGCGGCCGTTCTCTGAACGCCGCCTTCTTCGCCGCCGCGGGCGCCCTCTTCGCCGGCTGTCTCGCCATCCAGTACGTCGGCTACGCGCGGCTGCTCGCGACCGGCCTCCGCCAGCCTGACGTCGCCGCCCGCAGAGCAGGGATCCGGCGCTGGCTCCTGTTCGCGCTCACCTGGCAGTCGATTGTCTTCGTCGGCGTCTTCGTGTACGCATTGGTCATGACCCACGTGCACCACGCAGGCCTGGCCTGGATCGCGCCACCGCTGGCGGCGCTGATCGGCACCGCTCTCCCCTACCAGTTCGCGGCGGGCCGGCTGGCCCGGGCGGGCCTCCAGTGATTCACCGCGTCCGCGCGGTCAACGAGCGGGGCTCGGCCAACCTGGTCCACGACGACGAGTTCGCGCGCCGCCTCGGGTTTCGCGGCGGCCTCGTGCCGGGCGTCACGGTCTACGGCTACCTGGCGGCCCTGCCGGCCGAGCTCTGGGGGGAGCGCTGGCCGGCCACGGGCACGATGCGGGCGCGGTTCCTCAAGCCGCTCTACGACGGCGAGGAGACCGCGGTCTCCGCGGCCGAGCGCGATGGGACCCTGGACCTGGAGGCGCGCAACCCGGCCGGCGAGGTCTGCGCGACGGGTACGGCGGCGCTCGGCTCGAGCGAGGCGCCGCCCGATCCGGCCCGCTACCCGGAGGCCCCTCTGCCCGCGCAACCGTCGGGGCCCGCCTTCGTCGAGGGCCGGGCGCTCGGCACGGCCCGCGCCGCGGTGCAGCTCTCCGATCACGGCTGGCCGGCTCGCCTGGGCAACCTGGCGCTGACCGCCAACGTGGTGCTGCCGCCGTGGATCCACGTCGAGACCCGGACCCGCCACCTGGCGTCCGTGCAGGACGGCGAGACGCTCCAGGTCAGGGCCCTGGTGGCGGCGCTGTGGGAACGCCGGGGGCACCGGTTCGTCGAGCTCGACGCGCTGGTGCTGGGAGCGGCGTCGACACCGGTGGCGCACCTCCGGCACGTGGCGATCTACGAGCTGGCACAGCTCCGCTAGCGGCTCGGGTCACCGGTCGTGGGGGCGCGGGCCCGTCCCCTCCAGGCTGAGAGGGATGCCCAGCTCCCCCGACAGGCTGCGCAGGTCGCGCTCCAGCGATGTCCAGACGCGGTCTCTGGCCACCTCCTCGGGCGCGAAGCGCTCGCGATCCACCAGTCCTGCGGCGAGGTCCGGGCGTTCGACCATCTCGGCGAAGAGGAGCGTCCAGGCCCGCGGCACGACCTCCCGGATCGCGTAGCCGCCGCCTCCGGTGGCGACCCAGCGGCCCTCGCAGAGCTCGTGGGCCAGCTCGTGGAAGCGCCGCCCGACGTGGGGCCAGATCGCCGTCGAGCACAGCAGGTGGGCGAGGGGGTCCAGCGCATGGCTGTCGCAGCCGTCCTGAGTCACCAGGACGGTGGGCCGGAAGGCGCGCAGGAGGGGAGCCACCACCGCGTCGAAGCTGGCCAGCCACGGCTCGTCCCACGTGTACGGCGCGAGCGGGAGGTTCGCGGAGGTGCCGGCCGCGGGCCCCTCCCCCCTCTCCTCCGGAAAGCCCGTGCCCGGGAAGAGGTAGCGGCCGCTCTCGTGCAGGCTGATCGTGAGGACCTCCGGGTCGGTGTAGAAGAGGGTCTGCGTCCCGTCCCCGTGATGGACGTCGACATCGACGCAGGCCACGCGGTGGCCACGGCCCCGAAGCCAGGCGACCGCCGCGGCGACGTCGTTGTACACGCAGAAGCCGGAGGCGCGGTCGCGCATCGCGTGGTGGAGGCCGCCGGCCGGGTTGAACGCGTGCAGGGCGTGGCCGGAGTGGACGGCCTCGGCCGCCACGAGACTGCCGCCGACGACTGCCGCGCAGGCCTCGTGCATGCCCGGCGCGATCGGGTTGTCCGGGGTGCCGAACCCGGCGGCGGCCGCCTCGGACACGGGCACCGGCTCGTCGGCGCTCAGCTGCTCCACCAGCCGGATGTAGCTGGGGGCGTGGCACAGGGCGATCTCGTCGTCCGTCGCCGGCCGGGGGGGCACGATCTCCGCCAGCGCGTCCAGGCCCAGCTCGCGAATCAGCTCGACGGTGAGCTGGACCCGCAGCGGCTGGAGGGGATGCTCCTCGCTGAGGCGGTAGGCCATGGACGCCTCCCCCCAGACGAGGCTGACAGAGCCTGACACTGGCCCTCTACTCTATCGGGCAGTGGCGCAGTGATCGAGGCAGATCTGGTCGTGCACGGGATCGGCCAGCTTGTCACGTGCGAGCCCACCCAGGGGGAGGGCCCCCTTGGCCTCCTCGAGAGCGCCGCGGTGGCCGCTCGCCAGGGACAGATCGTCTGGGTGGGCCCGACGTCGCGCTGGCAGGGGCGGCTGGAGCTTCCGCCGGGTGCGACCATCGTGGACGCCGAGGGGTGCTGCGTCCTGCCCGGCTTCGTGGACGCGCACTCGCACCTGCTCTGGGCGGGCTCCAGGGCGGACGAGTACGCGGCGCGGGTGCGCGGCCAGCCCTACTGGGGCGGAGGCATCATGCGGACCGTGCGGATGACTCGCGCCGCCGGGCTGGAGGACCTGCTCGGCGTGGGCCGCAAGCGCCTGCGCAGCTTCCTCCGCCACGGCGTGACCGCGCTGGAGATCAAGTCCGGCTACGGCCTGGACCTGGCGACCGAGGCGCGGCTGCTGCAGGCTGGCAACCTGCTGGCCGAGGAGTCGCGGCAGCGGCTCGTGACGACGTTCTTCGGGGCGAACGTCGTGCCGGACGGGACGACCGGGGAGGAGTACCTGAGGCTGCTGCTGGACGTCATGATCCCGCAGCTGCGGCCGCTGGCCGCCTTCTGCGACGCCTGGTGTGACCCGGGCGCGTTCGACGGGCCGCAGTGCCGGCGGATCCTGAGCGCGGCGCAGGCGCTCGGCTATCAGCTGAAGCTGCAGGCCTCTCAGCTGGCGCCGGGAGACGGCCCCCGGCTGGCGGTCGAGCTGGGGGCGACGTCCGTCGATCACCTGGACTACCTGCGCGACGGGGACGCCAGGATCCTGGCGGAGTCGTCCGTTGTCTGCGTCGTCTGCCCCGGGACCACGACGAACCTGCGGCTGGCGAGCGAGGGATCGGCGCGGGCCCTGGCCGCGGCCGGGTGCCAGCTCGCCATCGCCACCGACTACAACCCGGGCACGAGCTGCTCGGAGAACATGTGCCTGATGATCGGGCTGGCCTGCCAGGAGCTGGGCCTGGGCCCCGAGGAGGCCGTGCGAGGCGCGACGCTGGGCGGCGCGCGAGCGCTGCGGCTGCAGCGGCAGTGCGGGTCCATTCGCCTGGGCAAGCGCTGCGACCTGCTCCTGCTGGACGCCGAAGGCTACCTCGAGATCCCGTACCGGATGGGGGTGAACCTGGTCGAGCGGACCATCTGCCAGGGCCGCCTGGTGGAGCCATAGCCGGGAGCCGCCGTGCTGGTCGGTCCGGCACCCTCGCCCCACGGGACCCCACCACCAAACCCCCCACCCTCGGGGGTCGATGACGTGCTCGGCAGCGTACGGGCGACGGGCGGCGGTGTCAACCGTGGGTGTTGAGGCGGCCGCCCTCTTCGAGGCGGTGCCGAACTTCTCGGAGGGGCGCCGGCCGGCGGTGATCGCCGAGCTCGCCGATGACCCCCACGTGATCGACGTGCACGCCGACCCGGACCACAACCGGGCGGTGGTCACGATGGCCGCGGCCGACCCGGGCCGGCTGGCGACCGCCCTCCTGGCCCGCGTCGGCGTGGCGGTGGCGCGCATCGACCTGAGCGCCCACGCGGGCGTCCACCCGCGGGTCGGCGCCGCCGACGTGGTCCCGATCGTCCCCCTGGGGCAGGCGTCGATGGACGACGCGATCGGCCTGGCCCGCATCCTGGCGGAGCGGATCTGGGCGGAGCTCGGGGTCCCGGTGTACCTCTACGGCGAGGCCGCCGGTGGCAGGCGCCTGTCCGAGATCCGGGCCGGCCGCGTAGAGCCCGACCTCGGCCGGGACCGGCACCCCACCGCGGGCGCCGTCTGCGTTGGGGCGAGGCGACCCCTGGTCGCCTTCAACATCGTGTTCCCGACGCTGGCCACAACCGAGGTCAGGGCCCTGGCCGCGCGGATGCGAGCGATGCCCGGTGTGCAGGCCCTCGCCTTCCGCCTGGCCGGCGGCCGGCCGCAGCTGTCCCTGAACCTCACGGACCTTGCCGCCGTGGCCGTTCCGCGGGCATACACGCATGCGTGCCGGCTCGCCGGCCAGGCCGGGGAGCCGGAGCTGGTCGGCCTGTGCCCCGCAGCCGCGGCCGGCCCGGGCTGCGGCGGCGGGCTGCTGGAGGCCAGGCTGGCCGCGTCGGCGGCCCGCCAGGCGGCCGTCGCCGCCGCTCGGCGCGCCGGAGACCAGCCCGGCGGGCTCGCTCGCCGGCTGGCCGGGGAGAGTCGGTCGCTGGGCAGGCTGGCCGCCGACCAGGAGTCGGTGCTGGCCGGCGCCGAGCGGGTCGTGGCGCTGACGCAGCTGCTGGCGGCGGCGGATCTCGGCTCTCCGGAGCTGGAGGCGCTGCTCGGCGTGGCCGCGCGCGGCCTCCGGGCGGCCGTGGGCAGCGACACCGCGGCGCGGTTCGCACGGCGGGTCGCCCTCCTCGACGAGCCTCGCTCCAGGTAGGCCGCCCCGGACGGTGCCCTGATCGCGTCCTACACTGGGAGTCGTGCCCCGCACGGTGGAGCTCGACGAGTTCGCCGCCCAGGCCAGGGAGCTCGTCGCGTCCGTGGCCCAGGCCGACGACGCGCTCCTGGTGGTTCGAGAGGGCGCGCCGGTGGCCGTCGTGGTCTCGCCCGGCTCGTATCGGTCGCACGGCGTGCTGACCGACCTGCCGCGCTGGGAGGAATGGATCCGCGAGCTGCGCGAGTCCTTCGAGGCAGCCGGGGGGACGCTTCCCCCCCAGCTGCAGCTCCCGGAACCGCCCGAGCTGGACAAGGCCCTGCTCGGGTTCGACCCGGCGACCGGCATGGTCGGCTCCGATCAGGGGCGCGACTTCCTCGCCGCCGAGCTCAGGCGGCTGAACGTCCCGATCCGGGACGAGCGCCTGCTGAGCGACCTGTACTCGTCCGTCCTCCGCCTCTGCGAGGACAAGCAGCACGTGTACGAGCCCGACCTTCGGGTGCTGGCCCAGGAGGCGATCGCCCAGGCCCCGCAGCGGCTCAGGCTGCTGGCCGCGACGGTCACGTCGAGCACGGGCCTGCCTGCCACCGCCGAGGTCACGCTGGAGCTCGGCCACGGACCGGCGATGCGGCGCGAGCACGGCGACGGGCCCCTCGACGCGGCATTCAAGGCGATCCAGCGGCTGACGCAGCTGGAGCCGGACGTCGAGAACTTCTCCGTTGTGGCCGCCACGCGCGGCAGCGACGCCATCGCGGAGGCGGTCATCGAGCTGGTCCTCGGGGAGCGCCGTGCGGTGGGCGCCGGCGCGTCAACCAACGCCATCGCGGCCGGCATCCACGCCTACGTCAACGCGCTGAACTTCCTGGTGGAGGCGGGCGCCCCAGCCTGACCAGGCGAGTCCGGGCCCCGCGGCTCCTACGCCTGGCGATCCTGGAGGCGGCGCAGCAGGTTGGCCATCTCGATGGCCGTCTCGGCGGCCTCTGCGCCCTTGTTGTTGCGCGGTCCCGACCTGGCCAGCGCCTGGTCGCGATCGAAGGCCGTCAGCACGCCGAACGAGCACGGGACGCCCGTGTCAAGGTTGACGTGCTGGATGCCCGAGGACACCTGGTCGCACACATACTGGAAGTGCGCTGTCTCTCCGTTGATCACACAGCCCAGGGCGACCACGGCGTCGACCTGGCCCGACTCGGCGAGCGTCATCGCGACCAGGGGGATCTCGACCGCACCGGGAACCCAGACGACGTCCGGATCCATGGCGCCGCGCGCGTCCAACGCCTCCATCGCGCCCCGCAGCAGGCGCTTGCTGATCTCCAGGTTGTAGCGGGAGATCACGACCGCGATCCTCAGGTCGCTGGCGTCGAGATCCTCCGCTCTCGGCTTTTCCTCACTCCGTTCGCCCATATGCGACGCGTGATGTTAGCAGCCTGTCCCGAGAGACCGACAGGCCGGCCGTCAGGTGACCGACGGAGTCCCACCAGACGTCTGAGTCGCGTTCCTGCTACAGGTTGTGTCCCAGCTTCTCCTTCTTCGTGCGCAGATACCGCTCGTTGAACGGGTTCGGCTCGACCTTGATCGGAACCTGCTCGACGACTTCCAGGCCGTAGCCCTCGATGCCGATCAGCTTGCGCGGATTGTTGGTGAGGATGCGCATCCGCCGGACGCCGAGGTCGAAGAGGATCTGCTGGCCCGGGCCGTAGTCCCTCGAGTCGGCCGGCTGATCCAGCGCCTCGTTCGCCTCCACGGTGTCGAGCCCGCCGTCCTGCAGGTTGTATGCGCGCAGCTTGTTGACGAGGCCGATGCCCCGGCCCTCGTGACTGCCGATGTAGAGAACGACGCCGCGGCCCTCGGCCTCGATGATCTCCATGGCCGCGTGGAGCTGGGGGCCGCAGTCGCACCGCAGGCTGCCGAAGACGTCTCCGGTGAGGCAGCCCGAGTGCACTCGGAGCAGGACGGGCTGCTCGGGGTCGATCTGGCCCAGCACGAGGGCCAGGTGCGTCTCGTGAGTGGTCAGGTCCTCGTACGCGTGCGCGGTCCAGACCCGGTCGCCGATCGGGATGTTCGGCGTCACCACCCGGCACTCCACCAGCTTCTCGTTGCGGCGCCGGTATGCGATCAGGTCCTTGATGGCGACGATCTTGATCTCGTGGTCGACCGAGAACCTCTCCAGGTCCGGCATCCGGGCCATGGTGCCGTCGTCGTTCATCACCTCGCAGATCACGCCGGCCGGGTACAGGCCCGCGAGCCGGGCCAGGTCGACCGCGGCCTCGGTCTGGCCGGCCCGCTTGAGCACCCCACCGTCGGCGGCGCGAAGCGGGAACGTGTGCCCCGGCTTGGCGAAGTCGCTGGGCTTCGCGTCCGGACTGATCAGGTGGCGGATCGTGGCCACCCGGTCGTAGGCCGAGATGCCCGTGGTGACGAGCTCCTTCGCCTCGACCGAGACGCTGAACGCGGTGCCGTACCGACTCGTGTTGCGGGTCACCATGGGCTCGACCTCGAGCTCGTCGAGCCGGCTGGCGATCATCGGGGTGCAGATCAGGCCGCCGGCGTGCCTGGACATGAACGTGATCTGCTGGGCGGTGACGAGCTGGGCGGCGACGCACAGGTCGCCCTCGTTCTCCCGGTCCTCGTCGTCGACGATGATGATGAAACGCCCTTCCTCGAGGTCGGCCAGGGCTTCCGGGATCGTGGCCAGCGGCATCATCGGTCCCCCGTCTCGAGGGAGCGGCCGGCCAGGCGGGCGACGTATCGAGCCACGACATCCACCTCCAGATTCACCAGCGTACCTGGAACGTACTGGCCGGCGACCGTGTGCTCCAGCGTGTGCGGGATCAGGGCGACCGAAAAGGTGCCGGGGGGGTCGTCCACGTCGGTCACCGTCAGGCTGACGCCGTCCACCGCGATCGAGCCCTTCTCGGCCACGTAGGGCGACACCTCGTCGGGAAGCGCGAACCTGACCTCGCGGCCCAGGTCCACGTCGGCCACCTCCACGACTCGCGTGGTCGCGTCCACGTGGCCCTGGACCAGGTGGCCGTCCAGGCCCTGCCCGAGCGTCAGCGGCAGCTCGAGGTTCACCGGGTCTCCCGGCTCCAGGTCGGCGAGGTTCGTCCGCCGCCGCGTCTCCGGGATCACGTCGGCGAAGAACATGGGCCCCTCGACCTCGACCACGGTGAGGCAGGCCCCGTTCACGGCGACGCTGTCCCCCACCCCCAGCCGGGCCGCGACCCCCGGCTCCTCGACGACGAGATGGCCGGGCCGCCACTCCACGACCCGGCCGACTCCGCCCACGATACCTGTGAACATGCCCGCTTCTTTACCGGATTCCACCGCGCGAGGGGACTGGGCACTTCGAGTCGCGTGACGTCGGTCGAATCCGGTTGAGCAGGTCCAGGCTCCGGCGTGCCGAACCGTCAAGCCTGCGCGACAACCCGCGTCAGTTCCGCGTTCGAATCTGCTGGAAGCAGTCCTGGCAGTAGACCGGGCGGCCCTGCGTGGGCAGGAACGGCACCTGGGTGGTCGCCCCGCAGACCGCGCAGGTGACGCTGTGCATGGTGCGCGCCCGGCTGACGCCGCGGCCCTCCCGCCGCAGGGCGCGGCACTCCGGGCAGCGCCCGGGCTCGTTGACGAGGCCCTTCGCCTCGTAGAACTGCTGCTCCCCGGCCGTGAACGTGAACTCGATGCCGCAATCGCGGCACGTCAGCATCTTGTCGACGAACGTGGTCACCGGTACCTTCCCCCTGCGTCACGGAAAACGAGCTTCCCCCGGCCAACGGCACCAGCCCGGTCCCGCGCGGTCGTCCGTCGGCCGAGCGGAAGTATAAGGAGTGCGCATGCCGTCGGGCAATGCAGGTGTCAACCGAACAGGTCTTTTCGAGATCCTCGCCGATGCCGGCGTGCGCTGGATTGCGGGCCTGGCCTGCGGCTCTTCAGGGGGCTGAAGAGTGGTGATGCAGGGTGGACAAGCCCTCGGGCGATTAGTACCGCTCAGCTC
>DATFRD010000297.1:0-10953 GCA_035263645.1 Candidatus Dormiibacterota bacterium | reverse complement strand
GTCGGCGAGGCGCTTCTCGAGCGCCAGCAGCTGCGAGGTGGCGCGCTTGTGCGCGTCCCGAGCCTCGCGCCACTCCTCCCAGGCGATGCTGCCGCGGAGCAGCTCCAGGCGCCCGCGGGCCTGCTCCGCCTCGCGCGCCACCTCGGCCTGGGCGCGCACCGACTCCAGCCGCGGCTCGATCTCGCCCCGCAGGTCCTCCAGGCGGACCAGGTTGACGGCCAGGTCCTCCAGCTTCGTGGCGGCCTCGGCCCGCTTGGCCTTGACGCCGCGCACCTGCGCCGCCTCCTCTATCAGGCGCCGGCGCTGGTCGGGGGTGCAGGAGATGATGTTGTCGATGTCGCGCTGGTCGACGATCGCGTAGGAGTCGGTCGTGAGGCCCGTGGAGGCCAGCAGGTCCATCAGGTCGTGCCGGCGGACGCGGCTGCGGTTCAGGAAGTAGTCGCTGCCGCCGCTGCGGTCGACCCGGCGCCGGATCGCCACCTCCTCGTAGTCGACCGGCAGCCGGCGGCCCGAGTTGTCGATGACGATCGTGACCTCCGCCTCGTTGGCGCGCGGCCGCCGCTGGCCGCCGGAGTAGATGACCTCCTCCATACGGCGCCCGCGGACCTCCTTCGCGTTGCGCTCGCCGAGTACCCACTTGAAGGCGTCCACGACGTTGCTCTTGCCGGAGCCGTTGGGTCCGACGATGGCGGTGACGCCCGGTCCGAAGGTGATCTCGGTCTGGCGGGCGAAGGTCTTGAACCCTACCAGCGTGATGGAGCGGAGGTGCACCTGGATTCGAGATTAGCAGCAGTTGCCGAGTTTGACAGCCATAGAGTTACAAAATAGGAGCACGACGCTAGAAGGAAATCGGACTCTCCCTCGCCCCTTGAGGGGGTGAGTCGGAGTGCGATGTCCCGTCCAGTGAGGGCTGGTCGTCCGCCCCCCCCCACCCTGACCCTCCCCCTCCGGGGGGGAGGGAAGGTCCGAGGGGGAGCGAGGGCTGGTCCTCGGGGGGCGGCTCCTCCGCCTTGCGGGAGCGGCGGGTACGACGCCGGGGCTTGGCCTCGGGCTCCGGCGCCGGGGCCGGCTCGTCGGCGGCGGCGAGGGCGACCGCCTTGGCCAGCGGTCCCGGCTCGACCTCGGGCTCGGCCACGAGCGCCGACTCCGCTTCGGCCACCGGCTCCGGCAGAATGCGGCGACGCCGGCCGCCCTTCCGGTCCGCGACCCGCCGCTCCAGCTCCGCCAGGGCGCTCCTCGCGGCCTCCTGCTCGGCCGCCTGCTTGGTGCTGCCGTGACCGGTGCCGAGCGGGTCGGCGCCCGCGTACACCACCGCTGTGTACTCACGCTGGCGGCCGCCGCGCGCCCCCGCGCTGTCGTAGTAGGGCGTCAGGCCGTACCGCTCCTGCACCACCTGCTGGAGCCGGCCCTTGTGGTTCTCGTCCTGCACCGGCTCCGGCAGCGAGCGGAAGCGGTCGAGATAGTAGTGGTAGGCGGCGTCGTACCCGGCGTCGAGGAAGATCGCCCCGAGCACCGCCTCGAACGCGTTCGCCAGCAGCGACTTGAGGCTGCGGCCGCCGCCCTTGGCGATGCCCTTGCCGAGGAACAGGAAGTTCCCCAGGCCGAGCTCCTCGGCGAGCGCCGCCAGCGTGTTCGTGTTGACCATGGCCGAGCGCAGCTGGGTCATCTCGCCCTCTTTCGCCCCCGGCTTCAGCTTGAACAGGTACTCGGCCGTGATGAGCTGCAGGACGGCGTCGCCCAGGTACTCAAGCCGCTCGTTGTCGCGCGGCGACACCTGCGGGCTCTCGTTGGCGAAGGAGGAATGGGTCAGGGCCTCGCGCAGGAGCTCCGGATCGCGGAACGCGACCCCGACCTTCTCCTGCAGGTCCTCCAGCCGTCCCGTCGGAACCTGTGGGTCCTGGGTGGCGCGGCGACCGCGACCACCCGAACGAGCCTTGGCTATGAGGCCGACTTCTCCTGTATGTACTCCCAGGCTTGGCCTACCGTCGTGATCCTCTCCGCGTCCTCGTCGGGAATCTCGAGGCCTGTGTTCTCCTCGAACGCGTAGATCAGTTCCACCAGGTCCAGGGAATCAGCGTTCAGGTCCTCCTGGAACGACGCATCCATGGTCACCTGCTCGGGCTCGCACCCCAGCCGTTCCACGATGATGTTCTTGAAGTCCTCGAAGCTGATCTTCTGGCTGTCCAAATATCGTCCTCCAGAAGGTTGCCGCGTTGAATGCGGCGATAACTGTAGCAGCCGGGTGACGGCGTCGTCGGGGCCGCCGGGCGCAGTCGGTCTGGCGCTCACGCCACCTCCAGCGCATCGACCGCGCCCGGCGTGCCGACCGAGTCGGCCAGGGAGCCCGGCGAGAGTTCGCGCATCATACCGGTGAGCGCCCGTTTCGGACCGACCTCCAGGAAGCGGTCGCAGCCGAGGTCGACGAGCCGGCGGACACAGTCGCTCCAGCGTACCGGCGAGCTCAGCTGCCGTTCCAGCACGGCCGGGATGGTGGCCGCGTCCCGATATGGCTCGGCGGTCAGGTTGGCCACCACCGGCACGGCGGGCAGGCGCCACGTGGTCTGGTCCAGGGCGCTGCGCAGCACCCCGCCGGCGGGCTCCATCAGCGGAGTGTGAAACGCCGCCGCGACGTTCAGAGGCACCACCCGGCGGGCCCCGGCCTCCTGCAGCCGCTCCCTGGCTCGCTCCAGGCCCAACATTGTGCCTGCGACGACCGTCTGGGCCGGTGTGTTGTAGTTCGCCGGCCACACGTCCGGCACCCCGATCAGCGCCGCCTCCAGCTCCTGGGGCCCGAGCCCGAGCACCGCGGCCATGGAGCTCGTGCCCGGCGGAGCCGCCTCCGCCATGGCACGACCCCGCTCGACCACCACGCGCACTGCCTCCTCCGGCTCGATCGCCCCGGCGGCGCAGAGCGCGGTGTACTCGCCCACCGAGTGGCCGGCCGCCGCCGTCGGGCGGATGCCCCGCCGCTCCAGCAGCCGAGCCAGGGCGACGCCGGCGAACAGGAGGGCCGGCTGCGCGTTGGCCGTCTGGACCAGCTCGTCATCTGCCGCCTCCGTGAGCAGGTGGCGCAGGTCGATCCCGGCAGCCCGCGAGCAGCGGTCGGCGAGGCCGGCGACCTCAGGGTCCAGAAGCAGCTCGACGCCCATGCCGGCGTGCTGAGAGCCCTGGCCGGGAAACAGGAACGCGAACCCGGGCATGGTCGGGGGTCAGGCGGGCAGCACGTGCGAGAGGCGCCTCACCACTAGTCCGTCTTGACGACCTCGCGGCCGCCGTAGTGGCCGCAGTTGGGACAGACGCGGTGCGGCTGGCGGGGCCGCCGACAGTGGGGGCACGGCTGCAGCTGCACGAGGCCGAGCGCCAGGTGCGAGCGCCGCCGGCCCTTCCGGCCCTTGGAGAGCTTGACCTTCGGAAGTCCCATGAGCGTGCGGAAGTCTACCAAAGGAGGAAAGACACAAAGCGGCCAGGTAAGCAAGGGCTCGGCCCGAGCGTATGAGTCCATGATCCCGACGCCGACGACACCACAGAGAGCCCCGAAGGGCTGCACCGAAGGCGCCCCAAAGATCCCGGAAAGGAGGGGGGGTTCAGGAAGGGGGGGCCTGCCCCCCCTTGCATTCTTGCAGCGCCTCCACCCCTCGCTTCACGGTGGCCAGCGTCCGGCTGAGGTGGGCCTCGAGCTGCTGCAGCTGGTCCAGCGCGTATGCCTCCGCCTCGCGCACGATCTCGTCGGCACGCGCCTGAGCCTCGCGCAGGGTCTGCTGGGCCTGGCGCTCGACGCGGACCAGGATCTCGTGGTCCTTGAGCGCCGACTCCGCGCGCTCGGTCGCTCGTGCCGTGATCCGCCCCGCCTCCGCATGCGCCTCAGCGATGAGCCGGCTCTGCTCCTGGACCGTCCAGTTGGCCTGCTTGATGTCCGACGGCAGGTGATGGCGGATCTCGTCCATCATGCCGAGGAGCTCCGCCTCGTCCACTATGACCTGGCTGGAGAACGGCACCCGGCGGGACTGGCGGACCAGGTGCTCCATCCGGTCGATGATCTCGTCGACCTTCACCGGAACTTCTCTTCCATGCGCCTCGCCACGACAGCGGGGACGAACTGGCTGACATCGCCGCCGTGGGTGGCGACGTCCTTCAGGATGCTGGACGACACGTAGATCTGGGCGGCCGCGGAGATCAGAAAGACGGTCTCGATCTCGGGCGCGAGCTGTCGGTTCATCAGCGCCTGCTGCAGCTCGGCGTCGAAGTCGGGCCCCACCCTGAGGCCCTTGACCAGGGTGCGGACCCCTCGTGACCGGGCGTAGTGCACCGTCAGGCCCCGGTAGGTCGTCACCTCGACCGCGGGCACATCACCCACCGCCTCCCGGATCATCTCCACGCGCTCCTCCGGCGTGAAGAGCGGCGCGCGCTTCTCCGGGTTCGCGGCCACCGCCACGATCAGCTCTCCGAACAGGCCCGCTGCCCGCGTCACGACGTCGAGGTGACCGTTGGTGAACGGGTCGAAGCTGCCCGGGTACAGCGCGAGCGTCACGACGCCGACAGGACGCTCACCGAGGTGTCTCCGTAGCGCCGCGCGCGGTCGGCGCGGAGTCGGTCCAGCGTGGGCAGCGGGCGGCGGTGGGGGTGCTCGACCACGATGGTCGTCCCGGCGACGGCGAGCGCGTCGAGCAACGCCAGGGACTGCTCCAAGACCGGGTCATTGTAGGGCGGGTCCACCAGCACCAGGGACGCCGCCCGCACGTCCTCCGCGTGCTGCGGAAGCCATCGCGTCACGTCGCCCCTGACCACCCTCCCCCGTGCCGCCATGTTCAGCGACTCCAGGTTGCGGCCGATCGCGCGCACCGCCTCCAGGTCGCGGTCCACGAAGACCGCGCTGGCGGCGCCGCGCGACAGCGCCTCGATCCCGAGCGCGCCCGACCCGGCGAAGAGGTCCAGCACGACCGCGCCGGGCACCACCTCGCGCAGCACGTCGAAGATCGCCTCCCTGACCAGAGACTGCGTCGGCCGGATGCCGCGCGGGGCGTGCAGCCGCCGCCCGCCGGCGTCTCCGCCCACAACCCGCAGGTGAGCACCAGCCGCGACCCCGCGAGACGCCCGCCCCCGAACCGCCGCCCGATCAGAAAAGCTCATTCCAAAGGAGGAAAGACACAAGGGCGCCAGGCAAGCAAGGGCCTGGCCCGAGCGTATGAGTCCATGATCCCAACGCCGAAGACACCACAGACAGCCCCGAAGGGATGCACCGAAGGTGCCCCCTATGTCCCAGACAAAGGGGGGGTTCCGGAAGGGGGGGCCCGCCCCCCCTTGCACGGGGGGAGAGGGGGGGTTTCGGAAGGGGGGGCCTGCCCCCCCTTGCATCCGGCCCGCCCCCCCTTGCAAGCGTCAGGCGAAGCCAAGCGCTCGCCGGTCCCTCCACGGCATCGCCTCCTCGAGCTGGGCGGCGACCCCGAGCAGCAGCATCTCTCCGCGGGGCGGCCCCACGAGCTGGACGCCGAGCGGCAGGCCGTCCGAGGTCATCCCGAGCGGCAGGCTCAGGGCCGGCTGCCCGGTGCAGTTGTACGGATAGGTGAAATGGATCCACGCAAACGTCTCCGCCAGCGCGCGCTCGGGGTCGGCGAAGTGGCCGATCGGGTGCGGCGGCTGCGTCAGGGTCGGCGTCAGCAGGAGGTCGTGGTCGTCCCAGAACGAGACCACCACCCGCGAGTGGTTGCGGATCGCGTTCACCGCCCGGACGTAGTCGGCGGCGGTCGCGCGCTCCGCCGCCTCCATCATCGCGGCGTTGATCGGATCCAGGAGGGACCGGTCGGCCACCGCGTAGGTGCCGGTGCCGGCGGTCACGACCAGGCGCATCGGGTCGCCGAACGCGCCCGTATCGGGCCCGCCCTCCTCGACGCGGTGTCCGAGCCGCTCCAGCTCGCGCGCCGTCCGGCGTACGAGGGCCTCGATCTCGGGGTGCACGCCCACCTCGGCCGTGGCCGTCATGCCCACCCGAAGCCGGCCGGGCTCGGGCGTGATCCGGTAGGTGCCCTCGGGCTCCGCCCAGTAGGGGTCGCCGGGCAGGTGGCCGGCCAGAGCGTCCAGGGCGGCGCCGGCGTCGGCCACCGTTCGCGTGATGACGCCCTGGGTGGAGAGCCCCGCCCAGCCCTCGCCGACCAGCGGCCCCGGCGAGATGCGCCCGCGCGATGGCTTGAGCCCGACCAGGCCGCAGCAGGCGGCCGGTATACGTACGGACCCGCCACCGTCGGTGCCGTGGCTCCAGGCGCAGAGGCCGGCGGCCAGGGCCGCCGCGGCGCCACCGCTGGAGCCGCCGGGCGTGCGATCCAGGTCCCAGGGGTTGCGGGCGGTGCCGTGCAGCCCGAACTCGGTGACCGGCCGGGATCCGAACTCGGGTGTGGTCGTCCGGCCCAGGATCGGGCTGCCGGCCGCCCGGATGCGGCTCACGACGAACGAGTCGACCTCGGCCACCTGGTCCTCGAAAGCGCGCGAACCGAACGTCAGCGGGTAGCCGGCCATGGGGCTCAGGTCCTTCACCGAGGTGGGGGCGCCGGCCAGCGGGCCCTCCCCGCCGCGCACCGCCATGTCGCGGGCGAGGTCCGGCGTGGTCAGGCAGAAGGCGTTGAGCCGCGGGTTCAGCCGTTCGATCCGGTCCAGGAAGAAGGCGACGAGCTCACGGGCGGACACCTCCCCGCGGCGGACGGCGGCTGCCTGCTCAAGGGCTGACGCGAACGGGTCCATCGGTCACCTCTCCTATCCGTACGGCGGGGTAGGGCGCGTCCGCCATGGCCGCTTCGAATGCCGGCGCGCGCTCAGCCCGGATGGCCACCAGCAGGCCGCCGCTCGTCTGCGCGTCGCAGAGCAGGAGCTGCTCGGGCTCGGCCACGCCGTCCCAGTCCACGTAGTCGCGCGCGGAGACGTGGTTGCGCCGCGTGCCGCCGGGGAACAGGTCCGCGGCAGCCAGCTCCCTTACCCCGTCCAGCACGGGGACGTTGCCCAGGCGGATGTCCGCGCCGACCTGCAGGTTCCGGAGATGGCCGATCAGCCCGTACCCGGTCACGTCCGTCGCGGCGGCTGCTCCGGCCGCCACCATGGCCAGGGACGCCTGCCGGTTCAGGTGGGTCATGACGGCCACGGCGCGCTCCTCCAGGTCGGGCGGGCACAGGCCGCGCTTCACGGCCGTCGCCACGAGCCCGCTGCAGAGCGGCTTGGTCAGGTAGAGGAGGTCGCCGGCACGCGCGCCCGCATGGGTCACCAGCCGGTCGGGGTGCGCGCACCCTGTGATCGCGTAGCCGAACTTGGGCTCGGGGTCGTCGATGCTGTGCCCGCCCACCACGGGCACCCCCGCCTCGGCGAGCTTGGCCGCCCCGCTGGCCACGATGCGCTCCAGCAGGCCGCTGCCCAGCTGGTCGCGGGGAAACGCGACCAGGCTCAGGGCGAAGAGGGGCGTGGCGCCCATCGCGTAGATGTCGCTCACGCTGTTGGCGGCCGCGATCGCGCCGTAGGCCTCCGCCCCATCGACGATGGGCGTGAAGAAGTCGACCGTGGACACGAGCGCACGGTCTTCCGAGACCCGGAAGACAGCGGCGTCATCCCCGGTCGTCGCCCCGACCAGCACCCTGGGGTCGTCGACCGGCGGGAGCGCGCTCAGCACCTGCCCCAGCTCCACCGGGCTGAGCTTGCAGGCTCAACCGGCGCCGTGGCTGTACCGCGTGAGCCTCACCGTTTCCATCCTTCTGGCTTGAGGGTAACCCGGCCCGTGGGACGCGATAGTTCACTGGCTCATCAGCAAGCTGGCCGCCCGAGGGCCGCCCGCCGTTGGACGAGCTGCTTGCCGGTCGCCAAGTGTGTCGCGAACGAACATCGCTGAATGTGTACCGTTAATGGGCCCTGACACGTTCGCCTCTTTGAGAGTGGTCACCAACCCGTTATCCGTCTCGACCCCGACGGCGGGCGCCGGCCAGCCGGAGGAGAACCGCCTGCTCGAGCACGCCGCCTGGATCCTGGACCGCCTGGACCGGCTGGACTCGGACGCCAGGACTCGGCTGGAGCAGATGCTGGAGATCGATCCCGCCGAGGCGACGGCCTGTCTCGAGGGCCAGGCGCGGGCCGTGGCGAGAGCCATCCTGACCAGCGACGAGGCTCTGACGATCTACCAGGCGCTCACTCCCGAGGGCTGGGAGCCTGGCACCCGGCTAGAGCTGAAGATGACGATCGTGAGCCTCATGGACAGGCTGCTTCGGCCCCTGTGCTGTGCCACCTCGTCCTGGCGGGCGACCGGCACTCCGTCCGTCGGCTGACGTCCCGGTCGCGCTGCCGGGATCGCAGCCTCTCCGCCGCCCTCGTCGGGGTACTGTGAGCGGGTGAGCGATGAGATGGGACCGGCGTACGCGTGCACGCTCGACCCGGACGAGCTGCGCGAGCGGGTCGCGCAGTGGCGTGAGCTGGCCGCAGACGAGCTCGAGCGGCGGGTGGAGGGCGCCGGGCTGACGGTGCGCTACCGAGCCAGCCCAGACGTGGCCCGGCGGCTGCGCTGGCTGGTGGACGCGGAGCGGCGGTGCTGCCCATTCCTCAGCTTCGAGCTCGGTGAGGAGGGGGACGCGATCCGCATGGTCGTGACCGCCCCGGCCCCGGAGCTCCTGCCGACCTCCGCGTAAGAGCCGGCGGTTCGGAGTCCCTCCCCCCTGGCGGGGGAGGTGGCCCGCCAGGGCCGGTGGGGGGAACTAGGAGCGCAGCGCTCCTAGCGGGGCTTTCTTTCCCGGCTACCGGTACCGCTGGAGGACCTGGTAGAGCGCGTCCGTGCCGAAGTCCAGCGCGGCGGCGGGCACCCGCTCGTCAGCCGCGTGGACGGTCTCCTGTCCGAAGCCCGGCGGCAGGCGGAGCGGCAGGTAGCCGTACCCCTCGATGCCCAGGCGGGCGAAGTGGCGCTGGTCGGTGGCGCCCGTCATCAGCAGCGGGACGGGGACGGCCGCGGGCTCCAACTCGCGCAGCACCCGGCACAGCAGCCGGTAGAAGGGTCCCTGCTCCGACTCCTTGAGGCGTGGGCCCACGCCGAGCACCTCGACCTCGGGCTCGGGGCCGATCACGGCGCGCACCTCGGCCACGAACTCGTCTGGCTCGAAGCCGGGCAGCATCCGGCCGTCCAGGTCGACAGTGGCCACGGACGGGATGACGTTGATCTTCTGGCCGGCCGCGACCACTGTCGCGTTGATGGTGTGCCGGAGGACGGGGTCGAAGCGCCCCGCCTCGTCCAGCGACTCCAGCACGGCGTCGGTCCGGCGGGGATCGAGGAGCTCCAGCAGGCGCGAGCGGGCGGGCTCGCCGGAGCCCTCGGCGATCCCGCGCACGTACCCCGCTGCGGCCGGGGTGACGTGCACGGGGAGGCGGGTCCCGTCCAGCGCGGTGAGGAGTCGGCCCAGCGCGGCCATGGTGCCCCCGCGGTGGCTCCGGGAGGCGTGGCCGCCCGGCCCGCGCACCGTGATACGCAGGCGGCACGCCCGCTTCTCGGCGACCATGATCGGGTAGAAGGACGTCCCGCCCAGGTGCTGCGTCGTCGCCCCGCCCTCGCCGAGCCCGTGCCGGATCCCGGCGAAGAGCTCTGGGTGCCGCTCGACCAGGAACTGCGCGCCGTGGGTGCCGCCGGCCTCCTCGTCGGCCAGGCAGCAGAGCACCACATCGCCGGCGGGCGGCCGGCCGTCCTCGACGCAGCGCAGGAGCGCGCAGACCATCATCGCGACGCCCCCCTTCATGTCGAGGGCGCCGCGGCCCCACACCCAGCCGCGCACCATGTCGCCCGCGAAGGGGGGCCGGGACCACTTCTGGCCGGCGGTCGTGACGACGTCGACGTGGCCCTGCATGAGCAGGGGCGGCGCCTGGCCTCGACCCGGCACCCGCACCACGAGGTTGGGCCGCTCCGCCGAGTCGCACAGCACCTGCGAGGTCACCCCGGCAGCGTCGAAGAGCCCCCTCAGGTAGGCGACGCAGAGGCCTTCCAGGCCAGGTGGATTCGTGGTGTCGAAGCGGATCAGCCGGCGGAGCAGCTCGGCGGGAACCGGTGTGATCTCACCCATCGCGGGGATCAGCTTATCGACGTCTGCTCCAGCCGTCGCTCGGCCGCCCGCCACAGCGCCGGCCAGCGGCCGAGGTCGGGGTCCTCCGCCGCGAGCGCCTCGGCCTCCTGGCGGACCTCCGAGAGGAGCTCCGGCTCCTGCAGCGCCTGCATGGCGACGTCCTTCATGCCATGCTGGCGGGCGCCCAGGAGCTCGCCGGCGCCGCGCACCAGCATGTCCTCCTCGGCCAGGCGGAAGCCGTCGCTGGTCTGAGCCAGCAGCTCCAGCCGGCCCATGCTGGCGGCCGCAGGGTCGTCGGCCAGCAGCAGGCAGTACGATCGGGCCGAGGCGCGACCGACCCGGCCCCGGAGCTGGTGCAGCTGGGCGAGCCCGAACCTGTCCGCCCCCTCGACCATCATCACGGTAGCGTTGGGGATGTCGACCCCCACCTCGACCACAGAGGTGGCCACGAGCACGTCGCTCTGACCGTCCCGGAAGGCACGCATCACCGAGTCCTTGTCGCGCATGCGCCCGTGCACCAGGCCGAGCCGGAGGTCCGGGAAGACCCTGGTCCGCAGCCGCTCGAACTCGACAGTCGCCGCCCTGGCCTCCACGGTCTCCGACTCCTCGATGAGCGGGCAGATCACGAATGCCTGACGGCCCTGCCGGACCTCCTGGCGCACCAGGTCGTAGGCCCGCTGCCTGTCGTCCGGGGCGACAACGCGGGTGTCGACCGGGGTGCGCCCCGGCGGCATCTCGTCCATCACCGACAGCTTCATCTCGCCGTACAGGGCCAGCGCCAGCGAGCGCGGGATCGGCGTCGCCGTCATGGCCAGGAAGTGCGGCCGGCCCGCCGCCGACTTCTGCCTCAGCAGCTCTCGCTGGCGGGTGCCGAAGCGGTGCTGCTCGTCGACCA
>DATFRD010000296.1:0-24324 GCA_035263645.1 Candidatus Dormiibacterota bacterium | reverse complement strand
GCCCTCGGCGCGGTGGTGCGCCGGTACGGGCACTTCGACACCGCGGAGGACGCGACACAGGAGGCGCTGCTCGCGGCCGCCACCCGGTGGCCCAAGGACGGCATTCCGGCCAATCCCCGCGCCTGGCTGATCACGGTGGCCTCGCGCCGGCTGACCGACCTGCTGCGCAGCGAGCAGGCGCGTCACCGGCGGGAGACCGACGTCGTGATGCGCATGCTGCCCGAGGAATGGCTGGCCCCGGCCGCCGACCAGGCGACCGCGGATTCGGACGACACGCTCATCCTCCTGTTCATGTGCTGCCACCCGTCACTGTCGACTGCCTCGCAGATCGCGCTCACGCTCCGGGCCGTCGGCGGCCTCACCACGGCGGAGGTGGCGCGCGCCTTCCTCGCGCCGGAGGCGACGATGACTCGGCGCATCACGCGCGCCAAGCAGGCCATCAAGGACAGCGGCATCCCATTCCGCATACCCTCTGGTCCGGAGAGGGCAGAACGGCTGGCGGCGGTGCTCCACGTGCTGTACCTGATCTTCAACGAGGGATACGCCAGCACGTCAGGCTCGGAGCTGCACCGCGCCGAGCTGGCGACCGAGGCGATCCGGCTGGCCCGCATGCTGCACGGCTTCCTGCCCGACGACGCCGAGGTGGCGGGGCTGCTGGCCCTCATGCTGCTGACCGACGCGCGCCGGGCGGCGCGGACCGGGCCCTATGGCGAGCTGGTCCCGATGGCCGAGCAGGACCGGGCCCTCTGGAATGCCGACCAGATCACTGAGGGTGTCGCGCTCATCACCGAGGCGCTGCCACGCGGTCCGACGGGGCCGTACCAGCTCCAGGCGGCGATCGCGGCGATCCACGACGAGGCGCCGAACGCGGACGCGACCGACTGGCCGCAGATCGTGGCGCTGTACGAGCTCCTGATGCGCATGTCCGACAACCCCGTGGTGGCTCTTAACCACGCCGTGGCGGTGGCCATGGCCGAGGGCCCGGAGCGTGGGCTCGAGCTCCTGGGCGGCCTCCAGGCGGACGAGCGAATCGCCCAGGATCACCGGCTCCCCGCCGTGCGCGCCCACCTGCTCGAGATGGTCGGCGATCGCGCGGGCGCCCGGGACTCCTACCTGGAGGCGGCGCGACGCACGACCAACCTCCCCCAGCAGCGCTACCTGCACGCACGCGCCGCCCGGCTGGGCTGAGGCGCCGACGGATGTCCGGAACCGGCGGGTGGCTCCGACGTCCCTGGTGAGAGGCGCCACATGGGCGCCGGCACCACAGGAGGCGTAATCCGGTGATGGACAAGCAGGGGCCCCGAGAGGTGGACACGTACATTGCATCCGCGCCGGCAGCGGCTCAGCCGCACCTCAGGACGCTCCGCGCGATCGTGAAGAGCGAGGCGCCCAGCGCCGAGGAACAGCTCAGCTACGGCATGCCGCACTACGACCATCACGGCCGGTTGGTCTACTTCGCGGTCAACAAGGCCCACGTCGGCGTGTACGGGCTCACCGGTCGCAGCGATGTGCCGGGCGAGCTCCGGGAACACTTCGCCGCCCGCGGCACGCTCAGGTTCGCGTTCGATCGGCCGCTTCCGATCGCGGCGCTGCGCGCCGCCGTCAGGGCACGGGTCGACCAGAACGAGGCGCTGGCGCTGGGCAGCAGCGGCGGCCGGCACGCTGACTCGCAGTCGGGGGGACCAAGACCATGAACGACGGCTATCCGACTATCGATCCTCGCAAGATCTCGGTCCCCGCAGCGGCCATAGCGATGGCTGCGACGGCGGCGGCGCTGGCGCTTCTCGCCGCGCTGCACGTCCTCAGCCCGGAGTACTCCCCGGCCTGGCGGATGGTGAGCGAGTATGCCAACGGCCGCTACCCGTCGGCGCTCTCGGCGATGTTCGTGGCCTACGGCCTCAGCTCGCTGGCCCTGGCCTTCGCGATCAGGTCCCAACTCAAGACCCGCAGCGGCCGCATGGGCCTGGCGGCGCTCGTCGTCTCAGGCGCCGGACAGGCGGCGGCAGCCGCGTTCGACCTCAACCAGCCGGCCCTGCACGAGCTGGCTGGCGCGCTCGGCATCGTCGCCCTTCCCATCGGTGCGGTGCTGATCAGCCGGACGCTGGCCCGGGAGCCCGGGTGGTCGAGCGCCGGTCGACAGCTGCGGTGGAGCGCACACCTGACCTGGATCAGCCTGGTCCTCTTCGTGGTGGGCTTCCCGCTGATGATGGCGACCTTCGTGCTGGCCCTGGGGGCGCTGCCATCCGCCCCGCCCCAGGAGCTGCCGCACGGCGTGGTCGCCATCGTAGGATGGACGGACCGCCTCCTGGTCCTGTCGGCGTGGGCCTGGGTGTCGGTCACGGCCTGGCACGCGATCTGGGTCCAGCGCACGGCGACCACCAGCAAGGCAGGTCAGGCGCCGGCCACCCCAGCCGCGCTGGATATCGAGACGGTCGCCGACTGACGCCGGCCAAGTCCAGGGTGCCGGTCAGCCAGCCCAGCGCATGCGCCGCCGGGCTGGCTGATTGCGCGGCCGGTTCCCAGACAATGCGATCCAGTGATAGTGAGCTCGTCAGGATCGAATTCGAATCGCTGGCTGGCCATCCTGGACGATTTTCGAACCGCCGTATGCCACACCCACCTGGCAAGAAGATCTCAGCAAGCTGCTTGCGTCCGACACATCGCCATGAACCGCACGCTGGCTGGGAGGCCATCAGCGCCGAGCTGGAAGCGGCTGGCTGACCTGGAACCTTCTGCCGCTGGCCCGACTCGTGCGGGGCGGGGCGGGCCCGACTGCCAGGGCGGTTCGCACGCCGCTCATCTGACTCGGCCGGCGGCGTGCCGAGTTCGAGGAGGATGGTGGGGAGGTGGGATTTGGACCGGCAGCCCACGACCTGTAGCCCAGGCTCGGCTGCCGCCGACAGGGTAGGGTGCAGTCTCCTGTTCCACCACGTACAGTCACTACACTTCGCCCGTACAGTTCCATCACCAGGCAGGACCAGCTGTCGCGAGGATGACCTACGCCGGCCGGGCGGCGACCCCGAGCAGATGGGCGCTCAGACCGCGGAGGCAGGCGTCGGCCTCCACCACCCGCGCCGAGCGAAGGATGGCCTCCCGCGCGGCCTGGTCTGCCCAGCGGTCCGCCAGGTGCTCGAGCCAGCCGGCGAGGCCCTCGACGCCGAGCACCTCGCGGACGTGCAGGCCTGACGTACGGAGTTCCTCCTCCAGCTCGTCGGGATGGTGGAAGTAGGCCGTCGTAAACCAGCGCGGATGGCCGGTCGGGTTGCGGTGCTGGCCGTCGCGCAGGTCGCGCTCGACGATGTCCTCGAAGCCCGGCTCGAACAGCAAGCCCCTCGCGAGGCCGTCGAACAGCGAAGCGAACCGCGAGATGGCGGCAGCGAAGACGGGGCCGCCCGGCCTCACGACCCGCCGGGCCTCCGCGAGCGCAGTCAGGCGTTCCTCGCGTTCGGTCAGGTGGTACAGCGGACCGAGCAGGAGGACCGCGTCGAAGGACGCCTCCTCGAACGGGAGCCGGCGCGCATCGCCGACCTCCGCCGTGATGCGGCCGGCTCGCGCCCCCGGCGACTCGACGACCCGGGCGACCTGAGTGGCCACGGGGTCGAGGACGTGGACCCGATGCCCGTCCTCCGCCAGCCAGGCGGCGTGGACGCCGGTCGCGCCGCCGACGTCGAGGACGCGCAGCGGCCCGTCGGGCAGGTGGCGGCACACGATCTCACGGGTCCGCAGCAGCTCCAGCTCGCCGAGCCCGTGCGCGAGGCGCTGATCCTCGTCGAACTCGTCGCGGTAGTGGCGAATGACCTCCTCGGGCATCCGATGCTCGCTCATCGCCCCTATCGTCGCGCAGCGAGGACCGACGAGGGACTGCGTCGGACGTCTGCCTGACGGGGCCGGAGGACCTTGACATGGCGCAGGCGGATCTGGCAGTCTCACGGCTCCTGTCGTGTCTGAAAAGGGGGGACCTGGCAATCATGGGGAAGGTGGTGGCGATTGCTGTTGTGGCCGTCATCGTCGTGGCTGGAGTCTCGTACTTCGTCGGCCATGGGGTGCTGGTGACCGGTGACGCCAGGAGCGTCGCGAACGTGGCACTGCAGAGCGCTGGGAAGCACGCACTGGACTACGACAGCGTGCTCAAGCTCACATCGAGCGCCCCGCCCCTCAGCGCCAGTTCCAGCGCCAGCTTCGGTCAGATCAAGCAGGCGGCGGACTCGTACGTCGCCAGAGAGGACCAGGCCCGAGCGGAGATCCGGTCGGATCGGGCCGGGCTGCGCAGCGCTGACGGGGCGCTCCGGGCCACGGCCCAGAACCCCCTGATGGCACCGTTTCGTTCGAACCTCGACCAGCCTCAGCGGCGAGTGGAGTCGATGATTGCGGCCCTGGACGCCGCGGACGCGGGCCTCGGCGTCCAGCGCGATGAGATGCACGCCACCGCGGCCTTCATGGACGTGATGAGCGTCTACACCACACTCGGCAACCGGGAGGAAGCAGGTGACGTCGCCGGCAGCCTGGCCATGTTCACAACGCTCGACCCCAAGGTCCAGACCATGCTGCAAGCCGTGCAGCCGAAGGACGTTCCTCCTCACGAGGTCGCGATCTCCAGGGCCGTCGCGGCTGTGGTTGCTGACGAGAAGGCCGTTCTGATGGCCAAACAGGCTCACGATGCCAATCGGACGAAGGCCGCCCTCGCCAGGTTCGACACCGACTCGGCCGCTGTCGACAACGTCGATACG
This sequence comes from Candidatus Dormiibacterota bacterium, assembly GCA_035263645.1. Taxonomy (GTDB): domain Bacteria; phylum Chloroflexota; class Dormibacteria; order Dormibacterales; family Dormibacteraceae; genus CF-161. The sequence continues at coordinate 19,597 of DATFRD010000296.1, read as the reverse complement.
ATCCAGATCGATAGCGAGGAGCGAGCGATGCTGCAGCCCTACGTCGACCGTTTCGAGGGCAACCTGAAGGCGGCCGGCTTCGGGCTGTCAGGTTGAACATCGGCCCCGCAGTCAGCGATGCCGCAGGTCGAGGACTCTCCTGATCTCGGATCGGACTCTGCTGCTGTCAAAGGCGTCGATGTTCAGCGCTGCCGCGGTTCGAGTGCTCAGCTTGTCGAATAGATCGACAGACGACAGCAGCGCCGCCTTCATGCTCTCCTCTGAGAATGCCCCCCAGCAGGCATTCAGCGAAGCGGCCAGGTCGACGTCGAGCCAGTTATGAAGACGTCGGCCCAGATATCGAGTGTCGTAGTCCCATCCATACCTGGCCTTGTGGTCCCAGGTGATCATCTGCAGCAGCTGCACCTTGAGGTCCCAATCCCGGTACTTTGCCGCCCAGGGCTCTCGTCGCACCAGGCACTTGGCACACATCAGCGCCGCCGCGTAGAACCAGTTGACGCACGTCTCGTAATCGCTGGCCCTGGGGGGGTGACCAGACTGATCCGGGTCCGTTCCCAGCCGATGCGCCTGCCCATCCTTGTCCACCAGGACCCGATAGGGACCGCGGTAGCGGACGCCCCTGTCGAGAACGGCCGCCGGCGCGATCATGAAGTCGATCTTGCCGCCGGCGTAGTAGACCAGTCGCGTCGGATGCCATCCAGGGTTCCGCAGGGCCTCGACGACCAGGACCTCGCCAAACTGGTGATACCAATCCACACGCCGGAGGAGCGACCGGTTGTCGCGGACGTAGAGCTCGATGTCCAGGTCAGACAGGCTGTCTCGCTCCCGAGGATCAGCTTGCGAGCCCGTCAGAACCAGGAGGCGAATGTTCTCTTCGGATCGGACCCACCTCACGACCGTCGCGAGAAGGCTGTCCTGTTCCACCATTCGTAGCCAGTTCTCAGCCGGGGCCCCGGACGATGAGCGAGATGAGGCCTCTGATGAGGACGAGCTTCGGGAGCAGTGTCACCACGCCGGCCAGGATCAGGAACGGGAACGTCCATGCGTCCTGGACCTGAGAGTCCGGGTCGCTGCCGCTCATAATCCAGCCGAAGCTCGTCTGGAGGGCCCTGACGTCGCCGCGGTACAACTCCAGCGTCACTTGCTGTCCGCGGGACCAGCCGTTGGTGCCCCTCGCGACGTCGGCCTGGATCCGAGGTCCGTCCGCGAGGATGAAGGTGAGCGTGTCCGGTGCGAGGTCCCCGCCGAGCGAGACCTCCGCGACGGCTGGCGCCACCCTGGCGCGACACGATCCTGCGGCCGCACTGTTCAGCTCTGTTGCCAGGTCTCCGCCCGTCGCGCAGACCGGCGTGGATCGATACTGCTGCTCCAGCGAGAGCAGGTGGGGCAGCCTCAGGATGTTTGACAGCGCGAAGCCGAACAACAGGACGACACATGCGACCAGGCCGAGGACCATCACGGACGTCACGACGATGGGTGCTGCCCTTCGATTGCTGCTGCTCGTGATGCTGATTTCAACTACCTCCCGATAGAAGAACGCGCAGGCGGGCCCACTGGTCGTCCTCGGCTTGTGCCTGGCACTCCGCGTCTAGAGACTCGTGTGCCGTTACACGAGCCCAGTCGGGCGCGCTGGCCATCCAAGGGCACACGAGCGCCTGCGGGCCGGGAAGCTCACCCCCAACTACCGCCAGCCCTTCGACATTGTGGCGCGGCTGGCGGCCACGGTCGGCGCGGGAGGCGGCCGCCGCGGTTCGAAAATCGGAAGTTGGCTGGGGCGGGAGGATTCGACCCTCCGGTGACGGATCCAAAGTCCGCTGCCTTACCTCTTGGCCACGCCCCAGTGCGCGGTTCTGTGTCCGTCCTGGCCTGCGCTCTTTACGGGACGTCTTGCCCGCCGTCAGGCCCGCTCGTATTCTGCCCTCCGCCTCCCCCCGAGGGTGGGAGGTTTGGGGGAGGGGTGGCAGGCGCGCGGTGTGTCCAGGGTACCGCCGCCATCGAGTGGGCCTTAACAGCCTGCCTGGGCGTGCTTCTCGGAGCCATCTACTCTGCGGTCATGCGCTCCTCAGCCCTCTCCCTCCTCGCCTCGCTCGCCGCCCGCCTGTCGCTAGGCCCGCGCCACCTCGTCCTGCTCGTGGCCGTCGCACCGCCGGTCGTCACCGTGGCGCTGGTCGTGGCGGTCCTGGTCTACGCATCGCCGTCGGCCTCGACGTCCCTGTCCGGTGCGCCTGGCCCGGCTGCGGCTGCCGATGCCGGAGGCGGGGCCGGCGCCGATGGCGAGGGCACGGCCGGGCTGCCGCCGCCGGGCGGGCTCCTGGTCCAGGTGTCCGGCGCCGTGACGCGTCCGGGCCTGTACCGCGTGGCCAAGGGTGACCGGGTCTCGGCGGCCATCGCCGCGGCTGGCGGCATCACGGCCGCCGCCGATCCGAGCCGGCTGCCCGATCTGGCCCAGGTCCTGAAGGACGGCCAGGAGGTCAAGGTCCCCAGGCTCGGAACGCCGGTCCGCTCCGGCACCTCCGCCAGCACCGCCCGCATCTCGCCGGTGGACCTGAACGCCGCCACCCAGGACGAGCTCGCCGCCATTCCTGGCTTCACGCAGGAGCTGGCGGCGGCCGCGGTCCGGTACCGCACCGAGTACGGGGGGTTCAGCAGCACCCGCGAACTGGTGGACGTCCTCAACATGAGCGAGGCCGACTACCTGGTCGCCCGCAAGTACCTGCGCGTATGACGCCGGCGCTTGCCTGCCTGCTGGCCTGGTCGGCCGGCGTCACCGTCGCCGGCACCGCGTTCCCCGGCGTGCACGCTCTCGGCGCCGCCGCGATCGTGGTCGCAGCCCTGGGCGCAGTGGTGGCTCTCGCGGTCAGGCCGGCCGCCATCGCCCTGGCCCTGGTGGCCTGCCTGCTCGGGGTCGCCCGAGCCGAGCTGCCTGCCGGAGATCCTGCGGCCGCGGGTCGGGCCGCCGCGCTGGTCGGGCAGCGGGCGCTGGTCGAGGGGAGGATCGTCGATGATCCCCGACTGCTCGCCGCCGGGGTGGAGGTCATCGTCGCCCCCGACCGTGTCGCCACGAGCGGCGGCCCGCGGCGGCCGGCCGGCAACGTCATCGCCTTCGTGCGCGGTGCCACGGACGCCACCATGGACGACGAGGTGGAGCTGTTGGGCCGCCTCGACCTGCCCCGAGACCAGCCGGGCTTCGACCGACGAGCCTACGCCGCCCGCCAGGGCGCCTACCTCGAGATGCGGGGCGCCACGCTCAGCGTCCTGAGCAGGGCTGGCGGACCGCGGTTGTTGCCGGGCTGGCTGCGAGACCGCTACCGGCAGGCGGTCGACCAGCTGCTGCCGCCACCGCACTCGGACGTCCTCGTGGGCGTGGTGCTGGGCATCCGGACGGGCGTCCCGCCCGGGCTGGAGCGGGACCTCGTGGCGACCGGTCTCGTCCACCTGCTCGTGCTCAGCGGCCTGAAGGTCGCCGTGTTCACCCGCCTGGTGCTGGGCGCCCTCACCCCGGTGCTGGGCCGTGCCGCCGCGGTGCCGGCGCTCGCGCTCATCGCCCTGTATGCCCTGGCCGGGGGCGCCACGCCGGCGGCGCTCCGGGCGGCCGCGATGGGGGGCCTCACACTGGTGGCCGCGCGACTCGGCCGGCCCACCCACGTGTGGACCTCGCTGGCCGCGACCGCCGCCGCCATGCTGGCGTGGCGCCCCGATCTCACCGGGGACGTCGGCTTCCAGCTCTCGTTCGTCGGCACGGCGGCCATCCTGCTGCTGACGCCCTCCATCGAGCGGCGCCTGCGCTGGCTTCCTGGATGGCTCAGAGAGCCGTTCGCCGTGACGTGCGCGGCGCAGGTGGGCACGGTGCCCCTGATGGCCGACACCTTCCACGTCCTGTCACCCGTCGCCCCCCTGGCCAACGCGGCGGTCCTGCCGCTGCTGCCCCTCATGGTGGGGGCGGGCCTGCTCGTGGCGCCCCTGGCGGCCCTGCCCGACCTTGGCCGCCTGCTGGTCGTGCCGCTGGCCGGCCTGCTGGCCTATCTGGAGCAGGTGGCCTCGGTGCTGGCGCGAGCGCCGGCCGCCTCCTTCCCGTCGCCGCCGGTACCGCCCGCCGTTGGCATCGCCTATTACGCGGCGGTCGGCGGCGCCGTCGCCGCCGCACGAGCCGACGGGCGATCCCGCCGTCTCGCCATCATCGCGGCGGTGCTGGCCCCGCTGGTGATAGCCGGAGGGGAGGTGGCCGCCTGGGCGAGGCCCGACTACTCCGCCGCAGTCCTCGCCGTGGGCCGCGGCCAGGCCGTCCTGTTGAGCGGACCAGATGGGTACGTCCTGGTCGACGGCGGCTCCAGCCCCGCCCGCCTGGCCGACGAGCTGGGATCGCGGCTGCCGCCGTGGAACCACCGCCTGGCGGGCCTCGTCATCACGGGTCCCGGCATCGGGCACGTGGGCGGCCTGGTGGGCCTCTCGTACCCGGCGCGTGTCGTCGTCGTGCCCGACGGAAACCCGGCCGGGACCATGTGGCGGTCGGCGGCGCTGGCCGAGGCGACCAGGGGCGCCACCGTGCTCACCGTGCACGCCGGCGAGGACGTGGTGCTGGGGGGCCTCCGGCTCCAGGTCCTGAGCCCCGAGCCGCGGCCGCCGCAGCCGGGGCAGATGGCGCTGCGCGTCGTCGGGCCGAGCGGTGCCACGTTCTGCGACTTCGCCGACCTGGACCCGGACGGCCAGGCCGCGGCGGCCGCGCGCCTGGCCGGGCGCTGCGTCGCGCTGCTGCTGCCGGATGCGGGTCGCAGCGGCCCGGCCGCCCGGCTGATGGCCGCAGCCAGGCCCTCGCGCCTGGTGGTCTCCGACACGGGCGGCGCACTCGCTCGCAACCTGCCCAGGGCGGCGCTGAGCCGCACCAGCGAGGAGGGGACCATCGTGCTGCCCCTCTGACGAGGTCCGGGACCGGGCGGAGGCCGGACAGGGTACCCTCCTCGGATGCCGAGGCCCAGCTCCCGTCCGCTCGTGCTGCTCCACGGCGACGAGAGCTTCCTCGTTGACGAGGAGTCCAGGCGCACCCTGGAGGACTGGCGGAAGGAGCTGGTCTCGGAGTTCGGGTTCGAATCGCTCGACCCTGCCGGCCTGACGGCCGGCCGCCTCCGGGACGCCGTAATACAGGTGCCCTTCCTGGATCCCTACCGGGTCGTCGCCGTGCGCGGCGTCGCCGTCCGGCGAGCCGACGGCCTGGCGCCGGCCCTGGCCGACGTCCCCGACTCCACCCGGGTCCTGATCGCGGTGACCGGCCGGCTCGGGGCCACCAGCCGGCTGCTCAAGGCGGCGGCGTCGGCCGGAGGCAGGGTCCAGGAGCACCAGCCGTTGAAACAGGCGGCGCTCCGCGCGTGGATCGGCAATCGCACCCGCGAGATGGGGCTGCCGGCAGCGGCCGGCGCCGCCCTGGTCCGGGTGGCCCGGCCTGACCTCGGCGTGATCGACTCGGAGCTCCGCAAGCTGGCCGCGTACCAGGCGAGCGGAAACCGGCTCGACCGCGACGCGATCGACGAGCTGGTCGTGGCCGGGCGCCAGGACGACGTCTTCCGGCTGATGGACCACCTGCTGCCCCGCCCGGACGCCGCCGCCTGGCGCGTTCTCGCAGGTCTCCTGGAGCGGGAGCAGCCGACCCTGGTGGCCTACCGGCTGGCCAGGCACCTCGCCCTGGTCCTGGACGTCAAGGCCCGCCAGGACCGGGGCGAGTCTCTGCCCGCGGTGCAGTCGCAGATGCGGGAGCATCCCTTCGTCGTGCAGCGCGCCTACGACGCCGCCCGGACGGTGAGCGTCGAACAGCTCGAGGCCGGCCTGCGCGCCCTGCTGACCTACGAGTGGGAGGTCAAGTCAGGCCAGATCGAGGCAGGGCCCGGCCTCGAAGCCGTCCTGGCCAGGCTCTGACTCCGGACCGCATGAGTCCGGGGCCGTCAGCGACTGGTCCGGGACCGGGTCCTGGTGGTCTTCGGAGCGACGCGGGGCGGGGCGGCCGGTGCCACGGGCGCCTGCTGCTGCGCTTGGGCGGCCCCGTTCAGCCGCTTCATCAGGCGGGACTTCCGCCTGGCCGCGTTGTTCCGGTGCAGCACGCCCTTGGTAACGGCTCGGTCGAGGGCCGAGACGGCGACCACGGCCAGCCCCTGCAGGCCCGATGCCTGCTCGCTGGCTGCGCGCCGGAACTTGGTGACCTTGGTCTTGACGGCCGACCTGATCGACCGGTTGCGCTGGGCGCGGACCGCGCTCTTTCGCGCGTCCTTCTTGGCGGACGGTGTGTTAGCCAGGGATCGACCTCCGGTTGGGGATCAGCACGAGGCTAGGATTATAGGTCAATGCCCGAGTTCGAGCTCGACGGCAGGCGGCCTCGCGTGCATGCGGACGCCTTCGTCGCCCCCACCGCGACGCTGATCGGTGACGTCGAGGTCGGGCCGCGAGCGAGCGTCTGGTTCGGGGTGGTGCTGCGAGGTGACCACGCGGCGATCGTCGTCGGCGCCGGCAGCAACGTCCAGGACAACGCGGTCGTTCACTGCTCCGCCGGGCTGCCCACCCTCATCGGCGAAAACGCCACCATCGGCCACCACGCGTGTATCGAGGGCTGCGTCGTGGAGAACGGAGCGGTGGTCGGCACGGGCTCGATCATGCTGCAGCGCAGCCGCCTCGGGGCCGGCGCCATGCTGGCAGCCGGCGCCGTCCTGGGAGAGGGCAGAGAGGTGCCCGCTGGCCATCTCGCGGTCGGCGTGCCCGCCGGCGTCAGGAAGGAGCTGTCCGGGTCGTCCGCGGAGTGGGTGGGAGCCACCGCCCAGCACTACCAGGAGAACGGCCGGCGCTACCGTTCCGGCCTCCGCCTCCCCGATTGACCCCGCACCCCCCGGCCGGCCATGCCGACGTTGCCGCCGTCGCCGTTCCCGCCCACGCCAAGCTCAACCTCGACCTCGCCGTCCTGGGCCGGCGGCCCGACGGCCATCACGAGATCCGCACCCGCTTCCAGGCCATCTCGCTGCACGACCTCCTCATCGTCGAGACGGCCGCGCTGACCCACCTCGAGGGCGGCGTCCCCGACGACCTGGTCCTTCGCGCTCAGCGAGCGCTGGCCGAGGCCGCGGGCCGGGACCTGCCGGCACGCCTCCGCCTCGTCAAGCGCATCCCGATCGGCGCCGGCCTGGGCGGCGGCAGCGCCGACGCGGCGGCCGCGCTGCGCGGCCTCAGCCGGGTCTACGGCCTCAGATGCGACCTGGCCCCGATCGCCGCCGGTCTCGGCGCCGATGTCCCGTTCCTCGTGTACGGCGGATCTGCCATCGGCACGGGGCTCGGCGAGCGCCTCCAGCCGGTCGCCCCCGACACCGGGTGGTACGCCGTCGTCTGGCCGGGCTTCCCGGTCTCCACCGGCGACGTGTACCGGAGGTGGGACGAGGTCGGCGGCGCCGGCCCGAACCAGCTCCGCAGGGCAGCGTTCGCCGTCGAGCCACGCCTGGCAGAATTCGCGGACATGCTGGGGCCAGGCTGGCACCTGACGGGCAGCGGCGCGGCGTTCTTCCGCCGCTGCCGCACCCGAGCCGAGGCCGAGTCCGCGGTCCGGGCGGGAGCTTCCGCCGGCTGGACGGCGGTGGCCCGACCGCTGGGACCGTGGAGCCGGCCGGGGTGATGCGCACCGGGCTGGCCGTGCTCGCGGGGCGGGCCACGGGTACGCTGTCACGTGCCAGCCGCCGCGGCGGCGGCACCACCCTGCCCGGCGACGTGGCCAGGGCGATCGACCCGAGTGTGCTGCGCCGGCTCACCGCCGACCTTCGCGAGGGGGCGGTGCTCGTCACCGGCACCAACGGCAAGACGACCACGTCACGGCTGGTGGCCAGCCTCCTCGAGGGGCAGGGCCAGCAGGTCGTGGCCAACCGGTCCGGGGCCAACCTCATCTCGGGCGCCACCGCGGCCGTGGTCGCGCGGGCGGGCTTCGACGGCCGACTCCGCGCCGACTGGGGCGTGTTCGAGATCGACGAGGCCACGCTGCCGGCCGCGGTCGAGGAGATGCGGCCGCGGGCGGTGCTGGTCGGGAACCTGTTCCGCGACCAGCTCGACCGGTACGGCGAGCTCGAGCTGCTCGCGCGGACGATCCACGGGGCCCTCGAGCAGCTGCCGCCCGGCGGCGTCGCGGTGCTCAACGCGGACGACCCGCGGGTGGCGGAGATCGGCCTGGGCCTGTCGCGCACCCCCGCCTGGTACGGGCTGGACGATCCCCGTGTGGCCAGGCGCGAGCTGCCCCACGCGGCCGACGCCCGCACGTGTCCGCGCTGCGGGGCGACGCTCCGGTTCGAACTCGTGTACTGCGGTCACGAGGGCGTCTACCGCTGCCCAGCCGGCGACTTCGACCGCCCGCAGCCCGCGGTGGCCGGGCGCGACGTGGAGCTCGACGGCCTGGACAGGCTCGGGGTCACGGCCGGGTCGAGCCGCCTCGAGGTCCCGCTGGGCGGCCTCTACAACGTGTACAACGTGGTGGGGGCGTTCGCCACGGGCAGCGCGCTCGGGCTCGAGCCCGCCTACATGGCCGAGCGCCTGCGGGCCGTCGCAGCCGCGTTCGGGCGCCAGGAGCGCTTCGAGCACGACGGACGCCGGTTCACGATGATGCTGGCCAAGAACCCCACGGGGTTCAACGAGCTGCTGCGCGAATCCGAGCGCGCCCACGGACGCCACTTCCTGGTGGGCTTGAACGACCGCATCGCCGACGGCCGCGACGTCTCCTGGATCTGGGACGTCGACTTCGAGCTGCTGGCCGGCCGGGCGGCGGTGGTGGTGCCCACCGGCACGCGCGCGCACGACCTGGCGGTCCGCCTCAAGTACGCCGGGGTGAGCGCGGCGGAGCCGCCGGCCCCGCAGCTCGACGGCGCCCTCGACCGCCTCCTCGGCGCGGTCCCGAGCGGTGGCGAGGGCTTCCTGCTCTGTACCTACACGGCCATGCTGGAGCTGCGGGCGCTGCTGGTGCGCAGGGGCTGGCTGCGGCCATACTGGGCGACGTGACCCGCGCTGGCGAGAGCGCCCTCACGATCGGCTGGCTGTACCCGGACCTGATGAACATCTACGGCGACCGGGGCAACATCCTGACCCTGTACCAGCGCGCGCGATGGCGGGGCCTGGAGGCTCGGGTCGTAGAGCTGGGGAAAGGGGAGGCCGCCGGCCTCGACGAGGTCGACGTGTTCTTCTTCGGCGGCGGCCAGGACCGCGAGCAGGCCCTGGTCTACGACGACCTGCTGGAGACCAAGGCGGAGCCGCTGGCCGGGGCCGTCCGCCGAGGCGCCGCAGTGCTGGCCGTCTGCGGCGGCTACCAGCTGCTCGGCCACTACTACCAGACCGCGACGGGCGAGCGGCTGCCCGGCATCGGCCTCATCGACGTCAGGACCGAGGCGGGGAGCCGGCGCTACATCGGCGACGTCGTCGCCAGGGCCGACGAATCGCTGGACCTGGAGCCGACCACGCTCGTCGGATTCGAGAACCACAGCGGCCGCACCTTCCTGGGCGAGGGCGTCCGTCCGCTGGGCCGCGTCCTGCGCGGCTACGGGAACAACGGCGACGACGGCACCGAGGGCGTCGCCGTCGGCAACCTCTTCGGCACCTACCTCCACGGAAGCCTGCTGCCCAAGAACCCGCACCTGGCCGACCTCGTCATCGAGCGCGCCCTCGGACGCCGCCTCGATCCGCTTGACGACCGGGTGGAGCTGGACGCCCACCGCCGGATCGTCGAGCGCGAGCTCGCGGGCCGCCGCTGACGTCACCCGCCTCGACCTGCTCGACGGAGCCGGCCAGCCCGGCCGGCCCCGCCAGGTCGGCCAGGCCGGGGAGCGCCTCCCGCAGCACCTCGTCGATCGACTCCAGCAGGACGATCTCCATCTCGTCCCGGAGGTGCGTGGGCACGTCGTCCAGGTCGACCTCGTTGCGCCTCGGGATCAGGACGCGCCGCAGCCCGGCGCGGTGCGCCGCCAGCACCTTCTCCTTGACCCCGCCGACCGGCAGCACCTTGCCGCGCAGGGTGATCTCGCCGGTCATGGCCAGGTCGTCCTTCACCAGCTTGCCGGTCAGGATCGAGGCCATGGCGGTCAGCACCGTCACTCCGGCCGAGGGCCCCTCCTTGGGCTGCGCCCCCGCCGGGACGTGTACGTGGACGTCGTTCTCCTCGAATCGCTCGCGGGGGATCTCCAGGTCGGCTGCGCGCACCTTGAGGTAGGAGAGCGCGGCCGCCGCCGACTCTCGCATGACCTCGCCCAGCTGGCCCGTCAGCCGGAGCTCACCCTTGCCCGGCATCAGGGCCGCCTCGACGAACACGATCTCGCCGCCGGACGGCGTCCAGGTCAGCCCGGTGGCCACACCCGGACGGTCGTGGCGCTCGGCGGACTCGTCGTAGAAGCGCCGCTTGCCCAGAGCCTCCTGCACGCCGGCCTGGTCGACCGCGACCGGGCCCGACGCCTCGCCGGCCGCGATGGTCGTCGCGACCCGGCGCAGCACGCCGGCGATCTCGCGCTCCAGGTTGCGGACGCCGGCCTCCCGGGTGTACTGGCGGATCACGAGCCGCAGCGCGGCGTCGTCGAACTGCACCTCGTCTGGACGCAGGCCGTGCGCCTCGAGCTGCTTGGGGACCAGGAAGCGCCGCGCGATCTGCAGCTTCTCCTCCTCCGTGTAGCCGGCGAGCTGGAGGACCTCCATGCGGTCGCGAAGGGCGGGCGGCACCGTGTCCAGCGTGTTGGCGGTCGTGATGAACATGACCCGGGACAGGTCGAAGGGCACGTCCAGGTAGTTGTCCCGGAACTGCCGGTTCTGCTCGGGGTCGAGCACCTCGAGCAGCGCAGACGAGGGGTCCCCGCGCCAGTCGGAGCCGATCTTGTCCACCTCGTCCAGCATGAAGACGGGATCGTTCGACTCGGCCCGCCGGATCGCGCTGAGGATGCGGCCGGGCATGGCTCCGATGTACGTGCGCCGGTGGCCCCGGACCTCCGCCTCGTCGTGCACGCCGCCCAGCGAGGCCCTGACGAATCGGCGGCCCATCGCGCGGGCGATCGACTGGCCGAGCGACGTCTTGCCGACGCCGGGCGGCCCGACGAAGCAGAGGATCGGCTCCCGGTGGCCGTCGACGGCTCCCCGCTCCTGCTTGAGGCGGCGGACGGCCAGGTGCTCCACGATGCGCTTCTTCACCCGGTCCAGGTCGTAGTGGTCGGCGTCCAGGACCTCACGCGCCCTGACCACGTCCAGCTCGCCCTGGGTCGACACGTTCCAGGGCAGGGACACCAGCAGCTCGAGGTACGTCCGGATGACCGAGGACTCCGGGGACGCCGTCGGGACCCGTTCCAGCCGGGACAGCTCGCGGTCGGCCTCGCGCCGGGCCTCGGCTGGCATCGCCGCCTGCTCGATCCGCTCGCGCAGCTCGGCTATCGCGGCCTGGTCCTCGCTCGCCTCGCCGAGCTCGCGCTGGATGGCCCGCAGCTGCTCGCGCAGGAAGTACTCGCGCTGCGAGCGCCCGATCGACTCCTCGGCCTGCGTCTGGATCTTGCGACCCAGCTCCAGGACCTCCATCTCGTGGCCCATCAGGCCGAGGAGGCGCTCCAGCTTCTCCCGCGGGCCCGGCAGCTCCAGCAGCTCCTGGCGCTGCTCCACGGACAGCCGGACGTGGTGGGCGATGAAGTAGGCGAGCTGGAGGGGTTCGTCGAGGTTCATGGCCGCTGCCAGCAGCTCGCCGGGCAGGTAGGGCGCGATGGCGACGAGCTGCTGGAAGACGGCGACCGCCCCGCGCACGATCGCCTCCCGGCGCAGACCCGACTCCTCGGTCCAGGCCGCCTCGGGATGCCGCTCCAGGTGAGCGACCAGGTAGGGCTCCTGAGCCGCCGCCTCGACCAGGCGCACCCGCTCGATCCCCTGCACGGCCATCTGGATCGTGCCGTCCGGCATCTTGAGCAGGTGCTGGACCCGGACGATCGTGCCCACGTGGTGGACCTGGTCCCACGTGGCCTCCTCGACGTGCTCGTCGAACTGAGTGGCGACGGCGAGGGTGCGGTCGTCCGCAGGGAGGTCGTCGAGGAGTCGCAGCGACCGCGGCCGGCCGACCGCCAGCGGCACGAGCACGTGTGGGAACACCACCGTGTTCTTGAGCGGGAGCACCGGCATGGGCCGCGCCACTCGCCGCCGCGGCCGCCTCGTGGTCACGCCGGCCACCCCTCAGGTGTCCCCGCCTGGCGGCACCGCGGAGGGCCAGGGGCGGCAGGAGGGGGAGGCCTGCCTCACCCTGCGCTCATCCCTCCCCGGGCACGATCACGCTCTGCAGCAGCGCTTCGAAGAGTGAGATGTCGGGGTTGTCGCCGGAGGGCTGCTTGAAGTCGAAGAGGTAGGCCACCTTCGTCTTCGGGAACTGCACCTTGACGACGTACTCGAAGCCGCCCCCGTTCGACCGGTAGAGGGTCATGTAGGTGGTCCGCCCGTAGACCTCGATCGGCGACTCCTGGCGCAGCTCCTGACCCGGCTGCGTCGGGGCGGCGGCGAGCTGGGTGGGGTCGGTCGCGGTCTGCACCAGCAGGCTGCCGCCGCCGACCCCGCTCGGCCCCGTGAAGGTAGCCGGGTTGCCCGAGGCGGGCGACCAGTCGGCGGGGAACAGGATCGAGTAGCCGCTCGACTGCTCAACGTGCAGGGAGACGGCGCGGTGGATCACCAGGTCGGTCCGGTCGAGGACCCAGCCCTCGACCTGGCCGTCCTCGGTCCTGACGTGGAGCCATGTGTCGGGTCCGACGGCCTGCTTCCCGGTGACCGCGAGCTGGGTGGCCTGGACCAGGGTCGCCACCCGGTTGGAGTTGGGATCGGGCTGGCTCCTGACGTTCAGGCCCACCGTGCTGAGCACCCACACCGAGCCGGCGGCGCCCGCGGTGGGCACCGGGGTCACCGCCACCCTGGGCGCGCTGGCCACCCCGCCCGGGGACGAGGGGTTGATCACGCAGGCGGCGGCCGCCACCAGGCAGAGCGCCGCGACCGTCGACCGTATAATCGGCGTCACCTTACCTCTTGAGGGAAAGACCACTCTCGGCCGTCATCCTAGCCGCAGGTCTCGGCACCCGTATGCGCTCGCGCATCCCCAAGGTGCTGCAGCCACTGGCCGGCCGTCCCATGATCGACCACGTGCTCGATGCCTGTCGAGCCGGAGGCGTGACGGACGTCACCGCGGTCGTGGCGCCGCGGCAGGAGCCCGTCGTGGCGCACCTGGCGGGCGCCTGCGACATCGTTCTGCAGGAGCAGCCGCTGGGCACCGGGCACGCGGTCATGCAGGTGCCGGCCGAGCGCCTCGCCGCCGGGGACGTGCTGGTGGTGAACGGGGATGCGCCGCTGGTCCGCCCGGAGACCGTCGCCAGCCTGGTCCGCGCCCACCGGGAGGCCGGGGTGCCCGCCTCCCTGTGCAGCGTGGTGGACCCCGGCCGGCGCGACGCCCGCGTGCTCCGGGCCGCGGACGGCCACCTCGACCGGATCGTCGAGTACCGGGATGCGGGCGAGGAGGTGCGCTCCCTGGGTGAGATCAACGTGGGCCTCTACTGCTTCAACGGCGAACGGCTGCTTCAGGCACTGGGCCAGCTCCGGCCCGACAACCTGGCCGGCGAACTCTACCTCACCGACGTGTTCCGGCACCTCCGGCCGGCGCACGTGCTGCGAATCCCGGACCCGGCCGAGGCCGTCGGGATCAACGACAGGGTCGAGCTGGCCCGGGCCGAGCGGGCCATGCGGGACCGAATCCTCGACGACCTGATGCGCTCGGGCGTGACCGTCGTGGACCCGGCGACCACGTTCGTGGACGCCGGCGTCCAGGTCGGCTGCGACACGGTGCTGGAGCCGTTCACGCTGCTGAGGGGCCGGACCGTGGTCGGCGAGGACTGCCGCATCGGCCCCTTCACCGAGGTCAGGGACTCCGTCATCGGCGACGGCGCCCACGTCCGGCACGCGTGGCTGGAGGGCGCCGAGCTGGGCGCCGGCTCCGACTGCGGGCCGTATGCGAAGCTGCGACCCGGGACTCGGGTGGCCGAGGGCGTCCACATCGGCAGCTTCGCGGAGCTGGTCCGCTCCAGTGTGGGCCGGGGCAGCAGGGTCCCCCACGTGTCGTACCTGGGGGACGCGACGGTGGGCGAGGACGTGAACATCGGAGCGGGCACCATCACGGCCAACTACGATGGAACTCGGAAGAACGCTACGGTGATCGACGATGGCGCGTTCATCGGGGTGGACACCATGCTGCGGGCGCCTGTCAGGGTCGGCAGGGGCGCCCGGACCGGCGCCGGGTCGGTGGTGACACGGGACGTGCCGCCGGGCACGACGGCGGTCGGCATGCCGGCCAGGGCGATCCGCCGCCGGCCGGCCGCGGCCCCAGAGGCCGGCGAAGGGGGGGCGTCGTGATCGGCAGGCCGCTGACCACCGTGGAGTACACGAACGAGGACACCTCGCCCTGGGGCGACCTGAAGCTGATCGCCGGCACCGCCAACCCCGGCCTGACCGAGCGGATCTCGAAGGAGATCGGCGTGCCCCTGACGGACCCGCGGGTGCGCCGATTCCCCGACGGCGAGATCGACGTCAAGATCCAGGACTCGATGCGCGGGCACGACGTGTTCCTCATCCAGCCCACGTGCTACCCGGTCAACGAGAGCCTGATGGAGCTGTTCATCCTGCTCGACGCCCTGCGTCGGGCCTCGGCTGGCCGCATAACGGCCGTCGTCCCCTACTTCGGCTACGCTCGCAAGGAGCGCAAGTCGCAGCCGCGCGAGCCGATCAGCGCCAAGCTCATGGCCAACTTCATGACCCTGGCCGGCGCCGACCGGGTGCTGCTCCTGGACCTGCACGCCGACGCGATCGAGGGCTTCTTCGACGTGCCGACCGACCACCTGACCGCGCACAAGATCCTGGCCGCCCACATCCGGGGCCGGCACATGGACCGGATCGCCGTGGTGGCTCCGGATGCGGGCGGCGCCAAGCGCGCCGAGCACATGGCCAGGCTTCTCGGAGCGCCGCTCGTGTTCGTATACAAGCGCCGTCCAGAGGACGACGCGGTCGAGATCCTGGACATGGCCGGCGAGGTCCTTGGCCGCGACTGCGTCGTGGTCGAGGACATCATCTCCACCGGGGGCACGATGGTCGAGGTCGCCACCAGCCTGCGGGAGCACGGCGCGCGCCGCGTGATCATCGCCTGCACCCACGCGGTCCTGGCGCCCGGAGCCGTCGAGCGGCTGCGCCGGGCCCCGGTGGACGAGGTCGTCGTCACCGACTCGGTCCCGATCCCCGAGGAGAAGCAGGGACCGCCGATCACCGTGCTGAGCGTCGCTCCGCTGCTGGCCGAGGCCATCGTGCGCGTGCACGAGAACCGCAGCGTGAGCGAGCTCTTCCGATAGCCGGACGGAGGGCGTGAGGTGGTACCGGGTGAGCTAGTCCTGCTGGTCGTATGCGTCGTCGTGGCCATGCTGGCCTCCGGGGTGGAGACCGCCCTGACCTCGGTCGGCCGGCTCCGGGTCCGGCACCTGGCCGAGGAGGGAAGCCAGGCGGCCGAGGTGCTGGAACGGCTGCAGCGGGACCCCAACCGCTTCCTCTCCACCGTCCTGGTCATCAACACCGTGGCTCTGATCCTGGCCTCGTTCTCGACCACGCTGCTGAGCCTCAAGTTCCTGCCCCGGCGGTACGGGTTCCTCGGCGACCTGGCCGTGTCGCTCCTGCTCTCGGTCTTCCTCCTGATCTTCGCGGAGGTGACGCCCAAGACGCTGGCCATCCGGCGAGCCGAGCGGCTGGCGCTCCTGACCGCCGGCCCGGTCGACTGGCTGGCCCGCGCCCTCCGCCCCGTGCTGTGGTTCATCACCCTGGTCTCCCGGGCCATCACCGGCGGCCGCGCAGCCCGCGCGCCCTACCTGACCGAGGAGGAGCTGATGACCGTCCTGCACGTGTCGGAGGAGCAGGGCGTGATCGAGGAGGAGGAGCGGGAGATGATCCATGGGATCATCCAGATCGGCGACAAGGCCGTGCGGGAGGTGCTGGTACCGCGGACGGACATCACCGCCATCCCGCGCGGCGCCAGCCTCGAGGACGTCGCGGAGGTGTTCCGGCGGGACCGCCACACGCGCATGCCGGTCTACGAAGGCGACCTGGATCACATCGTCGGCCTGGTCAACGTCAAGGACATGCTGCTGTCGCTGGGGAAGCCGCTCGGCGTCTTCAGCCTGGACGCCGTCATGCGGCCGGTCCGGTACACGCCGCAGTCCAAGAAGGTGGACGAGCTCCTGCACAAGATGCAGGAGGAGAAGGTTCACATGATGATCGTGCTCGACGAGTACGGGGGCACCGCGGGCCTGGTCACGCTGGAGGACCTGCTGGAGGAGATCGTCGGCGAGATCCGGGACGAGTACGACGGGGCGGAGGAGGAGCCGGTCGACGTCGTGAGCGATCGAGAGGCCGTCGTGGACGCCCGCTATCCCATGGAGGAGCTGAACGAGCGGTTCGAGCTAGGCGTGGCCGAGAGCACGGACTACGACTCCGTCGGCGGCTACGTGTACGCCACGCTGGGCGAGGTGCCGGAGGCCGGCGAGAGCTTCGACAGCGGCGACGTCCACTTCACGGTGGACAAGGTCGACGGTCGGCGGATCGTGAAGGTCCGTCTCCAGTCGCGGCACCCCTGGCCCGACGAGGTCCTGGTGGACGCCGGGATGGCCGTGCAAGGGCGGGAGGAGCGACCCTCCGAGGAGGGCGCGCGGTCCGAGATGCCCAGGGGCGCCGAGCATTAGCGCCTACCGGGACGCGGCCGTGGTCCTGCGCAAGGTGGACTACGGGGAGGCCGACCGGATCTACACGCTGCTCACCCGCGAGCACGGCAAGGTGGGCGCCATCGCGAAGGGGGTGCGCCGCTCGGCCAGCCGGCTGGCCGGCGCCCTGGAGATGTTCAGCCAGGTCGACGTCCAGCTGGCCCGGGGCCGGAGCCTGGACGTCGTCACCCAGGCCGTGCGGCTGCCGGGACCGCGGATTGCGGCCGACGTCGAGCGGACGGCGCACGCCAGCCTGGTCGCCGAGCTGGCCGACCGGGTGACGGAGGAGCGGCACCCGGTGGAGGGGATGTTCGAGCTGACGTCCCTGGCCCTGCACGAGCTGGCGGTCGAACCCGAGCCGCGGCGGGCCTCCGCCTACTTCATGATGGTCGCGCTGGGGCTGCTGGGCTACGCGCCCCAGCTGCATCAGTGCGCCGGCTGCGAGCGGCCCCTGCCGGCGGCGGCAGCCGCCTTCTCTGCGGCCGCCGGCGGCTTCCTCTGCGTAGACTGCGCGGAGCCGGGGATGCACCCGGTCCCGGTGGCGGCCCTGAAGGTGCTCCGGGTGATGGCCACCGGCGGCATCGAGCTGTACCGCCGGCTCAAACTTGACGCGGCGCTGATGAGTGAGGTGGAGCGGGTGCTGGAGTCGCAGCTCGAGTACCACCTCGACCGCCAGCTCAGGTCGCTGCGCGTCCTGCGCCAGATGAGGTCCCACGCATGATCGGTGAACGACAGGACCTGATGGAGAAGGTCACGGCGCTCTGCAAGCGCCGCGGTTTCGTGTACCCCTCGAGCGAGATCTACGGAGGCATCAATGCCCTGTACGACTACGGCCCGTACGGGGTGGCGCTGCGCCGCAACGTCCGTGACCTCTGGTGGCGGCATGTGGTCGAGCTCCGGGAGGACGTGGTCGGGCTGGAGTCGACGGTCATCATGCACCCCCGGGTGTGGGTCGCCTCCGGCCACGTCGACACCTTCAGCGATCCGCTGGTCGACTGCCTGGGCACCTGCCGGAAGCGCTGGCGCGCCGACCACCTGGAGTCCGACCGCTGCCCGGAGTGTGGCGGCCCGCTCTCAGAGCCGCGGCAGTTCAACCTGATGTTCCGGACCCACGTCGGGCCCATGGAGGACACGGCCTCGCTGGTGTACCTGCGGCCCGAGACGGCGCAGGGCATGTTCGTCGACTTCAAGAACGTCCTCAACTCCATGCGCGTGCGGGTCCCGTTCGGCATCGCCCAGCAGGGCCGGTCGTTTCGCAACGAGATCTCGCCCGGCAACTTCATCTTCCGCCTGCGCGAGTTCGACCAGATGGAGATGGAGTTCTTCGTCCGGCCCGGCGACGACGAGCGCTGGCACGAGCACTGGATCCAGGAACGGCTGGACTGGTACACCGACGTGGTCGGCCTGCGGCGGGAGCACCTCCGCCTGCGCGAGCACGGGCCGACGGAGAGGGCCCACTACGCGAAGGCGTCCACCGATATCGAGTACCTGTTCCCGTTCGGCTGGGGCGAGCTCGAGGGAATCGCGAACCGGACCGATTACGACCTGCGCAGCCACCAGGAGCACTCGGGACAGGACCTCACGTACCTGGACCCGGAGACGAACGAGCGCTACCTGCCGTACGTGGTCGAGCCCGCAGTCGGCGTGGACCGGATCATGATCGCCCTCCTCCTCGACGCCTACGACGAGGAGGAGGTCAACGACGGGACCAGGGTTGTGCTGCGGCTGCACCGCAACGTGGCGCCGATCCAGGTCGCGGTGATGCCGCTCTCCAAGAAGGAGGACCTGATCCGCGTCGCGCGAGAGGTGCAGCAAACGCTGCGAGGGGCGTTCCGGGTCGAATACGACCAGACCGGCGGCCACATCGGGCGCCGCTACCGGCGCCAGGACGAGATCGGCACCCCCTATTGCGTGACGGTGGACTTCGCCACGCTGGAGGACCGCGCGGTCACGATCCGCGAGCGCGACTCGATGCACCAGGAGCGGGTGCCGGTCGCCGCGCTCCTCGACCGCCTCCGGGCCCGCGTCGAGGTGTAGGTCAGGGGTCCTCTCGACCGATCGCCAGGGCCCATGCACCCCGAGGCCTAGAGCAACATAGTATGGTGGTGCAGGGTATGGTCGCACGCGCCGAGTCGCTCAAGGGGCACCTGGACATGCTGCTGCTGGCCGCCGTGAGCCGGGAGCGGGCGCACGGCTACGGGCTGGTCGTCCGGCTGCGCGGGCTGACCGGGGGGGTGCTCGACCTGCCCGAGGGGACGATCTACCCCGCGCTCTACCGCCTGGAGCGAGCGGGCCTCGTCCGGAGCGAGTGGGCGACGGTGGCGGGGCGGCGCCGCCGTCTCTACGACCTGACCGTGAGGGGCCGCGACGCCCTGCGGGGCCAGGTAGGCGACTGGCGGCGCTTCGCCGGCGCCGTGGACGCGGTGGTCGAGGAGGCACGGTTGGGATGAGCGGTCGATTCGAGCGGTACGTCGGCGAGCTGGGCAGGCGGGTCGGGGCCATGGGCGGCCTGAGGCCCAGGCTGGAGGAGGAGGTCGTCGAGCACCTGAGGGACGCCGCGGCGGAGTACCGCCGGAGGGGTTGGTCGCCGGCGGAGGCTGAGGAGCAGGCGATCAGAGACTTCGGGCCGCCAGACCTGGTCGCGCGCCCGCTCCTGGAGGACGCCGGCGACCTGGTCCAGCCCCTGCGGGCCCTGCTCGCCCCGCCGCTCCGCCGCGCGGCTCGCCCGTTCGTGTTTGCCTGATCCCGGCGAACCGGTGGTCGGGCCCCTGCGGGCCAACCGCGACTTCCAGCTCCTCTGGGCTGGGCAGGCGGTCTCGGTGCTCGGC
>DATFRD010000295.1:0-6565 GCA_035263645.1 Candidatus Dormiibacterota bacterium | reverse complement strand
CCGTGCACTCCCCGGACAGCTCGCCCAGGGTCCCGTCCCGCAGCATCGACGCGTAGCCCCTCACCACGCTCAGCGGCGTCCGCAGCTCGTGCGCCGCCATGTTCAGGAACAGGCTCTTGGCCCGGCTCACCTCTTCCACGCCGGCGAACTGGCGGGCGTTGCGCAGCGCCAGCGCCGCCACCGTCGCGATGGTGCCCACCGCGGCCAGGTCGTCGGGCCCGAACGGCACGTCCCGCACGCGCGCCAGCGCCAGGACGCCCACGACCTCCTGCGCGTACATCAGCGGCACGGCCAGCACGTGCCGGGCGCGGGCGGGCTTGTGGCCGCGGACGACGGACAGCCAGCTCGGGGCAACCGGCGCGGCGCCAACCTTGATGCGCCGCTGTCGCACGGCCGCCTGGACGATGGGCTCCGAGCTCAGCGGATGGGCCTCGCCCAGGAGCGGCACGGGCCCATCGAGCGCCCGGCAGCCCTCGATCACGATGGTGTCGCCCTCCACCCGGCAGAGCATCGCCCGGTCGGTATCGACGACGGCCGTGCTCCGCTCCAGCAGCCGGTCGACGACCACCTCCGGCCGCAGCGAGGAAGCCACCGACTCGGCCGTGCGGAAGCTCGCCTGCAGCCGGCCGATCGCCCGCAGCTCGCCGCGGATCGACTGGACGTAGAGGTTGAGCTGGCCGAACAGCAGCGAGATCGCGATCGCCGAGGGCAGGATCTGGGTTGCGTACCAGATGGTCGTGTAGCGGGCGGTCAGCCAGATCAGGAGCACGGAGTTGACGCCCGAGAGCGCCAGCGCCGGCACGATGCCGCGGAGGACTCGCTCGTCGCCGCGGTGTCCCGTGAGCAGCAGGATCCCCGCCGCCGTCACCGGCACCAGGCCGAACGCTCCCGCCACGTCGCTGATGGGTCCGAACGTATCGTCGTGGGCGACCTGCAGGGGGGACATGCCGAGCACGAGCGCGAGGGCCGCCACCCCGGCGCCCAGGACGAGCCCCAGGCCCAGCGCCAGCCGGGCCCCGCGGGTCCCGTCCGCCAGAGGCCGCGGGACTTGCAGCGCCGCCAGCGCCAGCATGGTGGGCGTGGACGTGTTGAGGAGCAGGTAGATCCAGTCAGCGGTGCCGTCGAACAGAGGCATGCCCGTCAGCGGCGGCAGGGTGCCGGGGAACACCAGCAGGTAGGCCAGCCAGAGCACGCTCAGCGCGACGCCGATGGCGGCGGCGGGCAGGGAGGCGGAGTCCGCCCGCAGGCGGGCGTCGAGGGCCCCCAGGGCCGCCATGACCGCGAAGCAGACGATGTCCACGCCGTCGGTGACGGGCACGACCCAGTGCAGCGCCCGCCGGTCGGGCAGCAGCAGGAGCAGCACGGCGAGGAGCATGGCGGCACCCACCCACAGGATCAGGGCGCTCGGCAGGTCGAGCGCCTCCGGCCGGGGCCTGCTGCTCGCCTCGTCGTCTCGGTTGGGATGCAACGCCAACTCCTGGGCGGCACGCCGGCGTCTCGGTGCGCCACTCGCTGGAACCAGCTTGTGCTTCGTTGCGGAAGACGCCCACTGCCAGTTGATAGAGGAACATCGAGCACCGGGTCGAGCCAGCGGCCGGCGCGGGCCGGCGGCGTGGCGTCAGCCGGGGCCGAGCAGGCCGGCGGCGCCGTCCGCGTCCGGGGCCGCGACGATGCGCAGCCGCGCGCTCGGGTCGGGGACCAGGACCGGCCGCCAGCCGGCTGCGTCGAGCACCCGGCCCCCGGCCGCCTCCACGACGGCCATCGCCGCCGCCACGTCCTGTGGATGGATCTCGCCCGCATCCACCCCGGCGAACCCGCCCACCGAGCCGTCGGCCACCTGGCAGAGATCGACGCTGGTGCAGCCGGAGACGCGCACCCGCTCCCAGCCGGCCCGCAGCCCCGGAGGCGGCGTCCGGGGCGTCGGCGAGGGCATCGCCAGCACCGCGCCGCGCCGGGGCTCGGCCGGCCGGCCGTCGATCCAGGCGCCCAGGCCGGGGCCGCCCCACCAGCGGCGACCCGAGGCGGCGTCCAGAACCAGCCCGGCCAGCGGGGCTCCGTCGCGGACCAGGCCGATCGAGACCGACCACGGCGGCAGCCCGGTTCGGAAGTTCCGGGTGCCGTCGATCGGGTCCAGCGCGATCCACGCCGCGCCCGGCTCGGGCTCGGCACCCAGGAGGCCGGCTTCCTCCGCCACCACGGGCAGCCCCAGCGGCAGGAGCTCCTCCAACGCGGCCTTCTCGGCCGTCGCGTCCGCCTGTTTGCCCCCGATCGCGCCGCCGGTCGCGCGGGCCCAGCGGGCGGCGACCACGGCCGCGTTGGCAGCGCGCGCCGCGGCGAACAGGAACCGCTCGGCAAGGGCCACCGCCGGCTGGGACCCGGCCGTCAGCCTGCGGCGAAAGCGCTTCGCCGGGGCGGCCTCCTCGTAGCCCAGCCCGGCATAGAAGCGGTGGGCCCCGTCGCGCCAGGCCGAAGACTCCAGCGCGATGTCGGCGCAGCCGAGCAGCCGCGCCTCGCGCTCGACCGCCCGCAGGAGCGCCCCGCCGATCCCGCTCCCGCGCAGGTCGGCCGCCACGGCGAGCGCCCCCAGCCAGCCCTCGCTGGCGTCGTGGAGGGACGACGGGCGGGCATGCAGCTCCGCGTAGCCGACGACCCGTCCGCCGAGCTCCGCGACCAGCGCTCGCACGTCCGACCGGGCCAGGAGGAGCGCGAGGTGGGACAGGCCCGCAGGGCCGCGATCCACGTCTTCGTGGCCACCCATCGTCGCGATCAGCCCGGCGACGGCCCGCCTGTCGGCCCCGGTCGCCGGCCGGATCGTCAGGTCCGTGAGGTTCGTCGCCGGTACACCTCCAGCAGGCCGTCCAGGTCGGCCTCGGGCCCGCCGGGGACCTTGGCCAGGTCGTCCCACCGGCGCAGGCGCACCGCGTCGGCGGCCCACTCGTGGGCGGCGAACCGGCCGGCCTCGGCGGCGGTCATCGGCCCGCCCTGCGCGCGCAGGGACTCGATCGAAGCCGGACTGAGCGTCGCCGCGTAGGCCGGCTCCACTGCGACCAGGTAGCGCTTCGCCTGCGCATGGGAGCCGATCAGCCACCCGGCGCGCTCACCCAGCAGCCGGCGGCCGAGCTCCGCCCCCGACCGCTCGTGGTCCAGGTCGGGCCGCACCGCGCGGCCTGCGTCGTGGAGCAGCGCCGCGAGCACCAGGTCGTCGTCGGCGCCGGCCCGCTGCGCGTGCCAGGCGCACTGGAGCGCGTGCGTCCGCTGGTCGACCGCCTCGCCGCCGTAGGGCAGCCCCGCCAGACCGTCCACCAGCTGCCGCAGCTCCTCAGGCGTCATCACCGCACCTGCCTCCCCCCCACCCATGTGCCGGCCACGGCGGGGAGCCCGGACCGCCGGCCGACCGCGACCAGGTCCGCCCGCGCCCCGGGCTCGATTCGACCGCGGTCGGCCAGGCCGGCGGCGCGGGCCGGGCCGCTGGTGACCAGCGCCAGGCCCTCGGCCCACGAGCAGACGCCCTCGTCCGCCAGCGCGTATGCGGCCGCCAGCAGCGACGGCGGGTGGTAGTCGGACGCGAGGCACGCCAGCGTGCCGGCGACCAGCGCCGCGCGGGCCGATCCGTTGCCGTGGTGCGAGCGGCCGCTCCGGGCGTTCGGCGCGCCCATCACCACGTCCATCCCGAAGGCGCGGGCGGCCGCCGCCGCCTCCAGGTTTATCGGGAACTCGCTGATGGCGGCGCCGAGGCGGTGAGCGCGGCGCACCGCGGCCTCGGACTCGTCGTCGTGGGAGGCCAGCGGCACGCCGCGGCGGCGGGCCAGACCCGCGACCGCCGCCCGCGCGTCCTCCACCCGGTCCAGCCTCGCCATCCGCCGCCGCAGCCGGTCGTCAGCGGTCTCACCCTCCGCCTCCACCGTCGTGTAGTAGCGACGCCAGGTCGCCTCGTCGGGAAACTGGCCGACTCCGGGCAGGTGGACCATGTAGGACAGCAGCCCCAGGGCCGGGCTCGCAGCCAGCGACTCGGCCGTCGGCACGCCGTCGCCGGTGACGTCCACGCGCAGGTGGACCCGGTGGTCCACGAGGAGGTGGGGACGCAGCCGGTCCACCACCGCCACCGTCTCGCGAGCCCGGTCCAGGCTCCGGTACCTGCCCAGGTCGTCCTCCAGGCAGACGCAGAGGAAGTGCGTCGTGGTGCCCCAGGAGGCCGCCTCGGCGTCCAGCTCGACCAGAGCGGCGGCGAGCGGCAGCTCCATGGACTGGCGCGGTCGCGCCTTGAGCTCGAGGCAGTCGGAGTGCAGGTCGATCAGCCCCGGCACCAGGTCCACGTCGCCGAGGTCCACCGGCCGGGCCGTGCGCGGAGGCGTGGAGGCGACCGCCACGATGTGGGCGTCCTCGAGCAGGACCCACGCCCCGCTCCGCTCGCCACCCTCCGCCAGCACCCGGCGGCCTCGCACCGCCATCATGCCGCCAGCCTCCCCTCGCGCATCGTGAGGACGCGGTCCACCAGGCCACGGGCCTCGGGCAGGTCGTGCGCCACCGCCAGGATCGCGACGCCCGCCAGCTTGCGGGCCAGCAGCTCCGCGTGGGCCGTCGCGCGGCGGGCCGGGTCCAGCGCCGCGGTGACCTCGTCGATCAGGAGCAGCGGCCGCGGCCGGGCCAGGGCGAGGGCGAGGTTGACCACCTGCCGCTGGCCGCCGGAGAACGTGGCCGGCGGTACGTCGTGGAGCTCGGCCGGGAGCCCGAGCCGGCCGAGGATGTCGCGGGCGGCGGTGGCCGGGACCCCCTCCAGCTCGACGAGCTCCGCGGCGGGCACCCGGGGGACGACCTGCAGGAACTGCGTCGCCATCGCGATCAGCCCATGCCGCGCGGCCATGACCTCCCGCTCGGCGGCGGTCGCCATGTCGACGCGCTCGGCCCCCCCGCTGACCAGGATGCGCCCGCGGTCGGCGAGCGCCGAGCCGTAGACGCAGCGCAGGAGCGTCGACTTGCCGGATCCGCTCGGACCTCTGACCACCACGAGCTCGCCGGGCGCCACCGCGAGGTCGACGCCCATGAGGACCGGCACCCGCCGGCCGTCGAGCAGGTGCTGCACGTACGTCTTGTGGAGGCCGGCGACCTCGAGCACCGCCGTCACAGCTGCGAGGCCACCAGCAGCTGGCTGTACGGGTGCTGCGGATCGCCGAGCACCCGGTCGGTCAGGCCCCGCTCGACGACGCGCCCCTGACGCATGACCAGCAGGCGGCCTGCCAGCGTCCTGATGACGCCGAGGTCGTGCGAAACGACGACGATGGCCACGCCCGTCGTGTGATGCACCCGACGGATCAGGTCCAGGATGCGCGCCTGGACCGAGACGTCGAGGCCGCTCGTCGGCTCGTCCAGCAGCAGCACCGCGGGCCGGGTGGCGAGCGCGCGAGCCAGCTGCACCCGCTGTCGCATCCCCCCCGAGTAGCGCTCCACCGGATCATCGAGCCGGCCCGCCGGCAGCTCCATCGCCAGGTGCAGCTCCAGCGCCCGCCGGCGGCTGGATTCGTAGGAGCGAGAGCCGGCCCCGAACAGGCGGTCGGCCACGTTGCCGCCCGCGGTCACGCGCAGGTCGAGGCCCTGGGGGGCCGACTGGTACACGATGCCCAGGGTCTCGGAGCGCAGGCGTAGCCGGGCGGCGCCGGCGACACCGGTCACGTCCTGGCCGTGCAGCCGGACGCCGCCCCGCGTCGGCCGCTGGTCGAGGTGGACGCACGCCAGCGTGGTCGACTTCCCCGACCCCGACTCGCCCACGATGCCGAGCACCTCGCCGGCCTCCAGGTCGAAGCTCACCTCCCGGCACGCCCAGACGGTCCCGCAGAGCGTGCAGGTGCTGTCGTCGAGGCCGGCTTCGCACGTCGGGCAGCCGGGGCCGTGCCGGACCGTCAGGGCCTCCGCCTCGAGCACGGCGGTCATCGGCCGGCCGCCTCGCGGGACCGCCGACAGCGGTCCGTGTCGGAGCAGACGAGCGCCGGCTCGGTGCCGCCGTCGTCCTCGACCAGGTAGCTGTCCTGCGCGCCGCAGCGGTCGCATGGGCGGTCGAACCGCTCCGGCTCGAAGGGCCTGTCCTCGAACGTGAGCGGCCGGACCGGCGTGTACGGCGGCACCGCGTACACGGTGGCCTCGCGGCCGGCGCCGAAGAGCGCCAGGAACGGGGCGCGGTCGAGACGGGGCACGTCGAAGCGCGGGATCGGCGTCGGGCTCATCACGTAGCCGCCCGCGCCACCGACCTCGACCGGGTGGCTGTGGGTGAAGCTCGACTGGCCCGTGCGGGCGTGGTCCTCGTAGAGGTATAGCCAGACGGCCGCGTAGTCCCGCTCGGCGTGCAGCCGCCGGGTCACGGACGGCCGGGAGTCCACGATCCGCAGGGGATCGGCGATGGGAACCTGGAACACGAGCACCTGGCCCTCGTGCAGGTCGTCCTCCGGCACCCGGTGCCGGGTCTGGATCAGGCTCGCCTGGCGCGCGTCGGTGGTCGTGGGGATGCCGGTGGTCCGGTGGACCAGGTCGCGGATGGCCGCGGCGTTCATGCTGTCGTCGGCGCCCTGGTCGATCA
>DATFRD010000294.1:0-2233 GCA_035263645.1 Candidatus Dormiibacterota bacterium | reverse complement strand
TGGCCTGGCGCCGCCCGCCAGACCCTGCGCCCGTGGATCTCGAAAGACGCCAGGTTGTGACGATGGGGCCGCTCACGATCGCCATCGGCAGCCTGACCCTGCTCGGCTTGCTCAAGGTGCCCGGTTGGGTGCAGGCGATCGTGGCTCCGCCGGAGGCGGGACTCACCGGCCCGGGGCCCGAGATAACGCCGGTCGCGAACTTCTACCGGGTGTCGAAGAACTTCGTGGACCCTGTCGTGCGGGAGGCCGGTTGGAGGCTGCATGTCGGCGGCCTGGTCGACCGGCCGCTCGACCTCGCCTACCGGGAGCTGGCGCGGCTGCCCTGGATCACGCAGGTCGTCACGCTCGAGTGCATCAGCAACGAGGTGGGCGGCGGCCTGATGAGCACGGGCAGGTTCACCGGCGTCCTGCTCCGGGACCTGCTGGCGATGGCCGGACCGCGCGCCGGGGCCGCCGCGGTCAACTTCCATTCCACCGACCGGTACACGGAGAGCCTGCCGCTGGGCGAGGCGACGGGCGCGCCGGACATCCTCGTCGCCGTCCTGCTGGGCGGCGCTCCGCTCTCGGGCGAGCACGGCTTCCCGGCACGGGTGCTGATCCCCGGCCGCTACGGGATGAAGGGCCCGAAGTGGCTGGACCGCATCGAGGTGGCGGCCGCAGAGAGCGGTGGGCTCTGGGAGGACCAGGGCTGGAACCCGGCGGCGGCTGTGCGCACCACGTCCCGGATCGACTCGCCGCGGGAGGGAGCGGTCCTGCGCCGAGCCATGATCCCGCTGGCGGGCGTCGCGTTCGCCGGCGATCGGGGGATCCAGGCGGTGGAGTGGAGCGCTGACGCCGGCCGGAGCTGGTCCCGGGCCGAGTTGTCGCCGGCGCTCTCCCCGCTCACGTGGGTCCTGTGGCGAGCGACCTGGACACCAGCGGCTGACGGCACGTACACGCTGGTGGTCCGGGCCCGCGACGGTGCTGGCGCGCTCCAGAGCGCCGCCTCGCAGCCCAGCTACCCGGCCGGCGCCAGCGGCTACCACAAGGTCCACGTCGCCATCGGCGGCTGAGCCCGGCCTGCTCGTCGCGACGGTGCTGGACGCACCGCCCGGTGGCTCGCTCGCCCGAAGCGCTACCTGGCGCATCACGAATCGCAGTCACCCCTGTTCGGCAGGCCATGGAGCCTGCTCGGGTAGGGCCGGGCGACCCTGTCGACGAGCGGCTGGCCTGAATCACAATCATGGCCAAGCAGCAGAAACCGGAGGTGACGGAGGTGCCCTTGGAAGATCCGCCGGAGAGGTTGCAGCCATCGTCGGTGGGGTAGACGGAGGACTCTCACCAGCACCGGCCCCATTGGGAGCAGTGGTGAGGCGAGGACGCCAGATGAGTCCACGAGCCTCCAGTGCGACACCGGGGATGGCACCAGGGCAGAGCTGATAGGTCGAGCGGTCGCTCCCCCTTGTCAGCTCTGCCGGCCGGGCCGGCACTGCGTTTGAAGCCGGCTGGCCTTCGTGGATGCCGCGGGCTGGCCCACCCGGATCACCTCCCGCCGCCGCTCCGCCTCCACGTCGATCAGCATGCCAAGCTGGTCGCGGGCGTGTGTGCTGGGGCGACCCCGAGGATGCGATCGAGCGCCTGGCTCCTGCCCGCGGTGCTGGCCGCCGTCGCGGCGGCGCTGGGCACGCCCGTTCCGCGTGTCGCTGAGCGGCCGGACCGCCTGATTCACCAGGCCGCGGGCGGTCACGTCGGTGTCGGCGGAGCCCTTCACCGGCGCCGGCTGCGAGCGCGACCCGAGCGCCAGGTCACCGGCCGTGACCGCGCGCGTCGCCTCGGGCCCCGCCGCCGGCGAGCGCCGCTTTCCTTCTCGAGCTGCGCGGAGTACGGTCAGAGCGGTTCTCCCGACCGGCAGTCGGATGGAGGGATTGGTATGGACGACACCGCCCTGAGCGGAGTGCGCGTGGTCGACCTCACGCAGTTCGAGGCGGGCCCGTCCTGCACGCAGGCACTCGCCTGGCTCGGCGCCGACGTCATCAAGGTCGAGCCGCCAGGACGCGGTGAGCAAGGCAGGGGAGCCTCGAGCGAGGACCCGAGCCTCGACTCCCACTACTTCCTCCTGCTCAACGCCAACAAGCGCAGCGTCACCCTGAACCTGCGTCACCCCGACGGGAAGGCGCTCCTCCTCCGGCTGGTCGCCGAGGCCGACGTGTTCATCGAGAACCTGCGGCCCGGCGCCGTCGAGCGGCTGGGTCTC
>DATFRD010000293.1:0-11851 GCA_035263645.1 Candidatus Dormiibacterota bacterium | reverse complement strand
AGCCTGATCCGGCCGGCCGGTCGCGCGGACGTGCCGGCGCTGGTCGGCGTCCTGGCGCGTGCCTTCGACGCCGACCCGGTCGTCGGCTGGGTGGTCACACAGGACGCGGGCCGCCGTGCGGCCATCGAGTGGGTGTTCCGCCTGGTGCTGGAGATGGCGCTGCGCCACGGCGCGGTGGAGGTCACCGACGACCTGGCTGCCGTGGCGGTCTGGGAACCGCCCGGGCGCCGGGGGGCCGGACGGCTGCGCGAGGCCTGGCGGCTGCCCGGCTACGTGCGGGCGGTTGGCTTCCGCCGGCTGGTTCGGGTGTCCGCGGCAGTCGCTGCCCTGGAGGCGTGCCGCCCGCGCCAGCCGCACTGGTACCTGGCCGACCTGGCGGTGGAGCCTGCGCGGCAGGGCCGGGGGACGGGCGGGGCCGTGCTGGCTCACGGGCTGGAGCGCGCCGACCGCGACCTGATGCCTGCCTACCTGGAGAGCTCGTCGGGCCGCAACCGGCCGCTCTACGAGCGCCACGGCTTCCGGCTGCGGGAGCGGCACGTCCTCGGCGGAGACGGACCACCGGTTTCCCTCATGTGGCGCGAGCCGGCCGGCGTGGGGCGGCGACAGCCGGCGGGCTGACCCCATGCGGCCGGCTGGACGCCGCCCCGCCGGCACGGCCCGCGGGCGGCGGGCGGTTACGATCGTTCGGTGTCCGCGCGGTCCCGCTCCATCGCCTTCGACTTGGCCGCCGAGTACTACGACCGGACGCGCCAGCTCGGCCCGGCCGCCCAGCTCGCCGTCACCCGGCTGCTGGAGTCCGAGCTGCGAGGCTGCCGGCGCTGCCTGGAGATCGGGGTCGGCACCGGGCGCGTCGCCCTCGACCTCCAGCGCGCGGGCGTGGCGATGGTCGGGATCGACCTCTCGGCTGCCATGCTGCGGAAGCTCGTCGAGAAGGCCGGCGGCCGGCCGCCGTTCCCACTGGCCGTCGCCGACGCCACCCAGCTCCCGATGCCAGACGACTCGGTGGACGCCGGCCTGGTGTGTCACGTGCTGCACCTCATCGACCCCTGGGAGCCCGCGCTCGCTGAGCTCGCCCGCGTCGTCCGACCGGGCGGCGTCGTGCTGATCGACCTGGGCGGCGGCCCTTCGGGCCGTGTGCGGGAGGCGGAGCGCGAGTTCTGGACCGCCGCCGTTGGGGCGCCCCGGACGCGGCGCTTCGTCCGCGAGCCCGGTGTCGTCGAGGGCGCGATGCGCCGGCTCGGGTTCACCGTGCGCGAGCTGCCCGCGATCGTGGAACGGACCGTCCGGACGCCGGAGGAGGCGATCGCGAGGCTGGAGGCCGGGCAGCTGGCCGGCTGCTGGCCGATCGGGGAGGACGTGCGCCGGCGAGCGGCCGCCCGCGCCCGGGAGTGGGCTCGTGTGCACTTCGGCTCGCTGGAGGCGCCGCAGCCGATCGAGCTGACGATCACCTGGCGCGCCTACCGGGCCCCCGGCTGAGTCGCCGTTCCCCGTCCCCCTCAGCCGTCCGAGGGGGAGGGGACCGGCGCCGGCGTCAGCTGGTGAACACGCTGAGGGCGAGGTAGGCCGAGACGCCGAAGTTCGGCTGGTCCACGATCTGGCTGATCTTGAGGTCGGCGGCCAGGCTGCAGAGGATGTACGCGTCCTCGGCGCCGAGCTCCTTCTCCCGGCCCAGCCAGGCGATCACGTCGCGCACCGCGTTCTTCGCGTTCTCCATCAGGTCCGGGCCGAGGGCGGTGGAGGCGAAGTAGCCGCGCTCGTCGTACCTGGGCTGCAGCGGCCCCGGAGGGGTGATGAACTGGTAGCGCCACGGCGGGAGGCTCCGCCCCTTCTTGACGTCGAATCGGAGGCTGAACGCCATCGGGCACTCGATGCCGGTGACGCACACCTCGCCGTCGCCCTGGGCGGCGTGGCAGTCGCCGGCCGAGAACAGCGCCCCTGGCACGTACACGGGCAGGTACAGCCTGGTCCCAACGCCGAGGTGACGGGTATCGATGTTGCCGGCGCCCTTGGTGGGGGGCAGCACGTCGTGCTGGCCAGGCTCGTCGGTGGCCACGCCCATCGTGCCGCAGAACGGCTGGAGGGGGATCCTGATGTCGTCCCGCAGCGCGGCGTATGAGCCGTTGCGGAGGTCGAAGTGGCGGATGTACGGTTCCGTGAAGTCCTCCTGGAGCAGGCCCAGGCCGGGCAGGATCCCCGCCCAGCCCCACTCCAGCGGCCGGAGGCTCAGGATCTCGACCTCGAGTACATCGCCGGGCTCCGCCCCTCTGACGTAGATGGGGCCGGACAGCGGATAGAGTCGCGCGAAGTCGATGGCCCCGAGCGCGGAGGCGGGGCAGCCCTCGGTCACCTGGCCGTCCGTGACCTCGTCCGTCTCGCAGTGGACCACGTCGCCCGGGTCGATCTCGACCACGGGCCGCAGGCTGTTATCCCACTTGTAGTGGACTCTGCCGCGCTCGACCACGTGCTCTCTGGACATGCGCTCTCTCCTTCGGGAAGGTCGGATGGACGCTGGATGCCTCCGCCGTTCGTAGCCTCCCGGGAGACCCGGTGTCAAGAAGGTCCGTCCTGGAGGTCACTCCGTGGACAGGCGCTCGCGAGAGGTCATCAGGGCCCATTCGAAGTGCTCGCCGCCGGGGCTCAGTTCCGCCGGGATCCCGCAGAGCGGGCCGCCGTAGGCGATGTGCAGCGCCCGAGCCGCGGCCTGACGGGCGTCGTCCTCCTCGCCGCCATCCTCGGCGATCCCGACCAGGAGCTGGAGCAGCGTGCGCGAGCGGCGCCGGGCCAGGTATCCGCCCGCGATCGCGAAGGCCGCCTCCCGGACCAGCGAGCGCCCCTCGCGGAGATCCCAGTCGACGCCACGGAGGAAGCGCGCCAGCGCGGGCACCTGCTCGGCTGTGGTGCCCCACACCGCGCAGAGGATGGCCAGCGCGAGCCGTGTCGCCTCGGGGTCGCCACGATGCTCCAGATGGCGCTCGACGGCCTCGCGGTGCCAGCGGTTCTCGGGATGGCCGGCGAAGAGCAGCACCAGCAGCTGCTCGCGGGCGCGCTCGGGGCCGAGCTCGCCCGGCGTGGGGGCGGCGATCGCGTCGAGCCTCGCCTGCGGGAGCTGCCCGCCGCGAGCCCGGTGGACCACCTCCGACCACAGCTCCTCCGCCGGCACGTACGGTTCGGCGTAGTCGGGCACGTCCGGGGTCGCCGGGGGCCGACGAGCCGGCGAGCCCCGCAGGGGCCGGTGCGGCGGCTCGTCGCGGAGGCGCTCCCTGGCCGCCTCCATCAGCGGGCGGAAGCCCGGGTCGTCGGGCGGCAGGCGATAGGGGATCCGGCCGGGGTGCACGCCCGATGCCACGAGGAGTGCGGAGGCAGCCTTCGACACGTTGACCAGCTGCTCCGACTCGTCCGCAGCGACCGTTACCAGCATCTCCAGCAGCGGACGGCAGCGCGCCTCTCGCAGGTGCCAGCCGGCGATGCTGAAGGCCAGCCCACGCACGACCGGGTAGTAGTGGAAGTCCCAGTGCACACCCCGGCCGTACCAGACGACCCACTCGACGTACTCCGCGGTCAGGCCCCAGTACGTGCAGAGTGTGCTGAGCGCGAACCGGGCCAGCTGCAGGTCGTCGCGGAAGTCCAGGTAGCGCTCGACCGCTGCCCGGTGCCGCGGATCCTCGGCGAACATCAGAACGGCCAGCAGATCGTGCGCGTCCTCGAACGTGTCCAGGTGTAGCAGTCGCCTGGCGACGGCGTCGACCTCGTCGGAACCGGCGGTCCCGGCCTTGACGCGCTGGACCAGGTCGTCGAGCTCCCTGCTCACTGCTTCGACCCCGCGCCCGAGGGCACGTACTGCTCGGTGTAGTCGAGGTACCTGCTCAGGGCCGAGATGATGCGCTGGGCTGCGGCCTTCTGGGCGGCATCGCAATTGGAGTTGGCCAGGGTCCGGCGCATCGTGTTGATCCGTTCCTTGAGGCCCGCCTGCGCCTGCTCCACCTTCAGGACGTGGTTGTACGGCGCGCCGTTCGGCTTCAACCTGACGACCTCGCCTCTCAGCTCGCGCCGCGCGGCCCCGAGCGTCGCCGGGGTGAGCTGGCTCCGGTAGCCGGCCAGCGGGTCCGGCTCCGGGTAGGGCGTCGGGCTGCAGCTGGGAGACCGGCGCGGGCTCGGGTCGGCACCACGGTCGCCGATCGCGCCTTCCTGCAGGCCGCCCCGGGCAGCGGTCGCAGCGGCGGCGGCGACGCCCAGCAGCAGCAGCGCCGCCCCCAGCACCTGGGTGCCCGCGCCGGTGCGGGCACCGCCGCTGGCGCTGCTGTCGAGGGCGAGCCCGAAGCCGCCCGGCCCGCCGGCCAGCCCGGCCCGGAGCACGGACACGAGCTCCTCCGCCACGTCGTCGGGGCTCCAGGTGCCGGCGACCGGCGCGGCCGGTGCCGTGAGGGCCGGCCGCCGCGGCCAGGCCTGCCGGAGGCCGCGGTGGTGCCCATCGTCGGCGCCCGCCTCGCGGGCCTCCCGCGCACGTCGCCGGAGGTCTGCGGCGACGGCGCGCAGGCAGTCGGCCTCGCCGCGCAGCCCGCCCGCGACGCGCCCCCCCTCGCCGGCCAGCCAGGCGGCGAGCGGGGTGGCGCCCTCTGACAGGCCGGCCACCGCCCGGGCGAGCAGCTCGAGCTCGGAGCCCACGCGCTCCACCTCTCCGGACGCGCGTTCGAGCGCGGGCGGATCCAGCAGCAGTGTGGTCACGGCAGCGTGCCTGCCAGCACGACCGCAAGCCGCTGGATCGCCGCCGCCACGTCGTCGAGGCCGGCGGCGGACCGGCGCAGCACTGCCGCGGCCTCGGCCAGCCGGCTCCGGTCGCGACTGGCGGCGGGACCCTCGTAGGCGACACCGTCCAGGGCGCGTGCGGCGGTCTCGGCCAGCCCGTGGACCCGCGAGGCCGCCGCCCGGAACCGGTGGGCGAGCTCCAGGGCGGCGGTGGGGTCGGTTCCGTCTGTGACGCTCACGCCGCCAACGTAGTGGCGCCGGACGGACAAAAAACGGACATTCCGGCGCCCGCCGCGGGCCGCAGGCGCGGCGCCAGGTGGCGCGTATGCTTCTCGTCAGGACCTCTCCCGCCCCCGGTGGTTCCTGGCTCCGGGAGAGGTGGGAGGGTGCCATGACGAAGTTCCGGATCCAGAAGCACGGTCGTCTCCAGGAGCTCGTCGCCCACGAGCGCGGCTATTTCCGGGACGAGGGCCTGGACTATCAGTTCGGAGAGTTCGTCTCGGGCGACGTGCTGGGGTCGATCGTCGAGCGGTTGAAGCCGACCAACGCCGACGGCACGGCCGCGGTCCCGGGCACGGTCGAGGTGACGACCGGGATGTTCGAGACCTACGCCGCTGGTCGCGCCTGCGACATCAGCTCCGCCTGCCACTGGGCTATCAACGAGGCCGCCGCCTCGAAGTTCGGCCGGATGTGGGGCCACGCGTACTCGGTCACGCCGGGCGCCATCATGGTCCCCCCCGAGTCACCGGTCAGGAGGCCGGCGGACCTGGCCGGGGTCGAGGTCGCGGTGGGCTACCACTCGGGCAGCCACTTCTCGGCGCTGCAGGCGCTGGAGAGCTTCCTGGCGCCTGACGACATCAGGCTGCGATTCGTGGGACTGCCATGGGACCGGGTAGACGCCCTGCTGCAGCGGACGGTGCCGGCCGCGAACGTGTGGGGAGTGCCGCTCTACCTTCTCGACCAGCAGGGGTTCCGCCGCGTGGCCGACACCACGTTCATGGTCGGCTTCCTCTTCGACAACGCGGCCGACCCCGAGGACGTCGACCGGTACTTCCGGGCGTTGAAGCGGGCCCAGGCGGACCTGGACGTCGAGCCCGAGACGTACAAGCACCACCACCTCGACGCGATCCCCGAGCACCTGCAGGGCCTGGCCGACGTGCGCGGCTTCGGGATCGGGGAGCGAATCGTGTTCCTGCCCTACACCCGCGAGATGTACGAGCGCTCCCAGCGCTGGATGCACGAGCGAGGCCTGTTCGAGGAGGAGCACCCCACCCCCGCGTACGAGACGGTTGTCTATGCATAGGGCCGCGGCCGGCAGCACAGGGCCGGTCCTGCCACGGTGAGGCCCGGCTTCAGGCTCGGCGTCTACGTGTTCAAGGACGCGGAGGTCGTCGACTTCGCGGCGCCCTACGGGGTCTTCTCGGTGGCCAGGCGGTTCGATCCGGAGCTCGACGTCTTCCTGGTCGCCGACTCGGCGCGCCCGGTCCAGGCGCAGGCGGGCTTCACCGTCCTTCCCAACTACAGCTTCCTCGACCGGCCCGCGATGGACGCGTTCCTGATCCCGGGCGGCTTCGGCACCCGGCAGGAGATGCACAACCGGCTGCTGCACGAGTTCATCCGGTCGCTGCCGGAGGAGACGCTGCTCACCAGCGTGTGCACCGGGTCGTGGGTGTACGGGGTCATGGGTCTGCTGGACGGCCTGCCGGCCACGAATCGCAAGGAGCCCGACCGGGCCGAGAGCTCGGGCGTCGGCCTGGTCCCGATCGACCGCCTGGCTCGGATCGCCCCGGCCTGCCGCATCAGCCGTGCTCGCGTCGTGGACGCCGGCCGGATCGTCACGGCCGGCGGCATCGCGTCCGGCATGGAGATGGGCTTCCACCTGCTGCGGCGGGCGGGGTACGAGGAGGCGTTCCTGTCGGAGGTGGCGCGGGTCATGGAGTACTCCGCCGCCTACGAGCTCTACCGGGAAGACCGGGATACCGCGCCGCGGCCCGGCCAGGCCACGAGCACCTAGGGCTCGCCCCGGCTCGACCGGGCGGGCGGGATCGTGAGCTCCCCGTCGCCGCCGGGGCCCACGTGCTCCTCCAGGAACCGCTCGTTCGCCAGCAGCCTCCCCACGTTGACCTGCCAGAGGTCGTCGGCGACCTGGTCGAGCCGGCTCTCCAGGATGTCGAGCTGATCCTGCAGGGCCTGCCGGCCCGTGCGGCCGTCCGGCAGCGGCGCTGAGCCGGCGGCGCCGGGCGAGAGGGCGAGGTACGCGGTCACGGTCGCCGGCAGGTACTCCTCCAGCGTCCGCTCGACGACATGGAGGTCCCTGCTGGCCGCGGAGAAGCTCGAACGGCGGGCCAGGAGCGCCGCTGCCTTGCGCCGTATGCGGGCGGCCTGGGTCCGCTGCTCCTCCGGCAGCCACGCTTCTGCAGCGAGAGCCGGCCCGTCCGCCGGGGCGGGCTCGGGCTGGGCTGCGACCGGCCGACCCGGCTCTGCAGCGGCCCCGGCAGCCGGCACCGCCCCGCCGGCCTGGGCTGCCACCCAGACGGCCCGCGCCTGGCGCCGGCGCCGGCGGGACCAGCGATACAGGAACCAGCCGCCGGCGCCGAGGGCCAGCCAGGGCCCCACGACCAGCGCCATGCCGACCACGAGCGCCAGCAGCCCGATCGCCAGCGTCAGGAAGGCGGCGGCGACGAGGACCCCCACCAGGATCGTCGCGAGTGCTCCGACGACGATCGCCACCGTGAGCGGCGTCGAGCGGCGCGGACGATGCCGAGGATGCCTCATCCAAGCCCATCTTCGCACGGATGCGGAGGCGCCGAGCCTGGCCGCGCTCACCGCTGACAGCCCCGGCAGAAGTTCAGGGGCTCCCGGTTGGAGCCGAGCTGGCTGATCCGGTGGCCGCAGCGCGGGCAGGCCCCGCCGCCGCGCGCGTGCACGTGCATGAACGTCCGGTTCTGCTTCGACTCGTCGTAGTCCGGGTTGGCGAGGATGGCGTCGATGGAGCGCCGCAGCACCACGCCGATGGCCTCGTAGAGCGCCTCCTCCTCTTCCGGCCGGAGCGTCGCCCGCCTGCGCAGCGGGAGCAGCCGCGCCTCCCACAGGATCTCGTCGGAGTACGCGTTGCCGATGCCGGCCAGGAAGGCCTGGTTGCGGAGCAGGTCCTTCAGCTCGTCCCGGTACCGGCGCAGGCGCTTGCGGAATGCCTCCAGGCCGGCGGCCGCTACCTCGTCGGCCTCGGGCCCCATCTCGGACCAGGCGGGCACGTCGCGCGGCACGTCGCCCGTCCAGTAGATCCGTCCCATGTCGCGGAAGTCGAGATAGCGCAGCTCGTCACCGCCGTCCAGGCGCAGCGAGAAGACCCGGGTCGCCGGGGCCTTCGCGTCGGGCCCGGCGAGCTGGAACCGGCCGCCGAGCATGGGGTTGATGACCAGGTGGCGCAGGTCGCCGCCGGCGGCCAGCTCGAGGTCGAAGACCAGGTGCTTGCCGCGGCGCCACGTGTGGGTGAAGGTCCGGAACGGCAGCTCGTGGGCGAAGCTCTCCGGCGGGTAGCGCAGCAGGTGCCCGCTCTTCGGGTTGACGTCGACGGCGGTCACCAGTCGGCCCTCCAGCCGAGGGCCGAGCTGCAACCGCAGGGCTTCCAGCTCGGGCAGCTCGGGCATGGTTGAAATCTAGGACGTGCGGGAAGGTACGGCGTTGGTTATGCGCTTGGATCGATTCACTCAGAAAGCACAGGAGGCCCTCCAGAACGCCGCTCAGGTGGCCCAGGAGACCGGCCAGCAGGCAATCGAGCCGGAGCACCTCCTGCTCGCCCTCGTCCGGGAGCGTGAGGGTATCGCCCGGCCCCTGCTGGAGGCCGCGAACGTCTCCCTGCCCGGTCTCGAGGCTGCGCTCGTCTCCCACCTGGAGCGGCTGCCCAAGGTCAGGGGCGCCGGCCAGCCCTACATCTCCGGGGACCTCGACCTGGTGCTGGAGCAGGCCGAGCGCGAGGCGCAGCGCCTCAAGGACGAGTACATCTCCACAGAGCACCTGCTGCTGGCTCTGGTCGACCGGCCGCTGCCGCGCCAGCACGGCCTCGACCACGACGCCCTGCTGGGCGCCCTGCGCCACGTCCGCGGCAGCCAGCGGGTCACGGACCAGAATCCCGAGTCCAAGTACCAGGCCCTCGAGCGCTACGGCCGCGACCTGACCGCCGACGCGGCGGCAGGCAAGCTGGACCCCGTGATCGGCCGGGACGAGGAGATCCGCCGCGTGATCCAGGTGCTGTCACGGCGCACGAAGAACAACCCCGTGCTGATCGGCGAGCCAGGCGTCGGCAAGACCGCGATCGCAGAGGGCCTGGCGCAGCGGATCGCGGCGGGCGACGTGCCGGAGTCGCTGAAGGGACGCCGGGTGGTGGCGCTCGACCTGGGCGCCCTGGTCGCGGGCACCAAGTTCCGCGGCGAGTTCGAGGACCGGCTGAAGGCGGTCCTGAAGGAGATCACGTCGAGCGAGGGGCAGGTCATCCTGTTCATCGACGAGCTGCACACGCTCGTCGGCGCCGGCGCCGCCGAGGGCGCCATCGACGCCTCGAACCTGCTCAAGCCGGCACTGGCCCGGGGAGAGCTGCGCGCCATCGGCGCGACGACGCTGGCGGAGTACCGCAAGCACGTGGAGAAGGACGCCGCGCTG
This sequence comes from Candidatus Dormiibacterota bacterium, assembly GCA_035263645.1. Lineage (GTDB taxonomy): Bacteria > Chloroflexota > Dormibacteria > Dormibacterales > Dormibacteraceae > CF-161. The sequence goes on along the minus strand of DATFRD010000293.1, from coordinate 2,449 downwards.
GAGCGCCGGTTCCAGCCCGTGATGGTCGACCAGCCGTCGGTCGAGGACACGATCTCGATCGTCCGCGGCCTCCGCGAGCGGTACGAGGTGCACCACGGCGTGCGCATCAAGGACGCCGCGCTGGTGGCCGCCGCCATGCTGTCCAACCGCTATATCACCGATCGCTTCCTGCCCGACAAGGCGATCGACCTGGTCGACGAGGCCGCGGCGCGCCTCCGGATGCAGATCGACTCCATGCCGGTGGAGCTCGACGAGCTGGAGCGGCAGATCCGGCAGCTGGAGATCGAGCGCCAGGCCCTGAAGAAGGAGCAGGACCCGGCCTCGCAGGACCGGCTCAGGGCGCTGGAGCGGCACCTGGCCGAGCTGCGCGAGCGGCGCGACGCGCTGCGTGCCCGGTGGGAGGGCGAGAAGGAGGTCATCGGCCGCATCCGCGACCTCAAGGCCCGCACCGAGGAGGTGCGCCTGGAGGCTGAGCGCGCGGAGCGCGCCGCCGACTACGAGCGGGCGGCTCGCCTGCGCTACGGCGACGCGGTCGAGCTTGACCGCCAGCTCGACCAGGCGAAGCGCCAGCTCGGCGACCTGCAGGACTCGGGCGCGCTGCTGAAGGAGGAGGTCGACGAGGACGACATCGCGGCGATCGTCTCCAAGTGGACGGGCATCCCCGTCTCCCGCCTGATGGAGGGCGAGATCCAGAAGCTGCTCCAGATGGAGGCCGGCGTGCACGCCCGCGTGGTCGGGCAGGACGAGGCGGTGGAGGCGGTGGCCGCAGCCGTGCGGCGGTCCCGTTCGGGCCTGTCCGATCCCAACCGCCCAGTCGGCTCGTTCATCTTCCTGGGCCCAACCGGCGTGGGCAAGACGGAGCTGGCCCGCGCGCTGGCCGAGTTCCTGTTCGACGACGAGCAGGCGATGGTGCGGCTCGACATGTCCGAGTACCAGGAGAAGCACACCGTGGCGAGGCTGCTCGGGGCCCCGCCCGGCTACGTCGGCTACGACGAGGGCGGCCAGCTCACCGAGGCGATCCGCCGCCGCCCGTACGCGGTCGTGCTGTTCGACGAGATCGAGAAGGCCCACCCGGATGTGTTCAACGTGCTTCTCCAGCTGCTGGACGACGGCAGGCTGACCGACGGCCAGGGGCGCACGGTGGACTTCCGCAACGCAGTCCTGATCATGACCTCGAACCTGGGCAGCCAGCTCATCCAGGAGATGAGCGGCCGGCGCGCCTGGACCGACGTGCGCGACGCCGTCCTGGGCGTGGTACGTGAGCACTTCCGACCCGAGTTCCTGAACCGCGTCGACGAGATCATCGTGTTCCGCCCGCTGACAGAGGCCCAGCTGGCCGCCATCGTCGACATCCAGGTGGCGCGCCTGGTGCGCCGCCTGGCAGAGCGCAAGATCGGGCTCGAGCTGACCGAGGCAGCCCGCGCGCTGCTCGCGGAGCGCGGCTGGGACCCGGTCTACGGCGCTCGCCCGCTGAAGCGCACGATCCAGCGGCTGGTGCAGGACGAGCTGGCCACGAGGCTGCTCCGGGGCGAGTTCACGGAGGGGGACACCGTGGTCGTGGACGTGAGCGGCGGCGAGCTCACGTTCACGGCCGTCCGCCGGCCCGAGCCGGTCGCGGCGTCGTGAGATCGCGCCGGGCGCAGGAGCGCTAGGATCAGCCTGCCCGGGTCAGCAGCGGCCTGAAGGAGCCGGCCGGGCGGAGGGACGCTTCGACGCCGCCGGTCTCACATCCAGGATCACTGCCGGCCGAGCTGAGCAGCTTCGTCGGGAGGCACCACGAGCTCGCGGAGGTGCGGCGCCTGCTGGCGGGGTGCCGGCTGCTGACGCTGACCGGCGTGGGCGGCGTGGGCAAGAGCCGACTGGTCCTGCGGGCGGCGCGCCAGTGCGAGCGGGTGTTCCGGGACGGCGTCTGGCTGGTCGAGCTGGCCGGGCTGACCGACGCGGCGCTCGTCCCGGCTGCCGTCGCCCGCGGGCTCGGCGTGCCCGACGAGCCCCCGGCGCACATGGAGGAGGCATTGCGCGACCACGTCGGGCGCCGGCGGCTGCTGCTCGTGCTCGACAACTGCGAGCACCTGCTCGCGGCCTGTGCCCGGCTCGTCGCCCGGCTCCTGCGTGAATGCCCGAACGCTGTTGTGCTCACCACCAGCCGCGAGCCCCTGGGCGTGGAGGGTGAGGTCGTCTACCCCGTCCCCCCGCTCGGGCTGCCGGACCCGGACGGCGAGCCGGCCGGCGACCCGACCCGGGCGGAGGCGGTCACCCTGTTCGTGGAGCGGGCGAAGGCGTCGCTGCCCGGCTTCCACCTGAGGCCGGAGAACCAGGAGGCGGTCTTCCGGCTCTGCCGGTCGCTCGACGGCATCCCGCTGGCCATCGAGATGGCGGCGGTTCGGCTGCGTGCGCTCAGCCTGGACCAGATCGTGGAGCGCCTGCAGGGCCAGCTCGACCTCCCCAG
>DATFRD010000292.1:0-10778 GCA_035263645.1 Candidatus Dormiibacterota bacterium | reverse complement strand
AGGCCTGGCGGGGCGACAGCTGCTGCGCGGTGCCGGGGCTGGACGCCGCCGAGGGCTGCGCCTGCGACCCTGACTGTACCGGCCCCTGCTGCTCCGACCCGGCTCGGCCCTGAGCAGGGGTCACGCGCCCCGAGCCACTGCTCAGCCGGGGCGTCCCGCTGACCCGCTCTTCGCCCGGCCCGGGCGCCGGGGCACGCCGGCCGCGGCGAGGTAGGTCACCGCAGTGCGGCCGGGGCCGAGTCCGAAGAGGTCGACGACCTCGTCGTCGAAGAACGTCAGGCCGGTGGCGCCCAGGCCGAGCGCCTGCGCCGCGACCTCCAGGCGGCCGGCGGCGATGGATGCGCCCAGGTGTGCCACGCGCCAGCCCCGGTCGCCCATCCGGCCCAGGACGTCGTCCAGGTCCGCGAGGAAGCAGACGTTGACGGCGGCCTCGGCGCCCAACTCCTGCCCCAGCGCCATCCGCCCCGCCGTCCGGCGCAGCTCGTACGGCTCCACGGACCGCAGGAGGACCGGCCGGCCGCCCTCGACCCGGTACAGCCCGGGCTCCATGCCCTCCACCGCGGTCACCGTCAGGTGGGGCGCCCCCGGACCGACGGGGACGTCAGAGAGGACGGGGGCCAGCGTGCACCCGAGCAGCAGCCGGAGCTGCTCGCTGGTGATCGGCGCCGCCGCGAAGCTGCGCGTCGAGCGCCGGCCGACGACGGCCTCCTCGATGGATGGCCCGGCCGCGCTCAGCTCGTCCCCCGCCAGCGGCGGCTGCGGAGTTGGCGCGCCGGCCCGCCAGGCCTGGACCCGCCCGGCGCCGGCCAGCGACGTGGCCGCATGGGCAGCGGGGATCTGGGGAAAGTGCTCGGCGAGGAAGAAGAGCGGCTCGTCCACCAATCCGATGGGCGGCGGGGCCGGCGTCGGCGTGGCAGCAGGGGCTCCCACCCCCAGCGCCACCAGGGCGACGGGGACCTCGCGGTCCGGGTCCAGGTCGAGGAGGCGCCCGACGAGATCATCCTCGAAGCCGAGCACCACGGTGGCGGGCAGTCCCAGCGCGCCGGCGGCAGCCAGGAGGTTCGCGAGGACCACGCCGCCGTCCCAGAACGCGTGACGGTAGGCGCGGGGCCCGTACTTCCAGGCGTTGCGCCAGAAGCTGCTGGTGAGCACCACGATGGCCGGAGCCCCCGCCGTCGCAGGCTCGCCGGCCGCCGCCTCGATCGCGAGCGCCCGCCAGTCGCCCGTACGGAGCCGCCGCAGGCCCGGGGCCCGAGCGTCGTGGTAGTAGAGGCCGGCCGCCACCCCGTCCAGGTCGGAGCAGGCCACGTACAGCTCGATGTGGTAGAGCGCACCCGTGCAGGGGGCCGCCCGGAAGCCGATGCCGCCGTCGGGGTGACCTGCCAGCGGGCGCCAGCGGAGCACCCCGTTGGCGAGGCGGCAGAGCTGGGCCAGGTCGCGGCGGTCCGGCGGCCGGCGGCTGACGGGCGCCAGGCCGGCCAGCGCGGTCAGCGCCGGCACCGTCGGCGGCTCGGAGGGGTCGGCGAACGAGAGCAGCTCGCCGCCCGCGTAGCCCTTGAACTGCGGCGGCCGCGACGCCCGGCCGAGCGGCAGCATCCGGCCGCCGACCATGCGCTGCCGCCCGTGCTTGGTGGCCTCGTGGAAGCGGCGGGCGGCATCTCCGGGCGCCATCGGCGCCTCATCGTACTGCCCGGCGCCCCGCGTCAGGATGAAGGTATGAGTGTTGTGAAGATCAACGTGCTGACCGTGCCGGCACAGATGCGGACCGAGCTGGAGTCACGGTTCGGGGGCCGCGCCGGCATGGTCGAGACGGCCGACGGCTTCGAGCGGTTCGAGCTGCTGCGGCCGGTCGAGGGGACGGACCGGTACCTCGTCTACACCCGCTGGCGCAGCGAGGCCGACTTCGAGCGGTGGCGGGACAGCCAGGCGTTCGATCGCGGGCACGCCCAGGCTCGGGCCGAGCGGGACGCCGGAGACAGGCCGGGCGACGGCCAGGACACCCGCGAGCACCGTCCCCCCGCGGCGACCGGGTCGGAGCTGTGGTCCTTCCAGGTCGTGGAGTCGTCGGGCCCCCGGCAGCCGGCCTCGACGCCCGATCCCTGAAACGCCGCCGAGGCGCTCAGCCGCCGGCGGCTGTCAGCGCCGCCCGCGCGGCGTCGATGCCAGCGAGCACCGTGTCCACGTCCGCTCCGGCCGGGGAGACGACCAGACGGTGCACGCCCAGCGCCGACAGGGCGGTCACCGTCTCCGGCGTCGGCCGGCCCCCGACCGTCACCTCGATGCGGTCGGGGTCGCGCCCCGCCTCCACGGCGGCCTGCCGCATCGTGGCGAGCAGACCCGGCAGGTCCGCCGGCTGCGCGCTGACGGGGAAGAAGCCTTCGCCCAGGCGCCCGGCCCGGCGGGCGGCCGCCCGCGAGTGGCCGCCGACCACGATCGGCACCGAGCCCCGGACCGGCTTCGGCCACATGCGTGCATCGCGGAAGCGGAAGTACGTGCCCTCGAAGGTCGGCTCGGGCTCGCGCCACAGCGTGCGCATGGCGGCGATGGCCTCCTCCGCCCGGCGGGAGCGCTCGTCGAACGGCACCCCGATCGCCTCGAACTCCTCCCGCAGCCAGCCGACCCCGACGCCCAGCACCATCCGCCCGCCGGAGAGCACGTCGAGGGTGGCGACGGCCTTGGCCGTCACCACCGGGGAGCGCTGGGGCAGGATCAGGACGCCCGTGCAGAGCTTGATCCGCTCGGTGCGCGCCGCCACGTAGGCGAGCCAGATGAGGGGGTCCGGGATGGGGCTGTCCTCGGTGCCCGGCATCCTGCCGTCGGCCCGGTACGGGTACCGCGACTGGTAGCCGGCCGGGACAACCACGTGCTCGACGGTCCAGAGCGAGTCGAACCCGGCCGCCTCGGCGTGACGGGCCACGGCGACCGCGGCGTCCGGCTGGACCGAGGCCATCACGTTCGCGTACATCAGCCCGAGCTGCAGCACAGCGCTCACCTCCGCACGGAGTATGGCGCCGGCCGGCTCCCCTGCGTCACCCGCCGACGGCGGGCAGGGGGCAGGGCCCGGACTCGTGGTCCGCGAGGTTGACCCGCCGCAGCAGCCGGCGGTAGCGGTAGGGGAACGCCGGCCAGTTGTTCGTGTTCCTGCCGGTTGCGGTCGTGTACCAGTTGTGGCAGCCCGTCTCCCAGACCGTCCGGCGGCTCGCCGTCTCGACCCACCGGTTGAAGTCGCGCTGCACGTCGCTGCGCACGTCGAGCCAGGCCAGCCCGCGCCGCCGCATGGCACGCAGCGCCCCCTGCACGTAGGCGATCTGCGCCTCGAGCATGAAGATGATGGAGTTGCTGCCCAGGTTCGTGTTGGGCCCGTAGAGCATGAAGAAGTTGGGGAACCCGCTGACCTGGATCCCCCGATAGGCCTCGGGAGTGCCGCACCAGACCTCGTGGAGGTCGCGGCCGCCGAGGCCGGTCACCTGCATCGGCTGGAGGAACTCGGTCGCCCGGAACCCGGTGCCGTAGACGACGGCGTCCACCTCCCGGTGGGCGCCGTCCGCTGTGGCGACCCCGGTCCGCGTGATCTCGACGATGCGGTCGGTGACCAGCTCGACGGATTCCCGCTGCAGAGTGGCGTACCAGTCGTTGGAGAAGAGGATCCGCTTGCACCCCAGGACGTAGCCGGGCTCGCATCTCGCGCGGAGCGCGGGGTCGTCGACCTGTGCGTGCATGAACGAGCGCCAGCGCTGCTCCAGGGCGGCCCGGAGGCGGGCCGAGCCGAGGAGAGCTGCGCCCAGGAGCTCGCCGGTGAGGAAGACGCGCAGTCGGTCGCCTCGCTGGAGCAGCGGGACGTGGTCGTACAGCCAGCGTTCGACGGCCCCGTAGGGGCGGTCCGGGCGGGGAATCACGTACGGGGCGGTGCGCTGGAAGACGTGAACTCTGGCGGCCTTCTGCACGATCTCGGGTACGAACTGGATCGCGCTGGCGCCCGTGCCGATGACCGCGACGCGCCGGCCGGTCAGGTCGTAGCCGTGGTCCCACCGCGCGGAATGCCACGACCGGCCCAAAAAGCGCTCCCGGCCCGGGATGTCCGGCAGGGCCGGACGGTTCAGCTGACCGACGGCGGAGACGACGGCGCGGGCGGCGACGACCTCGCCGCCGGCCAGCGCGAGCCTCCACGTCGCGGAGCGCTCGTCGAAGACGGCCGCCTCGACCGGGGAGTCGAAGCGCAGGTGCGAAGCCAGAGCGTGGGCCTCGACGATCCGCTCCAGGTAGCGGAGGATCTCGGCCTGCGTGGCGTACCGCCGCGGCCACGACTGCGGGTGGAACGAGAACGAGTACAGGTGGGACGGCACGTCGCACGAGGCGCCGGGGTAGGTGTTGTCCCGCCAGGTGCCGCCGATGTCGCCGGCCTTCTCGAGGACGACGAACGAGACGTCCCCGGACCGCCCGAGCCGGACGGCCATCCCGAGACCGCCGAAGCCGGCCCCGATGACGGCCACGTCGTGCAGGGGGGCGACGACGGCCATCACCGCGGCAGGTGAGCGCTCGTGTCCCGCTCGACCCCGCCCGCGCCGCCGTGGGAGCGCGGCTGGAGCCGCCGGCGGCGTCGCTCGACCTCCTCGTCCGCCCCCCGCAGGAGCTCCCCGAGCGTGATCCCGAACGCCGATGCCAGCTTCTCCTGGATCGAGAGCCCGCAGTCGACCTCCCCGCGCTCGATCCGGCCCACGTACGAACGGTCGATGTGGGCGGCCCTGGCCAGGTCCTCTTGACGCCAGTTCCGCCGCTCGCGCTCGAAACGCACCGCCCGGCCAAACGCCAAACGCACCTCGTTCACTGCCGGCAAGCTACAGCGAGTAGGGGCATAACGACAACCTGGTGAGGACGATAAACCCCATCGTGGGTACTATGGATTCCAGAGTTGCCCCGCGGCCATCGTCGACCTGGAGGCTTGAGCTGAAGGCTTGATACCGGAGCACGAAGACGACCTCGCGGTGCTCCTGCACGTCTATCGGCTCGGCTCCGTGTACCTGGACCTGCTGGGCCAGCTCGGCCTGCCGGCGACGCAGCGGATGGCCGCGGGCGGGGTCGACGGCGCTGCGTTCGCCGCGAACTCCATCACCGCCGCCCTGGACCAGGAGTTCCGCATGGGGTCGCCGCGCCAGATCCAGCAGGCGCTCGCGGCGCTGCTCTTCGAGGAGGACGCGGAGGACTGACGCGCTCCTAGGAGCGCGGCCGGAAACCGGGCCGAGAGATTTGGGGTCCAGGTGCCCCAGATCCGGTGGCGCCGACGAGGAGCGCAGGGAGCGCCCTCCAGGGCGTGAGCGAGCACCGCAGGAGGCAACGCCAGAGATGGGGTGCATGGGCCCCAAAGATCCGGCTTGGTGTTCGGCCGCGCTCCTAGTAACGAGGGTCACCGGCGCGGCGTTTCCTCGACGACATGAGAAACCTGCTCGCGCGTGTCGGAGCCTGGCCGGCGGGGACGAAGGTGGCCGGGCTGGTGGTGGCGCTGGTGGTGGTGGCTGGGGGTGCCGGCGCCGTGATCGCGCCCCGCCTGGCCCATGGCCGAACGATCAGGTCGACGGCGCACCCATCCCCGCCTGTCGCGACGTCGACGCCGTCCGTGGGCACCAGCCCGACCTCGAGCCCGGTTCCCCTCGCCAGCACGCTGTCCTGCACGCTGCCGATCTCGCGGGGCAACCCCGGCAGCGGCGGCTTTCTCGCGTTCCCGCAGGGGACGTTCACCCCGGACCCGCAGAGCGCCATCACGTCGGAGGACGGGTTCTCGGGCCTGACCTACGACCGGGCGGTGAGCAAGTGGCTCCCCGTCAGGCGCTCGGCCGTGGCCCCGGACGGCTCGCGCTACGCGTACTGGGACTACCGTTCTGCCATGGTGGCCGTGACCGCCGCCACGGGCGCGGAGACGACGCTCGGCCCCAGGCCCAACGGAGCGGCCAGCGCTGCCCGCCTGAATACCAGCTGGTCGGTGGTCGAGGCCACAGATGCCGGCGTCTACGCCGTGCCCGGCGGGTCCTACCAGGGCGCGCCGCCGGGCCTGTGGCTGTTCCCGTGGTCCGGCGCGGGAGAGCGTCAGGTCACGGGCAGCGACTTCTGGCAGGAGGTCGGCGGCGGTGCCGCCTGGGGCACCGCGTCCCAGTCCGTGCCGGAGGGGGCCGCCACCACCATCCTCCGCCTCGATCTGGCCGGCGGGACGCCGACCGACTGGTTCGCGCGGCCCGGTCTCCAGAGCACGGTGGTGGGCTTCGATGCCTCCGGCGACCCCGTGGTCCAGGCCATGTCGAAGGACGTGACCGAGGTGTGGCTGGTCACGGGCCGGAACAACGGCACCAAGCTGCTCACCGTGCCGCCGAGCGAAACCCAGGGCACCAATGGCCCCAATGGCCCCAACCGGCCCAACGTCCAGTCGGTGGTCGGCGACGACAAGGGGACCTGGCTGGCCACCAGCGACGGCCTGTACCTGTCCACCCCGTCGCGGACCGAGAAGGTGTCCGCGGTCACCGGCCAGCTGGGCGGCGGCTGCGCCTGAGGGACGCCGCCGTCGTTGCGGTTCGGGTGATGTCGCCGCGACCATAGTGCGGTGGTCGATTCTGCGGGCGTGAACGGCCGTCCGGCGACGCGGCGGCAGGACCGGGCGGCCGGGCGGGCGCCGGGGCCGCCGGCCGGGCCGCTGGCCGGGGTGCGGGTCCTCGAGCTGGGGACGCTGATCGCGGGCCCGTTCATGGGCCGGCTGCTGGCCGACTTCGGCGCCGACGTCATCAAGGCCGAGCCGCCCGGCACCGGCGACCCCATGCGCGAATGGGGGATCCACCGCTATCGCGGCCGCGGCCTCTGGTGGCCGCTCCAGAGCCGCAACAAGCGCCTGATCACGCTAGACCTGAAGCAGGGCGAGGGCCAGGCGCTGTGCCGGCGCCTCGCGGCCGAGGTCGACGTCCTGACCGAGACCTTCCGGCCCGGCACCATGGAGGCCTGGGGCCTGGGGCCGGCGGACCTGCTGGCGGTCAACCCGCGGCTGGTGATGGCGCGGGTGTCGGGGTTCGGCCAGACCGGTCCCTACGCGAGGCGCCCGGGCTTCGCCGCGGTCGGCGAGGCGATGGGGGGCCTCCGCTACGTGAACGGGTACCCCGGCCAGGTCCCGCCTCGGGCCGGGGTCTCCCTGGGCGACTCGCTGGCCGCGATGTTCGCGGTCCAGGGCGTCCTCATGGCCCTCTACCACCGCGACGTGGGGGGCGGCCCCGGCCAGGTGGTCGACGCGTCGATCCTGGAAGGCTGCTTCGCCATGCTGGACTCGACGGTCCCCGAGTACGGCAAGCTGGGCGTGGTCAGGGGGCCGTCCGGCTCGCGGATCGCCAACGCCAGCCCGTCCAACACCTACCGCACGCGCGACGGCAGGCTGGTGGTGATCGCCGCCAACGCGGACGGCATCTTCCGCCGCCTCTGCGCGGCCATGGGCCGGCCCGAGCTGGCCGACGACGACCGCTTCGCCAGCCACTGGGCGCGCAGCCAGAACGACGCCGAGCTGGACGCGCTGGTCGCGGCGTGGGCGCTCGAGCGGGACGCCGCCGAGATCGGCCGCCTGCTGGACGAGGCGGGCGTGGTCACCGGCCCCGTGTACTCGATCGCCGACATCTTCGGGGACCCGCACGTGCAGGCGAGGGAGATGCTGTGCCGCGTGCCCGACCCGGAGCTGGGCGACCTCGTCATGCCGGCGCCCGTGCCGAAGCTCTCGGAGACCCCGGCCAGCATCCGCTGGCCCGGCGGCTGGGACCTCGGCCAGCACAACGACGAGGTCTACGGAGAGCTGCTGGGCCTCGACTCGGCCGAGCTCGGCCGCCTGCGGGGAGCCGGGGTCATCTGATCCCGGCCCTCAGGCCGGCCGGTCCAGCAGCGAGCGCCCGACGACCCTCAGCGAGAGCACCTCCTCGGCCCCCTCGAAGATGGCCAGCACGCGGGCGTCGACGAAGTGGCGGGAGACGTCGGTCTCCTCCCCGTAGCCCATCGCGCCGTGGACCTGCATGGCCTCCCGTGTCACCAGCTCGGCCATGCGCGAGGCGTACAGCTTGGCCAGCGAGGCCTCCACCTGGCCGCCTCCGGCATCCAGGAGCCGGGCCGCCCGGTAGCTGAGCTGGCGCGCGGCCTGGACCCGCATCGCGGCGGCGCCCAGCTTGGCCCGCGCCAGCTGGTGGTCGAACACGGGACTGCCGAAGACCCGGCGCTCGCGCGTGTACGCCAGGGCGGCGTCGAGAGCGGCCTGCATTACCCCCACCGCCCGGCCCGCGGTCTGGATGCGGCCCATCGCGAAGCCCTCCATCTGGAGGTAGAAGCCGCGGTTCAGCCACTCGTCGCCGCCCACCAGGGCGTCCGCGGGCAGGACGTAGCGGTCGAACGACAGCTCGAACGTGTGCATGCCGCGATACCCGATCGTGGGGATGGCGCGTGCGCGCAGCGCGCCGCCGCCCGGCTGGAGGTGCTCGAAGGCATGGCCCGCGAACGCCGGCTTCTCGAGGACGAAGACCGACAGGCCCCGGTGGCCCCGCTCGGCGGTCCTGAGCAGCAGCATCAGCAGCTCGGACCGGCCGGCGAACGTGCACCAGAGCTTGGTCCCGGCGACTTCCCAGGCACCGTCCGGGCGACGGCTCGCCCGGCAGCCGAGGCCGGCGACGTCGGAGCCGTGATCCGGCTCGGTGACGCCTACCGCGACCAGCTTGCGGCCGCTGGCGATCGCCGGCAGCCAGCGCCGCCTCTGGTCCTCGGTGCCGCCGCGGAGCAGGGCCCGGACCAGGATCTCGGGCCTGGTGATGAGGCTGCCGCCCGCAGCCAGGGAGACCCGCGAGAGCTCCTCGGTGGCGATCAACATGGCCGTGAAGTCCTCCCGCTCCTGGGTGCCGCCGTAGCGGGTGGGGACGGACATGCCGAAGAGGCCCAGCTCGGCGGCGCCCGCGATCACAGGCTCGGGCACGTCGAGGTCGCGGCGGTGGATCGCCTGGGCGTGTGGCCCGATCTGCCGCTCGGCGAAGTCGCGCAGCGTCGACCGCAGCAGCCGGTGCTCGTCCGGTGCGCCCAGGTCCTCCAGCGGCACCAGCCGGCCCGCGATCTCGGCGTGGCGGCGGCCGGCGGCGATGGCCGCCTCGGGCCCGCTGCCCAGCACGAAAGCCCTGGCCTCCTCCTCCGCAGCGTCGGCCATCTCCGCCGCCAGCGGGTGGCGATTGCGGGCAGCCCACTCCCGCAGCGCCCGCGCCGCCTCCGCGTGCGCGTGGCACCACACCAGGTAGTCCAGCGCGACCTGATGGCGGTCGGCGCCGTCCGTCGCCACGTCAGCGGCGACCTGTGCACGAAGGGCTTCGAGGGCCTCGGCCAGCCGCTGCAACGTGGGTCTCTAGGGTGAGCGCACCGGCAGGCGGATGACGAGGCAGGCGATGCTGCAGCGAGAGCCGGTCAGGGGGATGCCCTGAGGGCTGCCGGGGGCGTCGTCGAATACCAGGATGCTGGCGCTGACCTGTCCGAAGGACGTGCTGGAGTAGGTCACCGTCGACTGGCACGAGCCACGGGGCCTGAGGACCATACCGTCGCAGCCCCTTGTCAGGCTGAACCGCCCGCTCGCGTCGTCCAGCTGCAGCCGCTGGATGGTGAGGTCGCCCGTGCCGTTGTTGGTCACCGTGAGCTGCACGGTGCCGGTGGTCGGGGGTGCGGCCGTGGTGCCGAACAGGCTGATGCTCACGGCGGCCGGGGCGAACTGGACGACCGCCACCCCTCTGGCATCGCCGGTCAGCGCGAGGGGCGAGAGCGCCGGCGCGTTGTCTGGCGCGAAGGTCACCGTCGCCGACTTGCTGCCCTGGCTCGCCGGCGCGAACGAGACCTGGAGCTGGCAGCCCTGGCCCCGGGCCAGCCGCACCCCCTGGCAGCCGTCCTGGAGATGGAACTCACCGGCGTTGGTCCCCCCCAGGCTGGCCGCGACGGTGGTCGCCCCGGCGCCGCCGTTGGAGACCGTCACGGTCGTCGGCCCGGCGCCCCGGCCGACCTGGACCGTGCCGAAGCTCACCGCCGGGGCGGAGACTTGCAGGCTCCCCAGCGAGACGGACGTCCCCGAGCCGGCCCAGGGCGGAAAGTGGCCGGCCGCCGCTGACGTGGCCCCCAGGACCAGCCCGGCGATCGCGAGGAGGGCCACGACCGCGGGCCACACGCGCCGGCGCCGGGCCGGCTCGGCCACCGGCGGCGGCGGAGGCGTGAAGATCGCCGCGCCGCCGAGCCACGTCGGGGGAGCGCCGGCAGCCTGCAGCAGCACGTCGAAGCGGCGCGGCTGTCCCGGCCGCGCGTCAAGCGCGCGGCGCGGCCCGACCCGCAGCCGGGCGGCCTGGGACTGGCCCGGCTCGATCGTGAGCTGAGCCGGCTGCAGGTCGACGCGCAGCGCGTCGTCCGGGTCCTGCGCTGACAGCCCGACCGTCACGACCTGGTTGCCCAGGTTCTGGACGGTGACGATATGCTCGGCCTCGTCGACGCTCTCGGACGTCTCGGGATGCAGGGACGCGTTCAGCTGCTGGAAAGCACCCACCGTCACCCGGATCGCCTGCTCGGCCTCGGCCGAGGGGTCGACCTGGGACGAGACCCTGAGCCGGACCTCGGCGGGCCCCGCGGGCAGGTCCGGCGAGCGTGGCGGCCGCAGCAGGACCTGCATGTCCCCGGCCGCCCCCGGGAACAGGGACAGCTCCGCAGGCTCGACGGAGGTCCACGACGCGGGGCTGCCCCAGACCGTGACGCGGAACCGATCGACGATG
>DATFRD010000291.1:0-3301 GCA_035263645.1 Candidatus Dormiibacterota bacterium | reverse complement strand
ATCACCTGCTCCTTCCACTGCGACCAGCGCCCGCTGTTGACGAAGGAGCCATCCTTCTCGATCCAGTGGGTGGTCGGGAGCAGGAAGACCTCGGTGTCGATCTTGCTCGGGTCCCTGCCCGGCGCGTGCCAGAACTCGGAGCTGGTCGTGGGGAAGGGGTCCATGACCACCAGCCACCGGAGCCTGGAGAGCGCCTCCAGCACCTGGTTGGAGTCGGGTCCGATGCTGGCGGCGGTCATGCCGGAGAGCATCACGCCCTCCATCTTTCCCTGGAGGGCCCGGTCGTAGATGGAGATCCAGGAGGAGTTGGAGGCGGGCTTGGGGATGTAGTGGAACGCGAACTCGTTGTCGGCTGTTGCCGCGTCCCCGTACCAGGTCTTGGTCAGGCTGACCATGAACTTGCGGTAGTTGATTCCGAAGAAGTTCCAGGAATTGGGGTGCGACTTCTTGGGCGCGCTCTGGGCCACGTAGTCGTCCAGGTTGCGCTGGCCCGGGGCGGGGATACGCAGGTAGCCGGGCAGGATCTCCCAGGAGATGGCGTGGTCGGTGTTGCCCTGGATGTTCGCGTGCCCCCGCTCGGCGTTCATCCCGCCACCCGGCCGGCCCATGTTGCCCAGCAGAAGCTGCAGCACGGCCCCGCTCCGGATGAGCTGGCCGCCGGTCGTGTGGTGGGTGAGGCCGACGGCGTAGACGATCGTCATCACCTTGTCCGGCCGGCCCATCTGGCCGACCAGCTGCGCCACCTTGAGGAACTGGTCGCGGGGGATGCCCGTGATCCGCTCCACCATCTCGGGGGTGTAGCGGGAGTAGTGCTGGCTCATGAGCTGGAAGACCGAGCGCGGGTGCTGCAGGGACGGGTCGCGAGCGGCGAAGCCGTCGCCGCCGACCTCGTAGCTCCAGGTCGAGATGTCGTAGGAGCGCTTGCCCTTGTCGTAGCCGGAGAAGAGGCCGTCCTGGAAGGAGTAGCCCTCCTTCACGAGGAAGGAGGCGTTGGTGTAGTTGGCGACGTAGTCGGCGTGGAACAGGTTGTTCTGGAGGACGTAGTTGATCAGGCCGCCGAAGTAGGCGACGTCCGTGCCGGTGCGGATGCGCAGGTACACGTCGGAGACGGCGGAGGTGCGGGTGAACCGCGGGTCGGCGTGCACCAGCTTGGCCCCGCGGTCCAGCTTGGCGCGCATGAACCACTGGAAGCCGACGGGGTGGGCCTCAGCCGGGTTGGCTCCGTTGATGAGGATGAGGTCCGTGTTCTTGATGTCGCGCCAGTGGTTGGTCATGGCCCCTCTCCCGAACGTGGCGGCCAGACTGACCACCGTGGGGCCGTGTCAAACCCGGGCCTGCTGTTCTAGATGAACCAGTCCCAGGCCGCGCATCAGCTTGGTGGCGAGGTAGCCCTCCTCGCTGCTGAAGGCGGCGCCACCGGCGAAGGCGATGCCCTCGGTGCGGTTGACGATGTTGCCGTCGCCGTCCTGGGCGACGAAGGTGCGGTCGCGGGAGGCTTTGATGTTGGCGGCGATCCGGTCCAGGGCCTGGTCCCAGGTGAGCCGCTGCCAGCTCGTCCCTCGGGCCGCCCGGTAGAGGACGCTCTCGGCCCGGCGGTTGGAGACAGCCAGCTGGAGGGCCGTGGCCCCCTTGGGGCAGAGGCGGCCCTCGTTGACCGGGCTGTCCGGGTTGCCCTCGATCTGCAGCAGCTGGGTCGAGCCGTCCGCCGCCTTGCGGGAGTAGGCGACGAGCGAGCAGCCCACCGCGCAGTAGGGGCAGACGGAGACCGACTGGGTGGCGCCTTCGATGCGCAGCCGCTGCTTGACCGAGTAGGCCTGGACGAGGTCGAACCCGAGCGCCGAGAGGCCCAGCCCTCCAGCTCCGGCCGCGCCGAGCTTCAGGAATCCACGTCGGGAGACAACGGTCAAGGCCAGACCTCCTGGGACGTAGGCGCCAGCGGAGCAGGACCGACCTGTCGGGGTCCCTGTACCTGTAGCACAGCGATCAGCCCTGCGCAAGCAGAAGATCCTGGCGGCCGTCGCCGGGGTCCGGGTTGCGCAGGAGGTCGAGCAGGCGCGGGTTCGCTGCCACCAGGACGCCGGTCAGGCCGGCCGTTTCCGCGGCGGCGAGTGTCTCCGCCCAGGCGGCCCGGTTCTCCGGCCCGGGCACCCAGCGCCAGCGCTCCGCGCCGGCGTCGCCGCCGCCCCGGTCCAGCTCCAGGGTATCCCCCGGCTCGGCGCCGACTACGATCACCGGCCGGCCCCGCCTGAGCCGCCGCAGGGTGGCGGTCGCGCGTTCCAGCAGGTCGGCCGGGCACGCCGATGCGGACCCCAGCGCCAGGCCCAGGTCGGCCCGCGGAGCCGCCGCGGCGATGGCCGCGAGCAGGAGCAGGGCCTCCACGTCGTCGCCGTTCGCTGCGAGCCAGAGCCCGTCGGCGCCGGCCGCGTCGAAGGCGGCCGCATCCGCCAGGAACTCTCCGGCGTCAGCGAACGCCGGCGGCAGCACGACCCCAACCCTCATCGACGCAGGATTATCTCGCCTCGCGGAGTGCGAGTCCACCCGGTGGACACGGGGACTCCGGGCTATGGTTCCACGTGATGCCGCTCCGCAACCGGGTCGATCCCTTCGGCGAGATCTTCGCGGACCCGGCGCGGGGCCTCTGGCTGGGCAACCGGGGACGGCTGCACGACGACACCCGTACGATCGTGCGCAGCTGGCAGGTGCGGCGCTGGATCACTTGCCAGCTGGAGTTCCGCGGCCGCCGTCGGGAGGTGATGGGCCCCGGGACCTATACCGAGCTGTTCTTCCTGGACGAGGTGACCGGCTTCGCCGCCGGCCACCGCCCGTGCGCGGAGTGTCGTCGCGCCGACTACCGGCGCTTCTGCGACCTGTGGGCCGATGTGCACCCGGGGGCGCCGGCCGGCGCCGATCCGATCGACCTGCGCCTCCACGCGGAGCGCCTGTCGGGCCGCGGCAAGCGCACGGTGCGGGTCGAGCTGGCGGACCTGCCGGACGGCGCGTTCATCGCCTACGACGGCCGGGCGTGGCTCGTCCGCGACGACTCCCTGCTGGCGTGGTCGCCGGCCGGCTACGTCGGCCGCCGGCCCCGGCCACGCGCGGGCCAGGCCGACCTGCTCACCCCACCCAGCGTCGTCGAGGTGCTCCGCGCCGGGTACCGTCCGCAGGTGCACCCGACGGCGGACGTCGTGACCTGACCGATCACGGGCGCTCGAACCAGCCCCGGTCGCTCTGCTGCGACAGGTACGGCACGTCCTCGACGCCGGCCCGGGGCGCCGCCCAGCGCACGGCGTTCGCGATGACG
>DATFRD010000290.1:0-7038 GCA_035263645.1 Candidatus Dormiibacterota bacterium | reverse complement strand
CGCGCCGGCCACCTGGCGGATGACGGGTGCCAGCTCCACCGGGTTGACCGCCAGCCTCAGCTCGCTCGCGTCGGCCCTGGCCAGCATGAGCAGGTCGTCGATCAGCGCGGCCAGCCGGCGGCTCTCGTCGGCGACCCGGGTCAGGTAGAGGTCCTGGTCCACGCCGCCGGGGCGGCGGTCCGGGGGCATGAGCAGCGTGTCCACGTGCGCCTGGATGCTCGCCACCGGGGTGCGCAGGTCGTGCGACACGTTCACGATGAGCTCCCGCCGGGCGGTCTCAGCGCGCTCGGCCTGCCGCCGGGCCTCCCACAGCTGGCGCTCCTCCGGCGTCGGTCCCAGCATCGCCACGGCCACCTTTCCCCACAGTGCGGCCACCCCGTTGGCGGCGTGGAGCGCGGCCAGGAGCAGCCCGGCGCCCAGCCCCGCGGCGATGGCCGCCGCCCCCAGCCCGCCGGCGCTGGGGAGCCAGGACGGGAAGCGGTGCAGCACGCGAGCCGGCTCGAGCAGGAGCACCGCGATGACGACGGCGGCCGCCGTCCCCGCCACCCCCAGCGCGATCGCGAAGGGGACCTGGATGGCCAGGTAGGCGAGCGAACGCCAGGTCGAGGTGCGTGCCAGCCGAGCTCGAAGGCCGTCCGGCGCCAGGCCGCGCGCACCGGTCGCCGCCGGAGCCGCCGGGATCCCTACGCGGAGCAGCCGCGTGGCCAGCCCCCGCTCCAGGTCCGCCAGGACCAGCGCCGCCACGGCGCAGCCAAGCAGCAGGAGCAGACCGACGCCGAAGAGGGCGAGGGCGGCGCCGATGCCCACGCCGGCGCCGAGCAGGACCGAGTAGGTGGCGGTGAGCGGCACCGTCAGCGCCAGGTAGGCCACGTTGCGCCAGGTCTGCCGGCGGGCGACCACGCCGACAGTGCGGCCGAGGGCTCGGGCGAGCGCGTCTGCGGTCATGGCGTCCAGGCAACGATGGTCCCCGATTGTGCCCGGAGTGTGTCGGGCCGCGCACGGGAACACCGGGCCGGACGCGGGCGCCCGCCGCCGAGCCCGCCGGCGCCCCTGGCGCTGTCACTTCAGCAGCACCGCTGCTAAAATGCAGATTGTGACCGTTGCAATCACGGTTCGCGGCGTGCCGAACGAGGTCCGGGACGAGTTGGCCGCGCGGGCCGCCCGTTCCGGTCGCTCGCTGCAAGAGTTCCTCCTCGCGCATCTTGTCGAGATGGCCTCCCGGCCCTCGCTTGAAGAGGTGATCGCCCGGGCGCGGGCTCGAGTCCTGGCGACCGGCACGCGACTGGACCCGGCGGACATCCTGGCGGCGCGTGACGCGGACCGTCGATGACGATCCCGGCGCCCGGATACCTCGTCGCGGACGCCTCGGCGATGGTTGCGATGCTCGCCGACGCAGGGCCGGCCGGGGCGTGGGCGACCGACTGCCTGGCTGGTGCGAGGCTCGCGGCGCCGCAGCTCCTGCCGTACGAGGCCAGCAACATCCTGCGCCGCCAGGCCCTGGCTGGAGTCCTCGACGCGACTGCTGCCACGATCGCCCACCGTGATCTCATCTCGCTCGCAGTTGATCTGTACCCGTATGCCGCGGTGGCCGAGCGTGCCTGGAGCCTGCGCGACAATCTGACCGCCTACGACGCGGCGTACGTGGCGCTGGCCGAGCTGCTCGAGGTCCCGTTGCTGACCCTCGATGCCCGCCTGGCTCGGGCAGCCGGTCCTCGCTGCCCGATCCTCGCGTACGGAACCTGACCCGCGCCGGCCAGCCTTCGTCCCACGAAGGGACGGCCGCTGAATCGTCCGCCTCGATCTCGTGCGAGACTAGTGCTGCAGGGGGTGGGGGCTCGGACCAGGAGGGACCCATGGCGCTCGCACGACCGGCACCATCCGGACCGCCGCGGCGGGCGGCGGCCCTCGACGACCGCTACCTGCTCGAGCAGGGGCGCGTCTTCCTGACCGGGGTCCAGGCGCTGGTCCGCCTGCCGATGGACCAGGCGCGCCGGGACCGGCGCTCGGGCCTGCGCACCGGCACCTTCGTCAGCGGCTACCCCGGCTCCCCCCTGGGCGGCTACGACCTCGCGCTGCAGGCGGCCGGCCGGATCGCCGCCGACCTCGGCATCGTCCACCAGCCCGGCCAGAACGAGGAGCTTGCCGCCACCGCCGTGACCGGCACCCAGCTGCTCGACACCTACCCCAGCTCGCGCCACGACGGCGTGGTCGGCATCTGGTACGGCAAGGGCCCCGGCATGGACCGCTCCGGCGACGCCATCCGCCACGGCAACGCCATGGGCACCAGCCGGCACGGAGCGGTCGTCATGCTGAGCGGGGAGGACCACGAGGCCAAGAGCTCCACGCTCCCCATCCAGCAGGAGTGGGCGTTCGTCCACGCCGGCATCCCGGTGCTCTACCCGGCCACGGTGCAGGAGTTTCTGGAGCTCGGCCTGCACGCGATCGCCATGTCCCGCTACTCGGGCTGCTGGGTCGGCATGAAGCTCGTGGGCCAGCTGTGCGACGGCGGCCAGACGTTCGAGGTCCGGCCCGACGCGCCCGACGTCGTCCTGCCGGACCTGGAGATCGACGGCCGCCCGTTCCGCAAAGGTCAGTACCTGCGCTTCTTCCCGGTCGAGACCTGCGAGAACGAGCGGGTGATGTACGAGGAGCGCCACCTCGCGGTCACAGCCTACGGCCGGGCCAACCGGCTCGACCGGGTCGTCCTGGCCGGCGACCGCGACCGCCTCGCCATCGTGACGGCGGGCAAGAGCTGGGCCGACCTGCGCCAGGCGCTCGGAGACCTCGGCCTCGACGAGCGGGCGCTCAGGGCAGCGGGCGTGCGGCTGGTGAAGATGGCGCTGCTGTACCCGACCGACGAGCGGTTCATCCGCGAGGCGGCCGCCGGCGTGCAGGAGGTCGTGGTGGTCGAGGAGAAGCGCGGCTTCCTGGAGGAGCGGGTCCGCGCCGCCCTGGCGGGCGCCCCCGAACCGCCGCTGGTGGTCGGGAAGCTGGACGAGCACGGCCACCGACTGCTCCCGCTGCACGGCGGGATGGACGCGGACCTGCTCGCCGAGCGCCTGGGCCCGCGGCTGCGGACGCTGATGGCCGACACCGCGAGGCTCGACCGCCGTCTCCGCGAGATCGCGGCGGTCCGCGAGCGGCCCTACCCGGTGCTGGCCAAGCGCAGCCCGAACTACTGCTCGGGCTGCCCCCACAACCTCTCGACCCAGCTGCTCGAGGGCCAGGAGGCCTGGGGGGCGCCCGGCTGCCACGTGTTCGCCTCGATCATCGAGCAGCCCTGGCGCCACATCGACTTCGTGACGCAGCTGGGCGGCGAGGGGCTGCCCTGGATCGGCCTGGCGCCCTTCACGGATCGGCCGCACATGTTCCAGAACCAGGGCGACGGCGGCCTCTGGCACTCCGGCTACCAGAACATTCGCTTCGCCGTCGCCGCGGGCGTCACGATGACCTACAAGATCCTCTACAACGGCGCCATCGCCAACACCGGCGCCCAGGACCCGGTGGGGGCCAAGGACGTGCCCCGGCTGGCGCAGATGCTGGCGCTGGAGGGCGTCCGCAAGGTGGCGATCGTGGCCAGAGACCCGCGCCGGTACCGCCGCGCGGCGCTCCCGGCCGTGGCCCGCGTCCACGCCCCCGAGGAGTACGACCACGTGGTCCGGGACCTGGAGCGGACCCCGGGCGTCACGGTGTTCATCTACGACGGGGAGTGCGCCAACGAGCGCCGCCGCAAGCAGAAGCGCGGGCTCCGCCCGAGGGCCACCCGCTACGTGATGATCAACGAGGACGTCTGCGAGAACTGCGGCCACTGCGGGGAGCTGACCAACTGCATGTCGCTGCACAAGGTGGACACGGAGTTCGGTCCCAAGACGCAGGTCCACCAGTCGTCGTGCAACCAGGACCACGCCTGCCTGGCCGGCGACTGCCCGTCGTTCGTGACGGTCGACGTCCGGCCGGGCACCGGGCCCCGACGGCGGACGCCGCCGGAGCTGCCCGCCGACGCGTCGCCGGACCCGCGCCCGCCGTCGCTGGACCGCCCGTACCACGTGTTCATCCCTGGCGTCGGCGGCACAGGCGTGCTGACGGTGAACGCGATCCTGGGCTGGGCAGCCCTGCTCGACGGCAGGGAGGTGATGTCCTACGACCAGACCGGCGCGGCGCAGAAGTGGGGGGCGGTGCTCTCCAGCATGGTCATCTCCGACCCGTCGCGGCCCGCCCCCGGCAACCGGGTGGGGCTGGGCCGAGCCGACCTGTACCTCGCGTTCGACCTGATGGCGGGCTCCGACCCGGCCAACCTCGACCGCTGCGATCCCGAGCGCACGGCGGCCGTGATGAACACGACGCTGCTGCCGAGCGGGGAGCTGATCCGGGACGTCCACAGGCAGGCGCCGGTCGAGCCGATGGTGCGCGCCATCCGGCACCACACCGACCGGGAGCGGAGCCTGGAGGTGGAGGGCCGGGAGCTGGCCGAGGCCCTGTTCGGCGACTACATGGCCGCCAACCTGTTCACGCTCGGCCACGCCTACCAGGCGGGGCTGCTGCCGCTCTCGGCGGATGCCATCGAGGCGGCGGTGCGGCTCAACGGGGTGGCGGTCGACCAGAACCTGCACGCGTTCCGCTACGGCCGCCTGGCCCGGTTCGCGCCCGAACGGGTGCGCCAGCTCGTGGCGGCGCCGCGCCCCGAGGCGCCTCCACTCGAGGGGTTCGACCGCCTCGACCCCGAGACCAGGCGCGTGGTGGCCATCAGGGCGGCCGAGCTGCGTGAGTACCAGGACGCGCGGTATGCCCGCGAGTACCTGGACTTCGTGGCGCGGGTGGCGGACCGCGATGGCCCGCCGTACGAGGTCACGCGTGAGGTGGGCCGCGGCCTGCACCGGCTCATGGCCTACAAGGACGAGTACGAGGTGGCGCGGCTGCACCTCCGGGCCGGGCTGCGGGCGCGCGCCGAGGCGGCGTTCGAGGACCCGCTGCGGGTCACGTACCTGCTCCACCCGCCGCTCCTGCGAGCGGTCGGCCTCCGGCGCAAGCTGCGACTGGGCCCGTGGTTCACGCCCGCGCTGCGGGCCCTGGCGAGCCTGAAGGGCCTGCGGGGCACCGCCCTGGATCCCTTCGGCTGGGCCCGGGTGCGCCGGGAGGAGCGGCGTCTGGCCGGCTGGTACCGGGACCTGGTGACACGGGCGCTCGAGCACCTGGACGACGGTCGCCGGGAGCTCGTCCTCGAGGTGGCCCGGCTGCCGGAGACGATCCGCGGCTACGAGGAGATCAAGCTGCGCAACGTGGAGCGCGCCGAGCGGCACGCGGACCTGCTCATGGCCCAGCTCGAGAGCGGCCGTCCGCCGCTCCGGGTCCTGCCCTGAGCTGCTGATCCCTACCGGCCGCCCGGGCTCTCAGATGGCGCCCGCGCCGAGCCAGCGCGAGGCGAGCGAGCGCTGGCAGGCGGCCACCCCGCCGCCGACGGCGATCGGGCAGCCGGCCATGGCCAGGGCGATCTCGGTGCCGGCCACGATTGCCGTCACCTCCAGCTCGTTCAGCCAGCCGAGGTGGCCGATCCGCACGGCCCGGTGCTGGAGCGGTCCGATGCCGGAGCCCAGCTCCAGCTCCAGGTGCTCCCGGGTCAGCCGGAGGACCGCCTGGCCGTCGACGTGCTCCGGCAGCCGCACCGCGGTGATCGAGCTGGACGCCAGCCGCGGATCCGCGCAGACGGTGGTCAGGTCCCACGCGGCGACCGCCTCCCGGACCGCGGCCGCCAGGCGCCCGTGCCGGGCGATCACCTCGGCCAGGCCCTCCTCCTCGAACATCCGCAGGGACTCCTGGAGCCCGAACAGGAGCGAGGTGGGGGGCGTCGTGGGCAGCATGCCCGTCTCGGCCATCTCCAGCACCGGCCGCCAGTCGAAGAAGCTGCGCGGCGTGGTGACCCGCCGGGCCGCCGCCACGGCCCGCTCGCTGGCGCAGACCACGGCCAGGCCGGGCGGCAGCATCAGGCCCTTCTGACTGCCGCACACCGCCACGTCCACGCCCCACTCGTCGAAGTGGAAGTCGACGCAGGCCAGCCCGCTGATCGTGTCGACGAGCAGCAGCGCCGGATGGCCGGCCGCGTCGATGGCGGCGCGCACGGCCCCGACGTCCGAGGTGACGCCGGTGGACGTCTCGTTGTGCACCATGGCCACGGCCCGGATGGCGTGGGTGCGGTCGGCGGCCAGCCGCCGGTACGCGAGGTCCGCGGGCGCCGCGTGGCCCC
This sequence comes from Candidatus Dormiibacterota bacterium, assembly GCA_035263645.1. Taxonomy (GTDB): domain Bacteria; phylum Chloroflexota; class Dormibacteria; order Dormibacterales; family Dormibacteraceae; genus CF-161. The sequence goes on along the minus strand of DATFRD010000290.1, from coordinate 800 downwards.
AGGGGGCCTCGACGACGTCGACGTCGGCGCCCAGCCGCCGCCCCAGCTCGGCATAGAGCTGGCCGAAGTACCCGTTGGCCAGGCAGAGCAGGCGCTCCCCGGGGCCGACGGCGTTCACGAGCGAGCTCTCCATCGCGCCGGCGCCGGAGCCCGGCGACAGGATGATCTCGCCCGTTTCGGTGCTGAACAGGCGGCGCAGGCCGGTCTTCAGGTCCGCGAGCAATGGCGGCATGTCGTCCCCACGGTGGTTGATCAGCCTCCGCTCCATCGCCCGCTGCACGCGGTCCGGGATGTTCGTCGGCCCCGGGATCTGGAGGAAGTGTCGCCCTGCCATGACTGAAGGGTAGGGGCCGCACCCCTAGCGCTGGCGCCCCCGGACGAGGCTCAGAGCGACCAGGCCGACGACGAGCGCGACCGAGATGCCGAGGGCGTAGTGGGAGATCGTGGTCGCCAGGTCGATCGCGGGCCGGCCGAGCGCGAAGCCGAGGCCGACGACGACCGTGCTCCAGAGCAGCGTGCCGGTCAGGTCGAGGAGGAGGAAGCGCCAGAGCGACATGCCGTCCGCGCCGGCGGCGAAGTAGATGACCGCGTTGGGGATGGGCTGGATGTAGTAGGCGAAGATGACCGTCCAGGCGCCCCAGCGCCTGGCGAGGCGTTCCGCGCGCTCGACGTGGCGGCGCTGGCGGGCGCCCTGGCGGGCGTAGAAGGCGAGGATGCGCGGACCGTAGCGCCGTCCGGCCCACCAGGTGAAGGGGTCGAAGGCCATGAGACCGACGACGGGGGCGGCGAACGCCAGCAGC
>DATFRD010000289.1:0-11741 GCA_035263645.1 Candidatus Dormiibacterota bacterium | reverse complement strand
TTGCCGAGCAGCAGGTACCTCCAGCTGAGACTGCAGGTATCTCCATACGGAGACACTGGACGGATCCTGGACTGTCAGGTAAGACGTCCGGAATCGCCCAGGCCGTCTGGGCCATCCGCACTAGCCGCGGGCCTGGCAGCTTCGTGTCAATCTGCATTGTCACGTTGCGGCCGAGCGGGATTGTCCGTGGCCACATCGAAGAAGGGAGGGTTTCGTCGACGTGCCGGCACACGCCAGAGCGCTGGTCATCGCTGTCGCTCTGGGGACAGCCGGCTGTGCCGAGCTGGCCTCCGTGGGCCTCGAATCGGACGCCCTGCTGCGCACCGCGATGCGCGAGCCGGCGATCCCGAACCGATCGGATCTGGCGGCGGCCCAGGCGCCGCCGGGGCAGGAGTCATCGATGGGGAACTCGCACACCGTCTGGCCCAGCCAGACCCGTCCGGAAACAGAGGAGGCAGCGAAGCACCAGCAATGAACCGGCGAGCAATCCCCGCGGTCCTGTTCGCGCTGAGCGCGGTGGTGGCCACGTGCCTGGCCACCGCCGTCTCGACCAGCGCGGCGCCGAGCACGGCCCTCGTGCGCATCACCTATCTCTCGCCCAATGGACCGAACGCCGACTTCTACGTCGACGGTCATCGCGTATGGTCCAACATCATCTACGAGACGACCTCGACCTACGCCGCCATCGCGATGGGCAGCCATGACTTCGTGGTCCGCCCGGCCGGTTCCGGCCCCGCCGGGACGCCCATCGCCGAGGTGCAGCAGACCCTGGGCGCCGGGTACTACAGCGTCTTCGCGGGCGGCAGGGCCGGCCAGGAGCAGGCGGTCGTCTTCCAGGACGGCTTCTCGAACCCGGGAGCCGGCAAGTTCGCGGCGCGGTTCGTCCACATGGCGCCGGAGGTCCCGCAGGTGAACGTGGAGCTGATGGACGGCACCGTCCTGTTCAGCGACATCGGCTTCCTGCAGGGGTCGTCATACGCGGCCTTCCCCACCGGCACATACCCGGTGCAGCTGGTCGACTCGATCACCGGCACCACGCTCTTCCAGACGACGGCAGACGTCGAGACGGCCGGCACCGTGTACACGCTGGTCGGGACCGGCGGCGACGGCAAGAAGGTCGAGCTGCTGAAGATCCCGGACGCCAGCTCTGCCGCGGTGGCTCCCCGCGGAGGCGCGGCCACCGGCGCCGGCGGCACCGCCGGCGTCGGCGCCCTGTCGCTGGCCCTGCTCGCCTGCGGCCTGCTGGGCCCGGCCGCGCTGCTCCTGGGCGTCCGCCGGCGGCGGACTGTCGCCTAGCCGGTGATCCGGCACCTCGTCCTGCTCGCGGCGCTCATGCCGGCGCTGTTCGGCTGCGGCGCCGCGAGCGGCGGGGGTCCCCCCGCCGCCATGCGCACCTCGGCGCCGCGGGCCACCGCGGAGCCGCCGGTGATGCCCGTGGTTGCCCCGTCGATCCGGCCGCTCGACCTGCAGGGGGCTCCGCCGGCTCCGGTCACCGTCCCGGGCCCGGATGCGCCCCCGCCGGTCCGAATCCGCATCCCTGCCATCGGAGTCGACTCGGCGCTGGCGCGGCTCGGCCTCAACGCCGACGGCACTATCCAGGTGCCGCCCGACTTCAACGAGGCCGGCTGGTACGAGGACGGCCCGGTGCCCGGCCAGCCCGGGCCCGCCGTCATCCTCGGCCACCTGGACTCGTACACCGGGCCGGCGGTCTTCTACCGCCTCTCGTCTCTCCGCGCCGGCAGCAGGGTGGAGGTCGCCCGAGCGGACGGCTCCAGGGTGACGTTCACCGTCCAGCGCGTGGCCCGGTTCCCGGTCGCGAACTTCCCCACGGACCAGGTGTACGGCGTGACCGCGGAGCCGGAGCTCCGGCTGATCACATGCGCGGGCACCTTCGACGTCGCCCGCGGCCGCTACACCACCAACGTCGTGGTCTTCGCGGTCGCGGCGTGACACCGGCGCTACCCTTCTCGGTGGCCGGCTGGCAAGGACGATGAGCGCGACATCGAGCGAGGACCTCTACAAGATCCTCCAGGTCGATCCCCAGGCCGACACGGAGGTGATCGAAGCCGCCTACCGGCGGCTGGCGCGCAAGTACCACCCCGACGTGAACCGGTCCCCCGACGCCGAGCTGCGGATGCGAGAGCTGAACGCCGCCTACCAGGTCCTGCGCCGCCCCGACCATCGGGCCGCCTACGACGGGACGCGGCCGTCGGAGCGCCGGCCAGGCTGGGCTCCGGTCAGCGAGCCGGAGGAAGAGTGCTCTCGCCACAGCGACCGGCCACTGGCCGCCCGCTGCGCCGGCTGCGGGACCGCGCTGTGCGCAGACTGCGCCAGCCGGTTTCGGCCGGCCACCTGCGGTCCCTGCGTCGTGCTCTGGGCGCGGCGCCGCCAGGTCGCGGCGGTCGTGTCGCTGATGGCCGGGGCGACGGTGGTCATGCTGGGCACCGGCCCCTTCGTGTGGACGGCGATTCGCGTGCCGGGACTGCTGGCGCCGTCGCCGATGGGTGTCCAGGTCGACCTGCTGGCCGCCGCGGCGGCTGCCTGCATGGCCGTGATGACGGGGCTCGTCGGTCGCTCGTTGTGGCAGCTGCACGGCCTTCGCCAGGTCGTCGGCGAAGCGCTGGCCGACTGAACTGAAGGTGTCTCGAGGCTCCCTCCCGCAACCCCTCCCGCGAGGGGAGGGGGGCGGGTGGTCACCGGCGCTGGCGCTCGCGGTTGACGCGCACCCGCTGAGGGCCGCGGCCGCTTCTCGTGGCGCCGAACCCGTTCCCCCCGCCGCCGGTGCGGGGAACCACGTCCCATTCGAGGCCCATGGAGACCAGCTCGGCGAACGCCACCGACCCCGCGAGCCCGACGGCGGCCAGGCCGGCCGGCAGCGCGACCGCGGCCCGGACCAGCGCCCCCAGCACGTCGGCCGCTCCTGGCGTCCCACTGGGCGCCAGCGCCAGGACCGCGAGGACGACCCAGAAGAGGCCTGCACAGACCGCCGCGACCACGATCCCGAGCCGAAGCGAGAAGAGGAGCGTGGCGCACACGGCGAGCGCGAACGCCAGCATGACGAAGCTCGCCCCGAGCGGTGGCGCGAGGGCCACGATCGGCGCCATGGCCAGCGCCGACCACGTGACCAGGCCGGTCACGAACGAGCGCGTGCGGAGCCGTCCGAGCCTCAACCGGCGACGCCTCGGGCGCCGACGAGGGGGACCACCGCAACGCCCGCGAGCACCCCCGCCAGGGCCAGCACGAGGAGGGCGAGCGCGATGGCCGGCGGCGACGCAGCATCCGGCGCCGACAGCTGCTGCCCGCCGCCGGCGGTCGTCAGGAGCGAGACGCGGCCGGCGGAGTCCACGACCGCGAGCTGACCGGACAGCGTGGGGTCGGACAGCGCGGTCACGGCACGTTCCAGGGTGACGCCCCGGCCGGTCAGCCACAGGACCGTTCGCCCGTCCGCGCGGACCTCCTGCACCGCGGCCACCGACGCCGGCAGCTGGCGGATCGCCGGGCCACCCGCCACCGTGACCAGGCCGGCCGACGAGACGCGCAGCGGGAGATCCCGTGCCACCGGGGCCAGCGGCCCGCCCGCCGTGGGAGCCCCGATCACGACCAGGCCGGCGGTTCCTGCGGCGACGTGTGGGTCGGAGGCCAGCATGAGCTGGTATGGGCCGGGCGCGAACGAGGCCCGCCGCCCGAGCGCGATGGCGGTCTCGGCGGCGGCCGTGAGCGAGTCGGGCCGGGTGTCGGGCAGCACGATCCGGGGCGGCGTCGCGGAGGGCGCCATGAACGGGAACGGCAGAGCGCCGAGGTCGGGAACCTCGGCCGCGGGCGGCGGCAGCCGGAGGGTGGCCACCAGGGAACCGGCGGTCGCCGGCGCTGCTGCCGGCCCGAGCCGCACGCTCAGGGCGAGCGAGTTCCGCCCTGTCCGGAGCAGTCGCCCGGCGAACTGAAGCCGCAGGACGGCCGGCCGCCGGGCGGCCTCGCCGAGCGCCAGGGAGCCGGCGTGGACGCCGTTCACCGAGACGTCGGCCTCGGCTGCGGTGGCGGCTGCCCCCAGCGCCGGGACGCCGAGGGACAGCTGGACTGTCCCGTCGCGGCGAACCGCTGGCGCGGTGAACGGGAAGGCGGCCTCGAAGGCTCCGCCCGCCGCCTGTGATACGTCCGCGGTGGTCGGTCCCTCCAGCTCGAGCCCCGACCGGGATGCGGCGGAGCCGGCGCCTCGCGACACGGAATCGGCCACGCCTACGGCGCCGGTCGAGATGAGGAACCCACCGCTGAGCGGCAGCGGACCGCGCCGGACGAGCGCAGCCACCGCCTGGGCAACGGCCTGGTCGGTCGCCCCGGTGGCCAGGACCAGCGGCGTCCTGCCGTCCCACGGCGAGAGCGTCGTGGTCAGCAGGCCGTCGTCGCGGGCGGCCGGAGTGCCGTCGGGCGCACTCCAGGCGTCGGGGCTGTAGTGCCACCCGGAAGCGTCCAGGATGGTGGCTGCTGCCGGCAGGTGGTCCAGGCGGCCCACCACCAGGACGCCGGCGCCGCTGGTCGGCGGGCTCGACAGCCGCGCCGGCGGGACGTACGTCACCCGCACCGACTGCGTGGCGGCCCGCCACCCGAGGTCGACCAGCGCGCGGAACGCCGCCGCCGCCTCGGCGCCGTCGGGCGAGGCCGCGAGGCAGATGCCGAGGACTGGCATGTTCGGACTGGACGCATTGGTGGCGAGGAGCGAGAACGGATACGTCTCCAGGCCGGCCGGACCGACTGCTGGCGTGGCCAGGCGGTAGTGGATCAGGGTGGACGGGTCGATCCGGCCGAAGAGCTCGGTCGTCGGCACGCCGGGCGCCGGCGACAGGTCGAACGTGACCCGCAGGCGGTTGGGATGGGTGAGGTCGAGCCCGTACGCCGGCACCCGCAGCTCGACGACACCGCCGGCGGCAGTCGACCTGTCCAGGGCCAGGGTGGCCAGGGTCAGGTCGTTGACGGCAATCGTCATGGTCGAGCCGGGGCCGGACTGCGGATCGTGGCCGAAGAAGACGCGGACCGAGCTGCCGGCGTCGGCCAGAGGCGCGCTCGGCGGCGGAAAGAGCACCTCGGCGACGCCGTGCTGGCCGTCCACCTCCTGGGCACCCACGGCGAGGCCGCTCAGCGCGATCTCCTGGACCGCGCTGGCCTGGACGTTCGACGCCGTCCCCGCTGCTGCCGCGGGGCGCGGGTCGAGTCCGGCTGGACCGGTCCAGCAGAGGGCCGCGAGGAACGCGGCCCCCGCGAGCGCGCTCGCGCGCAAGGCTCCCTCCTGAGGTCCCATGTCGGCGCCGTCAGGCGCCACGGACACGATGGTGCCACAACCGGTAGGTGCAGGTCAGGGCCACGCAGCCCCGGCAGGCGGGCGGTCAGCGACGGACAGCCCGAGGCGCGCGCGCGGGCTCAGCCAGCTCCGCGCGGCGGCCCCCCGAAGGCGGGCTCAGGCAGCCAGCACCCTGCCCGGCCTGGCGCCGGTGAGCCGACCGTCGCTGACGACCGGCGTCCCGTTCACGAACACGTCCCCGACGCCGGCCTGGGGGCCTCAGAGGCTGATCGAACGTGGCCAGGTCGCGGATCGTGTCAGGATCGAAGACGACAACGTCGGCGGCACAGCCCCGCTCCAGCCGGCCTCTGCTGCGCAGCCCGAACCGATCCGCCGCCATACCGGTGATCTTCCAGATCGCCGTGGCGAGGTCGAACAGCCGCTGTTCGCGGCGGCAGGGCCCGAGCACCCGGGCGAAGGTACCCGCCCACCGTGGGTGCGGTTTACCGGGAAGCGGGATGCCGTCCGAGCCGATCATCGCGCCCTGGTAGCCCAGCACCCTGCGCACGTCTTCCTCGCCCATCATGTGCACGATCATGGTGGCCCGGCCCTCGGTCTGAAGGATCAGGTCGAAGACGTAGTCCGCGTCGGAGGAGCCCGCCTCCGCCGCCAGCTCGGACACCGAACGGCCCTCCGCCTCCGTTCGGGCTGGGCAGCTCGAGATGACCACGCCGTCCCAGCCTGCCGCCCTGACGATGTTCTCCCAGTCCCGGCCCGGTTCGTCGAGCTGGCGCTTGATGCGCTCCCTGGCCTCCCGGTCGCGGAGCCGGTCCAGCATGGCGGTCATGCCCCCGGCCTGCGCCCAGGGAGGCAGCATGGCGTGCAGCACGGTGCTGCCGGCAGTGTAGGGATAGACGTCCACGGTGACGTCCAGGCCCTCCCGACGAGCGGCCTCGATGATCCCGAGCGTCTCCTCCGTCCTGCCCCAGTTCTGGCGGCCGGCCGTCTTGTGGTGCGAGATGTGGGTCGGGACGCCGGCCTCCCGGCCGATGCGGATGGCCTCGCGCACCGAGTCGGCCACCATGTCGGTCTCGCCCCGGATGTGGCTGATGTAGGGACGGCCGTGGCGGGCCACTGCCGCGGCGAGCTCGATCAGCTCTTCTGTGCGGGCATACACGCCCGGCATGTAGATGAGGCCGCTGGACAGTCCGAAGGCCCCCTGCTCGAAGGCTTCCTCCACCAGCCGCCGCATCGCTGCCAGCTCCTCGGCCCGCGGAGGGCGATCGTCGAACCCGATCACTCCGACGCGAACGCTGCCGTGCCCGACCAGCGGCGCCAGATTGGCATGGAGGTGCGCCGCCTGAGCGGCGCTCGCGAAGCCGCTCAGGTCGTGCCAGTCCATCCCTGGGCCGCTGGACAGTATCCCGATGTGACGCTCCACATCGCGGCGGCGCTCGGGCAGACAGGGGAAGGGGCTGAAGCCACAGTTCCCGCAGATCTCTGTGGTCACGCCCTGGCGCACCGCGGCCGCGGCAACGTCGCGGTGCTCGACACCCAGTGACCAGGCGAGGTCGGAGTGTGTGTGGGTGTCGATGAACCCCGGAGCGACCACCCGGCCGCGAGCATCGACCAGGCGCCTGGCCGAGGCGGACGGCAGGTCGCCGACCTCGGCGATGAGGTCTCCCCTCAGGGCCACGTCGGCCGAGACCGGTTCGGCACCTGTGCCGTCGAACACAAGACCGTCGCGAATCAGCACGTCGAACTCGACGGTCAGCCTCCTCGGGCTCAGCGTTCCTTAGGTTTCCGGCCACACCCCTGGGGTGAATACGCCACTCATGATCGGGCCGTTCGGCGGTGCTCGTGGGCAGCGATGCTACGCTCAGACCCTTGCAGGACCTGCGACCCGTCTACCTCCTGGGCTCCCGCGTGTACCTCCGCGCCATGGTGGAGGCGGACAAGGAGCGCGGCGCCGCCTGGCTCGACGAGACGTTCCCCGTCAACGCCGCCAGGGCCGAGGCCGCGCTCAAGGAGGAGCACAGGGGGTGGGGGTGGCGGCGATCGAGCCGTCGGCTGGCCATCGCGCTGGCGGAGGACGAGGAGGTGGTCGGCAGCGCGCGGGTGTCCAGCCACAACGGGTATCGCACGTGCCGGCTGACGTTTGTGATGGCGCCCTGGCGGGACGACGCGGACGCGCTCCGCGCCGAGGCGCTGGAGCTCCTCGTCCGCTGGCTCCGCGACGAGAACGAGCTCATGGTCGTGACGGCTGACCTCCCGGCGGACGAGCGGGCCACCATCGCCGCCGCGGAGGCGCTGGGCATGGTCCGGAACGCGCGGCTCCGCGAGTGGTTCGGCCGGCCGGGAGGGCGGGTGGACTGCCTCGTGTACCAGGCGCTCAATCCGCGCTGGGAGGTGCGCGATGCGTAGCCCGCTCCTGGTCGGCGAGCGCCTCTACCTGCGTGCAATGGAGGCCGGCGACGCCGAGGTCATAGCCCAGATCGACGCGGCGGAGACCGACACGTTCATGTGGCGCAGCAGGGTCCCGACCAGCCCCATGGAGCACGTGGACTCGATCACCGAGATGTACAAGCACCAGCCGCCGCGCTACATCTGGCTCGCCGTGTGCCTCAAGGACGGCGATCGGTTCATCGGCAACGTCGGCGTTGTGGACATCGACTGGCTGCACCGAACGGGCGAGACGGCGAGCCAGCTCGGCCCGGCCGAGGTGAGGGGAAAGGAGTACGGGACCGAGGCCAAGCACCTGCTGCTCGAGTACTGCTTCGACCGCCTCCACCTGCACGTGCTGACGTCCGAGGCCGACGAGCCCAACACCCGCTCGGCGGCTGCGCTGGCCAAGCAGGGCTACCGCCCGGCGGGCCGGCGGCGGTGGCCCGACGTCAAGGACGGGCGCTACGTCGACGCGCTGGTGTTCGATCTGACCAGGGCGGAGTGGCTGGCCGCGCGCGACGCCTGGCGGGCGCGGCGTGCCGCCGGCGTGACGCCGCGCTGACCGCGCCTGCTGCCAGAGCTCCCGGAGGAGGGCTCTGCTTGCTCGCAGCCTCGCCGGTGGTCGACGATGGCGACATGTGCCGCAACATCACCACCCTCCGGGGGCTCGAGCCGTCCGTCACGACCGAGGAGATCGAGGCCGCCGCTCGCCAGTACGTTCGCAAGGTCAGCGGCATCACCCACCCGGCCCCGGCGACGGAGGAGGCGTTCGAGCTCGCGATCGCGACGATCGCCGACGCGACCGCCCAGGTGCTGCGCGACCTGCCGCCACGCCGCCAGCCTCCGAAGGCGGTGCCTCCTCTGCGCCGTCCCCAGGTGCGCGCCCGTCTCGCCTAGAGGTGCCGCACCTCTAGGTCCGCGCGCCCGGCTCGCCGCCCGCGCCGGTCGCCGCCATCGATGACAGCACGACGCTGGTGCTCAGCCTGAGGTCGCGGGAGGACCGGCCGGCGTGCAGCGTGTACGTCCCTGGACGCCAGGCCCACTCTGCCCGGCTCTCGTCGAAGCTGGCGAACGCCCGGCCCGGCACGCTGAGGCGCGCCTCGACGCGCTCGCCCGGCCCGGCTCCGACGGTGGCGAAGTCCGCCAGGACGCGGATCGGGCGCCCGGGGTCGTCGCCCGGCCCCTCCAGGTACAGCTGCACGACCTCGCGGCCGGGGCGCTCCCCGGAGTTGCGAACCGCCACCGCCACGGCGAGATCGTCGCCTGCGGCGACCGACCCGGCCGAGGCAGCCAGCGACTCGTAGGTCCAGTCCGTGTAGCCCAGGCCGTGGCCGAAGCAGAACAGGGGCGTGGTCCCGCTCCGGTCGTAGCCGCGGTAGCCGACGAGCAGGCCCTCCGCGTAGGTGAGCTCGCCGGCCGCGGGCCGGGCGTGCAGCACCGGGGAATCGGCCTCGACGCGCGGCAGGGACACGGGCATGCGCCCTCCCGGCTCGGCGATCCCTACCAGGCAGTCGGCGAGCGCCTCCCCGAATGCCTGCCCCGGGAACCACACCTGGAGGATGGCGGCCACCTCGTCGGCCCACGGCATCAGCACCGGCATGCCGGAGTTGACCACCACCACCGTGCAGTGGTTGGCCGCCGCGACTCGCCGCACCAGCTCGTCCTGCCGGCCCGGCAGCACCAGGGTCTCCCGGTCGTAGCCCTCGCTCTCCGTCCCGTCAGCCGACCCGACCACGACCACCGCCACATCGGCGCCCGCCGCGGCCGTGACCGCCTCCTCGAGGAGGTCGTCCTCCGCGGGCTGGGACGCTATGCCCAGCCGCATCGTGACGAAGCCCGCCCCGCGTCCTCGCACGTCCGGCTCGTACTCGACGCGGACCTCCACCTCCTGTCCGGCCCGGAGCGGCACGGGCATGCGCAGCTCGGGCGGCCGGGAGAACGCCTCCACCACGTCCAGGGGAGGCAGCGTCGTGGCCTCGGCCAGCGTGACGCCGTCGACGGCGACCCGCAGCCGGCCCACCCCGGCGGCACCGACCAGGTGCGGCCCGTCCACCTCCGGTCGATAGCGGGCGAGCATCACCACCTTCGAGCCGGGGATGTGCACCGCCTCGGGCAGGCCGTCCCACCAGGTCAGCACGCTGGAAGGGAACGGCGCGTCATGGATGACCGTGCCGCCGGTGTCGCGGATCTCGAGGCGCACGCCGGGCTCCCCGCCGACCGGGTCGCGCAGGCTTCCCTCCGGCGGCACGGGGATGGTGGTCCAGGTGCGACAGCCCTGGTACAGGTCCACTGCGACCGCCTCGCCGAGGGCGGCGCGCAGCGCAGCGGCGAGCCCGGGGCGGGCGACCGGCAGGACTCGCACGCTGCCGCCCCCCTGCGTCTGCGGGTCCGTAGCGTTGGGGCCGATCAGGGCGACCGTGCTGACAGGGTTGGCGGCCAGGGGGAGCACTCCGGGCCGGCTCCGGAGCAGCACGAAGGACCGGGCCGCCACCTCGCGCAGCAGCGCTGGGTCGACCAGCGCCCCGGGGGCGCTGACAGCGCCCCGGCCGCGGCCGCTGTCGCCCGTGCGAGCGCTCGCCGGCTGGCCCAGGGCTCCCACCCGGTGGGCGAGGAGCAGCAGCCGCGAGACCTTGTCGTCGATCTCGGCCTCGGGGACGGCGCCCGCCCGAACCGCGGCGACGAGCTGGTCACCCCAGGGCCCGCCCGGGCCCGGCATCACCAGACCCAGCCCCCCCAGCGCGCTCGGCACCGTCGTTCGGGTGGCCGACCAGTCGGAGATGACCACCCCCCGGAACCCCCACTCCGCCCTGAGCACGTCGCGGAGCAGCGTGGGGTTGGTGGTCATGGCGGCCCCGTTGACGGAGTTGTAGGCAGCCATGACCAGCGCGACATCCGCCTCTGCCACGCAGGCCTCGAAGGGCGGCAGGTACAGCTCCCTCAGGACCCGCTCGGCGATGCGCACGTCGTAGCTCTGGCGGTCGGTCTCGGAGTCGTTGCACACGTAGTGCTTCGCGGTGGTCCCGACGCCGGCCGCCTGCACGCCGCGCACGTAGGCGACGGCGATCCGGGCGGTGAGCAGCGGGTCCTCGGAGAAGCACTCGAAGCCTCGCCCGCTGAGCGGGGTGCGGACGATGTTGACGGTCGGTCCCAGGAGCACGTCGACGCCCCGGGCCCGGGCCTCCCGCCCCAGCGCCAGGGCCACCTCCTGGACCAGCCTGTCGTCCCACGTCGCCGCGAGCGCGACCGGGCAGGGCAGCGACGAGGAGGGGTGGCGGGGGTCCAGCCGCGTCCCGCGGACCCCCGCCGGGCCGTCGGAGAACACGATGGGGCGAAGTCCGACGGCGGGCTCGCCCGGCAGAGACCAGCCGTCGGCGCCTGTCAGCAGGCGGACCTTCTGCTCCAGGGTCAGCCGGGCGACCAGGCGCGCCTCGTCGCCGGCGCCCCCCGGGGCGGCGCCGCTCATGCGCGGCCACCTCGACCGCTGCCGAGCGCCGGTCCGAGCCGGCGGGTCGAGCTCCGGTCGCGCCGGCGGATGCCGGCTCTGCTGCGGGCGAGCCCGGAGGCCCGGCCGGCATGCCGCCGGCCGGACCGGACCCGCCCATCGTGGTGATGGGCGACCATGTGCAGGGTTCAGGACACGGGCTTGAGCTGCATCAGGATGTAGGGCATCTGCGGGTCGCTCGGGCTCGGGTTCATGTAGGGATGCGACTGGTTGGGCCAGCCGGTGTACTTGGCGCTGCTGTAGACGTTCCAGTCGGCGCCGTACAGCAGCGGAACCATGGGGACCTCGGTCGAAAGGGTCTTCTGGAGCTTCTGTACGGCCGCATACAGAGACGCGGTGTCGCTCGGATCGGTGCCCGCGTACGACTTGAGGGCCGTGAGCGCGGTCGGGTTGGAGTAGCCCGCGTAGTGCGCGGCGCTGGTCGAGCTGGAGCTGTCCAGCCAGTCCTGGTACTGGATGTACGGAATGTTGCCGCCCTGTCCCCAGTGGATGGCAGTCTGCCACCCGGACGGGTTGGAGGTCAGC
>DATFRD010000288.1:0-6020 GCA_035263645.1 Candidatus Dormiibacterota bacterium | reverse complement strand
GTCTCGCTGCCCGTGGCGTTCGTGGCGGTGGGGGTGGGCCTGGGGGTGGGCGGCGTGATCGGGGTCGTCGCCGCCTATCGCGGCGGCGTCACCGACCTGCTGCTCATGCGTCTCGTCGACGCCATCCTGGCCTTCCCGGCGTTGATCCTGGCGATCGCCCTGGTTGCGGCGCTGGGCCCCAGCCTGAGGAATGCGATTGTCGCGATCGGGATCGTCCAGGTGCCGCTCTACGCCCGCCTCACGCGCGCCCAGGTCCTGCAGCTCAAGTCGCTCGACTTCGTCACCGCCGCCCGGGCGCTGGGCGTCTCGCCGGCCCGGATCGTGGGCCGCCACCTGCTGCCCAACCTGCTGAACCCGCTCATCGTCCAGGTGTCGCTGTCCGCCGCGTCCACCATGCTCGCCGAGGCAACGCTGTCGTTCCTGGGCCTCTCGGCACCGCCGCCGGCACCTGACTGGGGCTTCATGATCAGCGCCGGCCAGCGCTTCCTGGTGAACGGCGACTGGTGGATGACGGCGGCGCCGGGAGCCGCCATCTGCCTCTCCGTGTTCGGGTTCAACCTGCTCGGCGACGCCCTGCGCGACGCGCTGGACCCGCGCCTGCGGCGCTGAGGGGCGCCGCCGGGGATGGCCGCATCCCGCGCCTGCCGCCTCGGGTACCCTGGCTACCATGTCTGCCGTGGATGTCGTCGGGCCCAAGGGCCCGGCCCCGTTCGGCGGCGCTGACCTGCTGACCTGGGCCCACAACCAGGTCGGCCTGGCGCGCCAGATCGTGGACAACCCGGGGGGCGGCCTGCTGTTCGCGACGCAGACGATGGGCCAGGTGAGGGCCGCCCTCTCCGAAGCCGACGCCGACCGCTGGGAGGAGGTCATCGCCCTCCTCGAAGAGGCTGAGGACACGGCCGTCCGCCGGGAGTTCGCGCGCGCGACGGAGCTGCTCCTCCAGGCCGAGGAGCGTCTCGGCCGTTAGAGGCGCGGCCGAAAAGGTGACCGGATCTTTGACGCCCATGCACCCCATCTCCGGCGCTGGCTCCTGCGGTGCTCGCTCGCGCATGTCGAATGCGCTCGCTCCGCTCCTCGTCGCCGCCGCCGGATCTGGGGCGCCTGGCCGCCAAATCTCTCGGCCCCCTTTTCGGCCACGCCTCTAGCGCCCGCGGGGTGGGCGTCACGCTCCCAGCGGCCGCCGGCCGGCGAGCGAGCGGACCGCGGCCACCCAGGCGGGGTCGCCTGCGTCCTCCCTGGCCAGCCAGTGCTCGGCGCCCCAGAGCAGGATCGTCATGTGGCCGGCAGCGGCCAGGCCGTCGACGATGAGCGCGAGATCGTCTGGCCCGCACGTGAGCGGTGCGCCGGGCGACGGCCGGCCGGCGGGTCCGGCCGGCTCCCAGGGCTCGGCCTGCGCCTCGGTCACCCAGGCCAGCCTCCCCTCCCGCTCGGCGCGGCCCAACCACCGGCCCGCGTTGGCCTGCCATGCCCGCGCCGACTCCACCCGAACCCGTCCCCGGCTCAGCGAGGCTATCCGCCGATACACGTCCAGGCCGAGGATGTCGCCAGGACGCAGCATGGCCAGGGTCTCCGCCTCGGGCGGCCTGCCGGGCGCCGTCAGCAGCCGGGCGAGACGGCCGCCATGGCGGCTCGAGACCGCGTCCAGGCGCCAGCTGAAGCGGCAGAAGACGTTGAGGGCCAGGGGTCGCGTACCGTCCTGGTCGCGGACTGCCAGGATCTCCTCGGCCAGGAACTCGGGGCCGATCCACCAGCGGAGGGGTCCCGACCGGTTGAGCGGCTCGTTCTCGACCTGCCACGCGGCGACCTCCGTCCGGCCCCGATAGCGCGCCACGGTGGAGGCGAGGAAGGCCAGCGCGCCGGCGCGCAGGGCCGGGCTGGCGGCAGCCACGTCGGAGCCCGCCCGAGCGTCGGGCCGCAGGCGGTCCGGGATGAAGAACTCGGGCCACCCCGGCGCCTTCATGCCCAAGGTCAGCAGGACGCGGCGGCCTGCGCCGGCGGCCTGGTCCAGCAGCCAGTCCAGGTCGCCGTAGCCACCGTCATCCACGTCCCGCCAGTTGGCAGAGAGGCGGAGCGGGTCGAGCTGGAGGCCGAGGACCCGCTCGAACGCGTGCCGCCAATGCAGTCCGCGGGACGCGGCGCGCCTGGGGGAGAAGCTGGCGCCGATCCGCAGGGCTGGCGCTCGCTCGGTCAGGCTGGACCGCGCCGGCGCAGCTCGTCTACCTGCACCAGCACCTCGCGGAGCTCGCGGATCCATTCCGCCTCGTGCCTGCCGACCAGCCGAACGCACCACGCGAGCGCCTCGCTGCGGCTGCGCGCCACGCCAGCGTGGACCAGCGTGTCCAGCACCTGGCGCTCCGGCAGGCGCAGCCGGGTCATGACCGGGACCGACAGCGTGGTGAAGAGCGTCCGATCGCCGCCGATGGTGACGCCCCAGGCCACCTTGCGGCCGAAGTGCCGCTCCGCGTCGTGCGCCAACCGCATCCGCTGCTCGCGGGTCTCCTCCCGGAATCGCCGGACGCGGGCCGCCCGGGCCGACCTCAGACCCTCATCGCCGGCATGCGGCGACGGCGAGACGTCGTCGAGAGCGCCGACGATCAGGATCTCCTCGTCGTCGGCCTCGACGTCCGGGGGGGCGGAGAACCAGCCCTCCGGCAGCCGCCCGAGCACCCATCCGCGGATCTCTTCCTGCACCAAGGCGGATTACATTCTTACACCGCAGGCGCTCCGGGGGAGTCGCCCGACTTCGGCTCCAGCATCTTGAAGCTGTCGACCACGATCTCCGTCGTGTACCGGCGCTGGCCCTCTGCCGTCTCCCACGACCTGGTCTGGCTGCGTCCCTCCGCGTACACCAGCCGTCCCTTGCGCAGGTACTCGCCGGCGATCTCGGCGTTCCGGCCGAAGACCACCAGGCTGTGGAAGTCGGTGTGCTCGCGCGGGCTGCCGTCCTCCTGCTGCCCACCGTACGTGTTGGTCGCGATGCGCAGGTTGGCGACGTGGGTGCCGGAGGCCGTGGCCCGGACTTCGGGATCCGCGGTCAGCCGACCGATCAGGATGACCTTGTTGACCATGGCAGGACCTCCTCAGCGGGTGGCCGGCAGCAGCGGGACCGGATCCACCGGCCGGCCGTCCCGGCGGACCTCGAAGTGCAGGTGCGGCCCGGTCGAGAGGCCGCTCGACCCAACCTGGCCGATCTCCTCGCCGGCCGCGACCCGAGCGCCGTCGGCCACCTCAGCCGCCGACAGGTGGCCGTACAGCGCGGCGGTGCCTTCGCCGTCGTCGATGACGACGAAGAGCCCGTAGCCGGCCGGGTCCAGCGCCAGGTGAGCGACGCCGCCGGCCGCCGCCAGCACGGCCGTGCCGTCCGGCGCCGCCATGTCGATGCCGCTGTGAAAATGGCCGGTCGCACACCACGGCGCCACCGGCTCGAGCAGGAACGGGGTGCAGCCGTACGGCTGGGTGAGCACCCAGCCGGTGCTGATCGGCCAGTCCAGGCGACCGGGTCCGGCCACGCCGTCCTCAGCCGGCGGCTGCGCCGGGCGGGCGCCTGCGACTGCCATCAGCGCCACCGCCGCGGCGGGAACGGCCAGCAGCCGGACGCTCATGCTCGGGCCGCGGCGTGGACCGCGTGGCTGATGTGGCGCCTGGCGAAGCTGCTCGCCCGGGTGCCCAGCAACGTGGCCGCATGCAGCGCACCGGGGACCTTGAACGTGATGAACACGGCCGCCAGCGTGAACAGGTGCCGGACGGGGATGTCCGAATAGCCGTCCAGGGCCAGCCCGACGGCCAGGATGAGCAGCTGCAGCGGCTGCATGAGCAGGGTGGGGACGAACAGCGATACCCACTCCCTCGCGTAGCGACGGGTCTCCGGCAGCACGAACAGCAGCGAGGCAATCGGCGCCAGGATCGTGAGCACGACAAGCAGTGCGAACCTGACGATGTACGCGAAGCCGAGCACGGCGTACGCAGCGAACAGCACGATCATGACGAGGCCCTGCAGCCCGGCCAGGGCGCCGTCGACTGCAAAGTCGCGCACGTCGGCCAGGATCTGGGCGTGCGTGGCGATGGCCACGCTGGCGCTGAGCGCGTTGCTCAGGTCGACCGCCGCCTGCACCAGGGGCACCGTGAAGTTGATCAGCAGCACGGCAAGCAGGAGCCGCGGGATCAGCACCCGGAGCACGAACTGGCTGCGGACCGTCGTCCGGCCCCACATCATTCGGTAGCCGGCGTACGTGATGACGGCCGTGAGGGTGGCGTCAGCCGCGCCCTGGGTCAGAGGAGTGAAGCTCTGGATCGGCCCGACTGTCGTGAAGCCGGCGCCCGGCACGAGCGGGTTCGTCGTCTGGAACACGAAGCCCCGCAGCGCCGTGATGACGGCCTCCCCGTTGTGGGCCACGAACCATCTGACGTTGCCGGCCAGGTCGACCGCCTGCCTGATAGCGTTGAGGGCCGGGATCAGGTCCGGCACGTCAGTGAGCCGGCACAGAGCCGGTGAGCACGTGGACCAGCGTGCCTGCCATCTCGACGCCGATCGTGCCGATGACGATCCGCTGTATCCACTGCTTTGCCTGGAGCACGGCCTGGGGCTGGACCGCGAGCATCTTCCACAGGAAAGCCACGACAAAAGCCAAAGCTCCGACCGAGCCGACGAGCGCCTGGCCGATGAGGATCCAGCGGCTGAGGATGTCCTGGATAGGGGCGATGGTTTCCGGGGGCATCGTGACGGTCCTCCTGCATGCGGTTTCGACGATCCCCACGCTAGGACCACATCGATGCGGTGCAAACCCAGCCTGTTAAGGGGCCATGCCGGGCACCCGAGGCGATGAAAAATAGAGCAGCCGGATCCTTGCGGCTACGTTCTCTGTGTCAACCCGGAGCAGTTTCGCAGTGTCTCGATCGCCGCGCGAGCGTCGGGCGTCGGGCCGTGCTCCGATGCAAATATTGCTTACGAACCACCTTGAAAAACACCAACAAAATCGCTCCCGGCTCCGGATACACTGTGCTGCCATGGGTGGAATCGAGGCCATGCTCGACGAAGAGATGAGGGTTACCGAGCTGGTCGTCAGGATCGTGAACGAGACCGGCTGCGAGAACCTCAGCCAGGTCATCGATCGCTATTGGGACGTGGACGTGCAGCAGATGCCCGTGAGCGTGGCTCGGAACTTCGACGAGCTGCTGACGGTTATGGCCCGGCGCTTGTCGTACGGGACGGGGTGGCGGGATCCGGAGGCGCGGCTTCGGCGGGCGAGCCAGAACTGACGTCTCGGCCGACGGCGACCGCGGCGCCAGGCCAGCCCGGCAGAGCCCCACCGGCAGCCCCGGTGGCCGGGGGTAGGTAGCGGAGCCCATTCCTTAACAGGCAGGGCTGCCATGCGCTTCGACCCTCTCCAGCATGTGGAGCGGAGGTTGTCGAAGATGCATGCTGCCGCTGCCGTCAAGAGCCGCTTCGTGGGTTTCCCTCGTCCGGCGTTCGAGCTGCTGGCCCAGCTGGCCGAGAACAACAACCGGGCCTGGTTCGCGGCCCACCGTCCGGCCCTGGAAGCGCTGGTGGTCCGGCCGGCCCTCGACCTGGTCGTCGACCTCGGGCCGCTGCTCCGCCGCCAGGTGTCGCAGGCGATCCGCGCCGAGCCCAGGGTGGGCGGGTCGATCCTCCGGCTGCGCCATGACGCCAGATACGCGCGAGAAGATCCGTTCCGCACCCACGTGGAGCTGTGGTTCTGGGAGGGGCGCGGGCCGAGCCACCAGCATCCAGGCTTCTTCGTGCGGCTGACGGCCGGTCAGCTGGTGCTCGGGGCGGGCATCACGAGCTTTCCCGCCGGCATGCTGGAACGCTATCGGGCCGCCGTCGACGAGCCCCTCGCCGGCCGCCGCCTGGCCGGGATCGTGCACCGGCTGGAACGAGGCGGCTGGGCCATCGAGGGCCAGGGGCGCCGGCGGGTACCGGCGCCGTACCCGCCGAACCACGAGCGGGCCGACCTGTTGCGCCGGACCGGCCTGCGCGTGGCTCGGGCCGAGCGCCTCCC
>DATFRD010000287.1:0-4299 GCA_035263645.1 Candidatus Dormiibacterota bacterium | reverse complement strand
CGCCGATGGTGAAGGTGAACTCTCGCCCGCAATCGCGGCAGGTCAGCAGCTTGTCTGCGAAATCAACCATTGCCCCTCCTGGGCACCTCTCTCTCTCAGCTACCCCCTGTGAGCATGCCACGGCCCGACCCCGACCCGGCTCGGAAGGGGGCGCCCCGAGCGGTGCCGGGTGCCGGCAGCGGCTCATCTTATCTCTGATTCACAGGTTTTGGAGCGGGGTTGTCGCCGACCGGCAATGAACACCGTCTCGACGGCGTAGACTCGCGCGTCATGCTGTCCGAATACGCCACCGGCGCGAGGAACGCCGTCCGAGCCTGCCTCAACGTCCACCCCGGCGACCGCGTGGCGATCGTCGGCGACCGGGGGCGGGCCGACATCGCTGCGGCCATGGCGGAGGAGTCGCTTGCGGCCGGCGGCGAGGTGGCGGGCTGGACGATGGAGGACTGGGTCCGCCGGCCGGCGACGGAGCTGCCCCGCGGCCTCGCTGACGAGCTCGTCGCGTTCCGGCCCACGGTCTCGTTCTTCATCGGCGAGGGCGAGCCGGGCGAGCTGGGCTTCCGCAAGCCCCTGCTGGAGCTCCTGGCCAGGGAGCTGCGCTGCCGGCACGGCCACATGATCGGGATCGACCGCGCGCTGATGCTGGATGGCATGGCAGTCGACTACGACGAGGTGTACCAGGTCACCCGCCGCATCCACGACATCGTGCGCCATGCGTCCCGGATCGAGGTCGCGACCCGGCTGGGGACGGAGATGACCGCCACCTTCTCCCCAGGCCGGCGCTGGGTCCCCTGCGACGGCCGGTACTGGGAGCAGGGCCTGTGGGGCAACCTGCCCGAGGGAGAGGTCTTCACGGCGCCCGTCTCGGTTGACGGGCTGCTCGTGGGCGAGGAGCTGGGGGACCACTTCGCGCGCCGGTACGGCCTTCTCGACGAGCCGGTCCGCATGCGGCTCCAGGCCGGCCGGGTCGCGGCCGTCGAGATGCACCGCCACCCGGCGGTCCGCGCCGAGATCGAGGCCTACCTGGCACAGAGCCCGGACTCCAACCGCGCCGGGGAGTTTGCCATCGGCACAAACGTCGGCCTCTCCACCATCGTCGGCAACTTCCTGCAGGACGAGAAGTTCCCCGGCGTGCACGTCGCGTTCGGCGACCCGTACGGAGCCGAGACCGGCGCGGACTGGGCGTGCCCGAGCCACGTCGACGTGCTGGCCAGCCGGGCGGACGTGTGGGTCGACGGACGCCGGGTCATGGAGAACGGCCGCTTCCTGGACGCCGGATGAGGCACCCTCGGGTGCCGGACCGCCTGCCGTAGCGCGAAACCCGGCGGGGTAGAGGGGACGGCCGGGGCGGGGCCCCGGCCGTCGAAGGGGGGAGGGGAGTTCTAGGGGATCGGGGCCGTGGCCCGCTCCTCGGGGGCCTCGGGCACGGGCGGCGTCTCGCCGAACGCGGCGCTCCTCGCGGATCGGAGCGGCACCTCCCGCAGGAACAGGGTGGCGATCAGCGCCACGACCATGATCGCGGCCGCGATGAGGAACAGCTCGTGCAGCACGTTGCCCAGCCCGATGCGGGTGGCGTGCACGACCTGGTCGAAGAGCGGGGCCGCCTGCGGCGGCAGGGAGGCCCGGATGCGGGCCAGGTTGGCCGGGTCGAACAGCGCCTGCGGGCTGGTGCTGCTCGAGCTGCTGGGGACCCGGAACTGCGCCGGCAGGTGGAGCCCAGCGATCTGGGTCGAGATGGCCCCCGGCAGCCGGTTGGCCAGGATCGAGCCCAGGACGGCCGAGCCGATGGTGCCGCCCAGGTTGCGCCAGAACTGGACCTGGCTGGAGGCGACGCCCAGCAGCTCGCGGGGCAGCGCGCTCTGCACCGCTACCAGGGTGAGCGGGAACGTCAGGCCCAGGCCCAGGCCCACGACCACGATGTTGGCGGCGACCACGAGGCGGCTGGTCTCGATGCCGACCTGCGTCAGCGCCAGCATGCCGGCGATCATCACGGCGATGCCGAGCGTGCCGATGAAGCGGTAGTGGCGGATGCGCGTCATGATCTGGCCGGCCGCGGTGCTGGCCACAATCAGGCCCAGCATCATCGGCGTCAGCAGCTGGCCCGAGTTGGTGGCGCTGATCGCCAGGACGCCCTGGTAGAGCAGCGGCACGAAGAGAATGGTGCCGAACATGCCCAGGGCGCTGAAGAAGGCGACCGTCACGGACACGGCGAAGACGTTGTTGCGGAAGAGGCCGAACGGCACGATCGGCTCCCCGGCCCGGCGCTCGATCAGGAAGAACCCGAGCAGCACCACGGCGGCGAGGCCCAGGAGCCCCATGACCTGGGGCGACGTCCACGCGTGGGTGTTCGTGATCGAGAGCGCGATCAGCAGCGGCACCAGCCCGGCCGCGAGGGCGGCGCAACCGGCCCAGTCGATGTCCCGAATCTGCGCTCGAGGGCGGACGTAGGGGAGGGCGAGCGAGACCGCGATGACGGCGAGCACGCCGACCGGCACGTTCACGTAGAAGACCCAGCGCCAGCCCGGCCCGTCGGTCAGGTAGCCCCCGATCGTGGGCCCGATCACCGAGGAGAGGCCGAAGACGGCTCCGAACACGCCCTGCATGCGGGCCCGCTGCTCCACCGGGAAGAGGTCCGCCAGCACGGTGAAGACGGAGGCGAACAGCAATCCGCCGAAGAGCCCCTGGATGCCGCGGAACAGCACCAGCTCGAACATGTTCTGCGACAGGCCGCAGAGGGCGGAGGCGCCGACGAACCCGATCATGCCGGCCAGGAGGAACGGCTTGCGTCCGAACATGTCGCCGAGCTTGCCGGCGATGGGCACGATCACCGTGGACGTCACCAGGTAGGCGGTGGTCACCCAGGCGTAGTAGTTCAGGCCCTGGAGCTCCGCGACGATGCGGGGCATCGCGGTGCCCACGATCGTCTGGTCCAGGGATGCCAGCAGCAAGGACAGGGCCACCCCGATCGTGGCCAGCACCAGCGTGCCACGGGGCAGCTTGACCGTCGTACTCAAGATGTCGCGTTCCTCCTCAGGTTTGCTCTTTCCAATCCGGGTTGCCAATATCTAAACCATCTCTTTAGATTTTGTCAAGTCTCCTCCATGTTTTTCACGATCCGGAGGCAGAGGTGGCGCAGCTGCGCCAGCTCGTCCCCGCTGAAGCCTTCGAGCAGGTCCTGCTGCCGGTCCACCGCCTCCAGCCAGCAGGCGTCGATGCGCTGGCGGCCGCTGTCCGTCAGCCGCGCCAGCACGCTGCGCCGGTCGGTGGGGTCGGCGACTCGCGTCACCAGCCCGTCCCGCTCCAGGTTGTCCACCAGGCCGGTGACGTTGCGAGGGCTGACGTGCAGGCTGGCCGCCAGCGTGCCGAGGGGAACGCCATCGCCGCCCAGGTGCCGGAGCATGAGCAGGACGCCGAGGCGGGTCTCGCTGAGGCCCTGCCTCTCGGCCCAGCGCTCCATGGCCTGGTGCATCAGGCGGCCGGCGCGGCCCAGGGCGGCGCACGCCTCCACCGCCGGCAGCGCCTCGCCGGGGACCCCTCCGGCCGCCATCAGCGTCCGGACGCGGCGGCTGAAGAGCCGGCCCCGCGCGTCGGTCTCGAGCTCGGCCGGCCCGGAGACGTCGTCCTTCAAGCGATCACCCAGGATTTCATAGTGAAGTACTACAATGTTACATCATTCAGCTGTTGGTCCGTCGGTAGGCTGGACGGGACATGAGCGCCGCACCCCTGGTCGCGGCTGGGCGCTGATGCTCCCGCCGCTCCGCATCGCCCCCGAGGTCGCCGGCGCGCTGGCCAGCGGCTGCGCGGTGGTGGCGCTGGAGACCTCGATCGTCGCCCAGGGCCTGCCCCACCCCAGGAACCTGGAGGCGGCCGTGGGCTGCGAGGAGGCGATCCGCGCCGCCGGGGCGGTTCCTGCCACCGTGGCGGTGATCGGCGGTGAGCTGCGGCTGGGCCTGGAGGCGGCCGACCTGGAGGCGCTGGCCAGGCCCGGGGCGCCGGTGGCCAAGGTCAGCGCCCGCGACCTGGGCCCGGCGCTGGCCGGCGGCGGCCTGGGCGCCACCACCGTCGCAGCGACCGTGCGCGCCGCCGCCCTGGCCGGCGTGCGCTTCGTGGCCACGGGCGGGATCGGGGGCGTGCACCGGGGCGGGCACCTCGACGTCTCGGCGGACCTTCTCGAGCTCAGTCGTCGCCAGGTCGCGGTCGTCTGCTCCGGTCCCAAGCTGCTGCTCGACCTGCGCGCGACGCTGGAGCGCCTGGAGTCGCTCGGGGTCCCGGTCCTCGGCTACGGCTGTGACGAGTGCCCGG
>DATFRD010000286.1:0-18684 GCA_035263645.1 Candidatus Dormiibacterota bacterium | reverse complement strand
GACAGTGCTCCGATTGGGTTGTCGACAGTACAACCCGCGACAGGAGGTACCCAGGGTGAAGGTCAGCGAAGCGATGGCGAAGACCCTCTCGACCGCCAGCCCGAACGACGAGATCCAGCAGGTGGCCAACCTCATGAGGCGCGAGGGCATCGGGTTCATCCCCATCACGGAGGGCGGCAGCCTGGTGGGTGTCGTCACGGACCGGGACATCGTGGTCCGCTGTCTCGCCGAGGGCCACGAGGCGCTCCACGAGACGGCTCAGCACGTGATGACGTCGACCGGGCTCTGCACCGTGAAGCCCGACGACGACCTCGAGAAAGCTGCCGCGATGATGCGGGAGCGGGAGGTCCGTCGCCTCGGCGTCGTGGCCGATGGTGGCCGTCTGATCGGCGTTCTGAGCCACGGCAACCTGGTCCAGGCCATGCACGGAGAGGGCTGCGCCAAGGAGGCCACCGTCGGCGTGACCCGAGGCGCCTGACCAGACCGTAGAACTTCTGGCCGGCGGCCGGTCGAGGAGCCGCTGGCCCACGATTCGAGGAGGTTTGACCGCATGTCCGTGCAGGTCGGCACGAGGAAGGTCGTGAAGGTCATCGAGCTGGTGGGCGTATCGCCCGACAGCTGGAGCGACGCGGCCAAGAACGCCGTGGCGGAGGCCAGCCGCACCGTTCACGGGATCACCGGTGTGGAGGTGCTCCACTCGAGCGCCCTGGTCGAGGGCGGCCAGATCAAGGAGTACCACGTCAACATGAAGGTCGCGTTCGTGGTGGAGAGAGGCTGACCCTCCGCGGCCAGCGACTGCCGGGGATCGCTGCCGTGGGACGCGAAGAGCGGCCGGACCGACCGCCGGCGCGTGACCTGCCGGCGGACCTCGAGGTCCTCTCGTGGCCGGGGCACGGGCGCACGCGGTGGCGCGAGTGCCCCGCGTGCGGAAGCCACGAGCTCCGGCCGTCCGAGGGGCCCGTCCGTGAGCCCTCGCCGGACGTCGTCTGCTCGGGGTGCGGCGTCGGGTTCCGCGTGCATCCGGACGGGACGCTCGTGGCCGTTCGCTGAGCGGCCGCGCGCATCGGCCGCGAGACCCGAGGGCGTCTGAACCTGGCGCTCCGGCGGCGGACGCTCGTAGCCGGGTCGCCAGGCTCGGCGGGCGTCCGGTCGAAGGGGCGGCGGGCGCTCCCATCGCGCAATACTCCAGGTCCGTGGCGGTGCTGCACGGGACCTGGAGCCCGGACTCGCGTCTCTGCCTCTGGGGCGAGGACGAGGCCGCGGACCAGCGCCCGGCCGGGCGCCCGGCCGGGGGTCCGCGTCAGCACCCGTTCGCCTGCGACGAGGAGACCCTGCGCGGCATCGTGGGCCGGCACGCCCGAGCCTGCGTGGCGCCCACGCCGCTGACGCTGCTCCTGCCCAGCGGGCCGCGGGCGCCCCTGCCCTCACCGGGGCTGGGGCAGTCGGCCCGGCCGGGGGCCCCGGCGCGGCTCCGACCCTGGTCGGTGCCCGCCCTGGGTCTGGGGCCGGACGCGGCGCTCGACCTCCTGCTGGCGCTGGCCGGCGATCCGTCGACCACGGCGTCGCTGCGCTGTCTGGCCGAGGCCGCCAAGCTGGCGCTGGAGCTCGTCGCCGGCGGCCGGGTGCTGCCGTCGCTGGAGTCCGACGGCATGCGCTATTCGGCCCGCTGGCGCGTGTCCCCGGAGCCGGAGGACCTTCGGCGGCTGCGCCTGCTGGCGGCCGCGATGCCCCCGGTCTGCAGGGCCGCCGCACCTGGCAGGCGGTCGGCTGCGGCCCTGCTCGACGACCTGGTCGCGGCCGTCGCCGACGCTGCCGCCCGCCGCGGGGCGTTCGAGCTGCCCCCGCCCAGCGTGGGGGGGACTCCTGCCGCAGAGGCGTGGCTGCGGGCGCTGGTCGGCCGCGAACCGGCCGTGGTCGGCGACCCGATCGAGCTGGCCGCCCTTCAGCGCCGGCTGGAGGCCTGGCGCCGGCAGTCGGCGCCGGCCCCGGACGGGCTGCGGCTCTGCTTCCGACTCGCCCCGCCGGGCGCCGGCGCCACGCGGCGGCCCTGGCAGGTGGAGTTCCTGCTCCAGGCGCCTGACGACCCGAGCCTGCTGGTGCCCGCCGCCGAGGTGTGGCGCGCCTCCGGCAGGCTGGTCGCGTTCGAGCGCGTCGTCGAGCAGCCCCAGGAGCGCCTGCTGGCCGAGCTCGGCCGCGCCTGCCGCCTCTGCCCGACGCTCGACGCGGCGCTCGCCACGGCCCGGCCGACCGGTCTGGCGCTGGACGCGGCCGGCGCCCACCGCTTCCTCCGGGAGGACGCCACGCTCCTGGCGCACTCCGGCTTCGGGGTGCTGGTGCCGCCCTGGTGGCACGAGCCGCAGTCGCGCCTCGGCCTGCGGCTGCGGGCCAGGCCGGTCGCGGCGGGGCCCGGGCTGGCGGCCGCAACGTCCGCCAGGCTGGGGCTGGAAGCGCTCTGCGAGTATGAATGGGAGGTCGCGCTCGGCGACACCGTGCTGCGCCCCGACGAGCTGCGCGAGCTGGCGAGGCTCAAGGTGCCGCTCGTGCAGGTGCGCGGGCAGTGGGTCGAGCTGGGGCCCGACGAGCTGACAGTGGCGCTGGCGATGCTCGAGAGCCCCGCCGAGGAGCGGCGCATGACCCTGGCCGACCTGCTGCGTGCCTCCGCCGGGCTGGAGGCCGCGGCGGAGGGGCCGCCGGTCGTGGCCGTGGAGGCGGAGGGCTGGGTCGGCGACCTGCTGGCCGGCGTGGCCGAGCGCAGGCTGGAGGCCGAGCCGACGCCGGCCGGGTTCCGGGGCGACCTGCGCCCGTACCAGGAACGGGGCCTCGCCTGGCTGCGCTTCCTGGGCGACCTGGGCCTGGGCGCCTGCCTGGCCGACGACATGGGCCTGGGCAAGACCGTCCAGCTCCTCGCGCTGCTGGTCGCCGAGCAGACTGCGGCCGGGCGGCGGGCGGCCACGCTGCTGGTGTGCCCCATGTCCGTGGTCGGCAACTGGCAGCGGGAGGCCGCTCGCTTCGCGCCCCGGCTGCGGGTGCACGTGCACCATGGCCAGGGCCGGCAGTCCGGCGAGGATCTCGCCGCCGCCGCGCGGGACTGCGACCTCTTCATCACGACCTACGGGCTGGCGGTCCGCGACCAGGAGGCGCTGGCGGCGCTGGAGTGGGGCCGCGTGGTGCTGGACGAGGCCCAGAACGTGAAGAACAGCGCCGCCCGGCAGGCGCAGGCGGTCCGAGCCCTGCGAGCTCCCCAGCGCGTCGCCCTCACCGGGACGCCGGTCGAGAACCGGCTCGCCGAGCTGTGGTCGATCATGCAGTTCCTGAACCCCGGCCTGCTGGCGTCCGCCTCGGACTTCCGGCGCCGCTTCGCCGTCCCGGTCGAGCGGTACCGGGACGACGAGGCCGCGGCGCTGCTCCGGCGGCTGACGGGGCCGTTCGTGCTGCGCCGGCTGAAGACAGATCGCGGCATCATCGCCGACCTGCCCGACAAGGTCGACATGAAGGTCTACTGCAACATCACCCGCGAGCAGGCCACGCTCTACCAGGCGGTGCTCGACGACATGCTGGCGAAGATCGAGGCCGCAAGCGAGGAGATCGAGCGGCGGGGCCTCGTCCTGGCCACCATGATGAAGCTCAAGCAGGTGCTCAACCATCCCCTGCAGCTGCTGCGCGACGGCTCGCGGCTGGAGGGTCGCTCGGGGAAGCTGGCGCGCCTGGAGGAGATCCTCGAGGAGGTGATGGCCGAGGGCGACCGGGCGCTCCTCTTCACGCAGTTCGCGGAGATGGGCGAGGTGCTGCGCGTGCACCTCGCCGCCCGGATCGGCCGCAAGGTGCCCTTCCTGCACGGCGCCACGGCCAGGCGGGCGCGTGACGAGATGGTCGCCTGGTTCCAGTCGCCGGCCGGCCCGCCGCTCCTGATCCTGTCGCTCAGGGCGGGCGGCACCGGCCTCAACCTGACCGCCGCCAACCATGTCATCCACTTCGACCGCTGGTGGAACCCGGCGGTCGAGGACCAGGCGACGGACCGGGCTTTCCGGATCGGGCAGCGGCGCGACGTGCAGGTGCGCAAGCTGATCTGCGTCGGAACGCTGGAGGAGCGCATCGACCAGATGATCGAGGAGAAGCGCGAGCTGGCCGAGCGCATCGTGGGCACGGGCGAGGGCTGGCTCACCGAGCTCTCGACCGAGCGGCTGCGCGAGGTGGTAGCCCTCTCGGCCGAAGCCGTGGCGGACGAGTGATGGCTGCCGCGGGGACCTCTTCGGCAGGCGGGGCGGGCTGAGGTCGCGATGGCGGACGACCAGTTCTGGCGACGCGAGCCCGTCAGGGGGCCGCGGCCGGCGATGGGCGGGATCAGGGCCCGGAGCCGCCGCGGAGACATCGGCGAGACGTGGTGGTCCCGCCGCTTCATCTCCATCCTCGAGTCCTTCGGCTTCGGGTCCCGCCTGGATCGCGGCCGCCACTACGCCCGGCGGGGCCAGGTGCTGGACCTGGAGGTCCACAGGGGGGTGGTGCAGGCGCGCGTGCAGGGCTCACGGGCGAGGCCGTACCGCGTGCGGCTGGGGGTGGAGACCCTCGACGAGCACGACTGGGCCCGGGCGGAGCAGGCGATGGCCGCCAAGGCGGTGTTCGCGGCCAGGCTGCTGGCAGGCGAGATGCCTCGGGACATCGAGGAGACGTTCGCCGCCTGCCGGCTGTCGCTGTTCCCGACATCGGCCGGCCAGCTGGCCAGCTCCTGCACCTGCCCGGACTGGGTGAGCCCGTGCAAGCACGTCGCCGCCGTCTTCTACCTGCTCGCCGAGGCGTTCGACAGAGACCCGTTCCTGGTCTTCACGTGGCGGGGCCGGCCGCGCGAGGAGCTCCTCGCCCGGCTGCGGGCGCTGCGCAGTCCGGAAGGGGCCGCCGAGCCGGAGGCGGCCGGCGACGCGGGTGGGGAGGAGGCGCGCCGGTCGCTGGAGAGCTCGCTGGACCGGTTCTGGGAGGCCGGCCCGGAGCTGGAGGAGGTGCGCACCCGGCCGTGGACGGCCGAGGCCCCGGACGCGGCGATCCGCCGGCTGGGCCCGGTCGGTGTGACGGTGCGCGGCGCCGACCTGTCGGACCTGCTGGCCGCCGCGTGCCGGACGCTGGCGGCCGCGGCGCAGCGGCGAGCCCTCGGGGACTAGTAGTTGTCCCTCCCCCCTCGCGGGGGAGGTGGCCCGCCAGGGCCGGAGGGGGGGACGTGATCGCGAGAAATCCCCCTCCCCCAACCCCTCCCGCAAGGGGAGGGGGCCGCCGGGCGATGAGTCCGGTTCGGGCCTGGCTCCTGGTGCTACAAAGCATCGATGTTCACTTCGCTGGCCCTGCTGGTCCTGGCCGGCCTGCTGGGCCCGCTGCTGGCCGCGGGGAAGCGGCCCATCGTCCCGATTCTGGTTGGCGAGCTGATCGCCGGCGCGGCGCTGGGCAGGACCGGGCTGCGCTGGATCGACCCCGGTGCTCAGCCGTTCCCGGCCTTCTTCGCGCTGGGCTTCGCGATGCTGATGCTGGGCGCCGGCACCGAGGTCGACATCCGCTCGCCCGAGCTGCGCCGGGGAGCGGTCCGGGGCGGCCTGGCCGTGGTCCTGGCGCTGGCGGCCAGCATCCCGCTCGGCATCCTCATCGGCGCCGTGCTCCGGATCGGCCACCCCCAGCTGTTCATCGTGCTCCTGGCCGGGAGCTCGGCCGCCGTCGCCTTCCCCACGATCCAGGAACGGGGGTTGACCGGGCCTGCCGTAACCCTGCTCCTCGCCTGGATCGCGCTGGCCGACGCCGTCACGGCCCTGCTCATGCCCCTGACGCTCTCCGGCGCGGGCCACATCCCGGCCGCGCTGGCCGGCGATGCGCTGATCGTCGCGGGGGCGGCCGGTGCGGTCGTGGTCGGACGATGGCTCTTCGACACCCCGCTGGCGGACGAGGCCAAGCGGGAGTCGAAGCAGCGCCACTGGGCGCTCCAGCTGCGGATCTCCGTGCTGCTGCTGCTGGCCCTGTCCGCGGTCGCGGAGCGCACCGGCGCCAGCCTGCTGATCGCGGGCTTCGTGGCCGGCATGGTGCTGCGCCAGTTCCACGAGCCGCGCCGGCTGGTCCATCAGCTGACCGGGCTCGCGACCGGCTTCTTCGTGCCCGCGTTCTTCGTCCTCCTGGGAGCGACGCTGGACCTGACCGGGCTGATCCGCTCCCCGTCGGCCATCGCGCTGGCCGTGGCGATGGCGGTGGCGGCGACCGCCGTCCACGTGCTCGCGGCGCTCGTCGCCGGGCGCGAGAGGCGGGCGGCCTCCGGCCTCCTGGCCTCGGCCCAGCTGGGCCTCCCGGCCGCGGCGGCAGCGCTCGGGCTCGCCACCGGCGCGCTGGACCCGCCGGTGGCAGCGGCGCTGGTGGCGGGCGGCTGCCTCACACTGATCCCCGCCGCCGCCGGGGCCATCCGGATGGCGGCGGGAGCAAAGCCGGCCGGCGGCGGCGAGGCAGCCAGGGCCGGCTGACGACGCCGGCCGGGGCCGCGCAGCGGATTCATCGGGAGGCCAGGGCATGACGGAGAGGGAGCACTGGAAGGACGAGCCGGAGGAGCACGACTATCCGGCTGCGCACGACTACCTCAGCCTGCTGATGCCGGGGGAGGCGGCGAAGGAGCTTTGCGACCGGCTGCGCACCGCGCCGCTCGTGCGCCGCAAGGCGAAGGACCTGCTGCGCGCCAGCGGCCTGGCGGTCCTGGGCCCGGAGAACGTGCACGTCGCGCACGACCTAGACAAGGTCAGGAAGGGCAGGCCGCTCTCGCCCGTCCTGCTGGTGCGCGGCGGCCTGACGGCCGGGGTGCCGCTGACGATCGCGGACGGCTATCACCGGGTGTGCGCCAGCCACCACCTGGACGAGAACGCAGACATCCCCTGCCGAATCGCCGACATCGCCGGCGTCGGGGGTTCGTGACCGGGCCGGCGCCGGGGCCGGCCGGGACGCCGCACCCGTGGCGCCGGATCGTCAGGCCAACTTGACATCAGGACTGGTCGAACATACGTTTGTAGCATGGACGCGGTCGCCGAGATCGAGGCTGGCCGGTGCCCGCTCTGCGGCCATCCGCTCACCGACCCGGCCAGGAGCCCGGAGGGGTGGGCCTGGTGCAGGAACCCGCGCTGCCGGCGGCCCTGGCGGGTCCTCCGCGACATCGGAGGGCACAAGTACGCCATGACGCCGCATCCGGAGACGCTGGCGCAGACGCTGCGCCACCACGCCCGGCGGAGGAGCGGGGGCTCGACTGGATCCAGCAGCCCCTGACCTGCGGACGCGGATTCAGGGGCCGAGCACGAGCCTCGCCCGGTCCGCCCGGAGCCGCCCGTTCTGTGGCCTGGGGTCGGGGTCGGCGGTGCGCAGGTCGTAGGCGCACGGGCCGCCGGCCGCGACGACGCCGTCGTACAGGCCCCACGGACCGCTCCCGCAGTTCTGCTTCCACAGCCAGAACGTCGCGCCGACCCGGTGCGCCTGCTGCTCTGCGACCTGCGAGGCGAGCAGCCGGCTGTCGTCGGCGGGGTCGTCGCCGTACTCGCTTACGAAGAGAGCTGCGTCCAGCGCCCGCGCTTCGACCTCGCCCCACCAGTAGGACTGGTCGAACGAGGGCGAGGTGGAGGTCCGGGGATCGGCCCCGAGCAGGATCCGGTCGAACGTGTAGATGTGCGTGTACGCGTGCAGGGCCAGGACCACGTTCGGGTACGACGTCAGCGGCACGCTGACGTGGGTGGGGAAGTCGGTGACCTCGCGGACGAGCCCCGGCTCGACGAAGTAGAGCTGATGGGTGGCGTGGACGCCGAGGTCGGGGTAGCCGCAGACGGGCAGGTAGGGCAGGCCGGACGGGCAGGATATGCCGTCCCGGGCGCCGGTCAGGGCGTCGATCAGTCGCCGGTAGAAGGGGAAGAGCAGCGCGTCCTCGAAGAGCGGGGGCGGTGCCCAGCCGGGCCACGGCTCGTTGTAGACGCTGTAGCCGATGACCGTGCTGTTGTCCTTGAACCGCCGGGCGACCTGGGCGACGGCGCGGATGTAGCGGTCCTGGACGCCGGCCCGGTCGAGCCAGAAGTTGGTGGTGGCCTCGAAGACGGCGGGGTTCACCTCGCGCTGGCCGGCGAACTTCTCGGAGGGCAGGCCGTCGGTGAAGGTGGCCCAGGCCGGGGCGCCGTCGTGGTCGTTGAGCGCCACCGCGGCCCCGTCCGGCAGGGGGAGATGGCGCGGGTCGGCTCTGCCGATGTACCGCGAGTAAGCGTTCTGGTGCATGTCGATCAGGACGTAGATGCGCTGCTCCGTGGCCCAGCCCACGACCTGCGCGATCCGGTCCAGGTACGGGGCGCTGTAGCGGCCGGGCTGAGGCTCGAGCAGGCTCCAGCTGACGGCGAGCCGCAGGAGCTGGACGCGCAGCTGGTGCATCTCGACCAGGTCGCTCTGGCACAGCGGAGGGACCCAGATCCTGGTGTCGTTGGCCGGACACGCGCCGTTCGCGTACGCGGCCGGGTCGATCGGCCAGTGCGGGGCTGGCCTCAGGTCGCTCCGGTCGGCTCCCGACCAGTAGTCGACGAGCCCGGCGGCCACCACGCCGCGCATCGTGACGCGGCGACCGGAGGCGTCGGCGATGAACGGGGCCGCGTGCGCGGGGTGGCGGACGTGCAGCCAGGGCAGCGGGCCGGCGGGCGGCTCGGGTGCCTGGGGGGCGAGGCGGGCAGCAGCCAGCGCGCCCTCCGCCCAGTCCCCCTCGGGGCCCACGGCGAGCGCCACCATGACGAGTACCACGGCGACCACCGCACGCACGGCAGGTGAATGGTCGCACGCTGCGTAACACCGTGGACCGCGGATCGCAGAGCGCGCCCCGCAGCCGCTCCGGCCAACGGCCCCGGATGGTGGGGACCTTCGACCCTCCCCATCCCGGGTCGAGCCGGCTCAGGCTGGAGGCAGAACGCCCTCGGGCCGAGCCGACCTCGGCCCCGGAGGAGGAACTGGATGAGCGTCATGAAGCGGATGTCGGAGGTGTTCCAGGAGAAGATCAACGCGCTCCTCAACCGTGCCGAGGATCCGACGGAGTCGCTGCAGCTGGCCTACGAGCGGCAGCTCGAGGCGCTGCAGCAGGTCCGCCGCAACGTAGCCGACGTGCTGACGTCGGAGAAGCGGCTGGAGCTGCAGTCGGCCCAGCTGCAGCAGAGCCTGCAGCGGCTGGAGGCGCAGGCCCGGGAGGCGCTGGCTCAGCGCCGGGAGGACCTGGCCCGGCTTGCCCTCACGCGCGCCCAGACCGCCCGGGCCCAGCTCGACGGCCTCGACCAGCAGACCGCGCAGCTGAAGGACCAGGAGCAGAAGCTCGAGCTGACGGCCCAGAAGCTGCAGGCCAAGGTAGAGGCGTTCCGGACCCAGAAGGAGACCATCAAGGCCCAGTACTCCGCCGCGGAGGCCTCGACGAGGATCGGCGAGGCGGTGACCGGGCTCTCCGAGCAGATGGCCGACGTCAACCTCATGGTCGACCGGGCCCAGGAGAAGACGGCCCAGATGCAGGCCAGGGCCGCGGCCATCGACCAGCTGGTGGACAGCGGCGTCCTCGATCAGGTCGGGGCCGGCGGCCAGGACGACATCGACCGGCAGCTCGCCGCCGGGCGCTCGGACGTGGCCGTGGAGGCCCAGCTCCAGTCGCTGAAGGCGCAGCTCGGGCCGGGAGCGACGGCCGCCCGCCTCCCCGACGGCAGCGAGGTCGTGCGGCTGTCAGGCGGGGACCAGTACCGGGTCTCGGCAGCGGACCGACCCGCCCTCGACGAGCTGGACGGCAGCCTGGCCGAGGCGGTCCGCCAGCGCGACGAGGCCGCCTTCCGGGCGCGGCTCGCGGAGGCGATCGCGCTCGTCCGGAGTCGCGGCCAGAAGCTGCCCGCCTCCGATGTCGTCCCTTCCGGCCTGGTGATCCCCAGCGAGGACACGACCCTGGAGGAAGCGGTCACGATGCTCGAGACACGGGAGGCCGCAGCCCGTCGGCCGGCGACGCCCACCCCTGGCCCCGGGGCCTGAGGAGGCCGGGACCGGAGGACACCTCCCCATGAACCGCCGAATCGGGACCGACGCCGGGCTCCGGGTCCGGATGTTCCTCACGATGTTCCTCCTGGCGGTGGTGTACGCCGCCTTCGTGCTCGTGCTGCTGCGCATGGGCGTCAGCGTGGTCCTGGTCATCGTGATCGCGGCCGCGCTGCTGGGGCTCCAGTACTACTTCTCCGACCAGCTCATCCTGCTGTCGGTCGGGGCCAGGCAGGTCAGCGAGCAGGAGGAGCCCCGGCTCCACGACATCGTGGGGAGGCTGGCCCAGATGGCGGGCCTGCCCAAGCCGGGGGTGGCCGTGATCGACACCGACGCGCCCAACGCGCTGGCGACCGGCCGCAACCCCCGCCACTCGGTGGTGGCCGTCACCAGCGGCCTGCTGCGAAGGCTCAGCCCGGAGGAGGTTGAGGCGGTGCTGGCCCACGAGCTGAGCCACGTCGTCCACCGCGACGTAGCGGTCATGATGATGGCGACGTTCTTCAGCACCGTGGCCTCCTTCCTCGTGCAGTTCGGCCTGTGGGGCGGCCTCGGCTACGGCTCCAGGGGCCGCGACCGCAGCGGGGGCGGCGGCTCGGCGGCCATCGTTCTCATCGTGTCCGCCGCCGTGTGGGTGATCAGCTTCGTGCTGATCCGGACGCTCTCCCGCTATCGCGAGTACGAGGCGGACCGGGGGTCGGCGCTGATCACCGGCCGCCCTGCGACGCTCGCGTCGGCTCTGCTCAAGATCAGCGACCAGACCCAGCGCATACCGGACCAGGACCTGCGCCAGGTCGAGGCGGCCAGCGCGCTGCTGATCTTCCCGACCTTCACGAGGGGGTCGCTGGCCGAGCTCTTCTCGACGCACCCGTCGCTGCAGCACCGCGTCGCACGGCTCCAGGCGATGGAGAAGAGGCTGGCGGAGTAGTCGGTGGGCCTCCTGGACGCGCTGCTCGGCCGGACCAGGCTGCCGAAGCCGAACGAGGACCGCGTCTTCGCGATGAGCACGGCAGTGATCACGCTGGAGGCGGCGGGGCTCAGGCCGGGCGGCCGCCTGGGCATCGTCCTCAAGCGCCTTCCGCCCGGACGATTCGAGCAGCTCGAATCGGAGGTCCGACAGCTGCTTTCGCTCCAGGACGACCGGCCCCGGACCGCGGTCGAGCTGAAGCGGGACGACCTCGGCTTCGACTGGCTGGTGCTGTCGGGGACCGACTTCCAGGAGTCGCTGGCGGCGGCCCACGTCGTGGCCACCAGGTTCCTGGAGGAGGGGCTGGGCGACCTTCTCCTGGCCTGCCTGTTCCGGTTCGAGCAGGGGGAGCGTGCTGCCTACTGGGTCTACGGCTACAAGCTCGGGACCTTCTACCCCTTCCTCCCGACAGGCGATCGCCGGCGCGACAACGCCGAGGAGCTGCGCCTGGCCGCGGTGGCGAAGACCGAGCTGCCCATCGAGCCTGACCTGGCCCAGTGGTACCCGCTCTGGGGGCCACCGCTCTAACGATGCAAGAGGGGGCAGGCCCCCCTTCCAAAACCCCCCTCTGTCTGGGGTCCTTGGGGGCGCCTGCGGCGCATCCCTTCGGGGCTACTTGTGGCGTCGTCGGCGTCGGGAAGACGGACTCGCACGCAGGGCGGAGCCCGTGCTTGCGCCTGTGTCGGGTCTGTTCTAGTCGGTGCCGGTGCCCGCCGCCGGCGCCGGCGCGGGCCCGAGCCCCGTCCGGCCATCCGCCTGGCCGGAGAGCGCGTTCAGCCGCTGCGTGTAGCCGCGCAGGCGCTCCTGGACGAGGCGGTGGACCGTGCCGTCCGGATAGCTGCCGTCCTCCTGCCGGTCACCGGGCGCGCGGCCCGTGAGCAGCTCCATCCCCTCGTCCACCGAGCGCAGGGCCCAGATGTGGAACCGGCCCTGCTCGACCGCCTGGACCACCTCGTCGGACAGCATCAGGTTGGCCACGTTCGCCGCCGGGATCGCCACGCCCTGGCGCCCGGTCAGCCCGCGAGCCTGGCAGGCGTGGAAGAACCCCTCGATCTTGTGGGTCACGCCGCCCACCGCCTGCACCTCGCCGAGCTGGTCCACGGAGCCGGTCACCGCGACGGACTGCTTCAGCGGCAGGCCGGACAGCGCGGAGAGCAGCGCGTAGAGCTCGGTGGCGGATGCGGAGTCGCCCTCGATGCCGCCGTACGACTGCTCGAAGGTCAGCGTGCCCCGCAGCGCCAGCGGCCACTCCTGCCCGTACTGGCCGGCCAGGTATCCGCTGAGGATGAGGAACCCCTTGGAGTGGATCGGCCCCGAGAGCTCGGTCTCGCGCTCGATGCTCTCGATGGTGCCCCGGCCCATCGAGACCCTGGCCGTCACCCGAGCGGGGAGCCCGAAGCGATAGTCCCCGAGCTCGACGACCGTGAGCCCGTTGACCTGGCCGACGCGCTCGCCGTCGATGTCGATCCGGATCGTGCCGTCGTCGATCATCTCCCGCATCCGCTCCTCGGGGAGGCTGGAGCGCGCCTCGCGCCGGGCGACGGCCTGGTTCACGTCCTCCGCGCTCACGACCTGCCGACCCGCCTTCCCCGCCCAGAAGCTGGCTTCCGTCACCAGGTCGCCGATGTCCTGGAGGCGCGTGGAGAGCTTGCGCTGGTCGTCCCGCAGCCGCGACCCGTGCTCCACGACGCGGGCGACCCCGGTCCGGTCGAAGTGCTGGAGCCCGCTCTCCCGCACCCGGCGGCTGATGAACGCGGCGTAGCTGCGCACGTGGTCGTCGGACCACTCCATGTCCGGCGCGAAGTCCACCTTCACCTTGAACAGCGCGCCGAAGTCCTCGTCGACCGCATGCAGCAGGTGGAAGAGGTCGGTCGGGCCGATCAGGACGACCTTCACGGCGAGCGGGATGGGCTCCGGCGCCAGCGTGGTCGTCGGCGCGGCCGAGAACTGCTCCGCGAGGCTCTCGATGCGGATCTCCCGCGCGCGCAGGGCCCGCTTCAGCGCATCCCAGGCGGCCGGGTTGCGCAGCACGTCCGCGGCCTCGAGGACCAGGAACCCGCCGTTGGCCCGATGGAGCGCGCCGGCCCGGACCTGGCGAAAGTCGGTGACCAGCGTGCCGAACACGCCCCGGTACTCGATCCGGCCCACCAGGTTGGTGTACGTCGGATTGGGCTCGAAGACGACCGGGGCGGGCGACGTCTCCCCGTTGCGCACCAGGACGTTCACGTGGTACCGCCCCAGGCGCTCCTCTGCGGCCGCCACCTCCCACGGGGCGACCGCGGCGCCGTCTGTCTCGGCGCCGCGCGGGCGGAAGTCGGCCAGGCTGTCGATGATGCTGTCGCGGACCTGGTCGAGGTGGACGAGCACGTCGGGCAGCGTCTCGTAGCGCTCGCGCAGCGCGTGGAGGAGCGGATCGATGGCGAAGGCGGCGATCTCGCGGTCCACGCGCCGGATGAGCTCGGCGGCGCTCCGGTCCAGCTGGTGCAGGCGGCGCAGGCCGGCGACGACCGCCTCCTGGACCTGGGCGCCGCTGCGCTCCAGGTCCGCCTGGCGGTCGGGGGTCAGGAGCCGGATCTCGTCCGGCGTGAGGGGGCGGTCACCGAGCATGGGCACCGCGACCAGCCCGGTCGGGGTGGGCTCCAGGCCGAAGCTGTGCTCGGTGGCGAACCGGCGCATCTCGGCCAGGACGGCGTCCCTCTGCTGGCTGATCTGAGCCAGCGCCTGGCGCCGGCGCTCGCCGTAGTTGTCCCCTTCGAACGCCGCTCCGATGTGCCGACGGGCGGCGACGACGAGCGCGTCCACGTCGGCCGCCAGCTGTCCCGCCCGACCGGCCGGCAGCCTGATGGCGCGGGGCCGATGGGGCTGTCCGAAGTCGTGGACGTACACCCAGTCGTCCGCCGGCGGCCGGGCCGTGGCGGCGCCGGCGAGGTAGTCGCGGATCGTCTCGGTCCGGCCCGAACCGGGGGCGCCGGCCAGGAAGAGGTTGTAGCCGGGCGCGCTCATCTCAACGCCGAACTCGATCGACTCGAGGACCCTGGGCTGGCCGATCAGGGCGGCCAGCGGCTCGACCTCGGCCGTGGTCTCGAAGGCCAGGCTGGACGGGTCGAGGCGACGCCGCAGGCGCTCGGGGGCGACGCGGAGCCGGTCGGCTGCGGGCGCCGCCTCGCCGTCCCCGCCCGGCGCCGGTCCCGGCTCGCCGCTGGAAGCTCCGGTCGACACGGCACACAGGCTAGCAGCCGCCCGCCTCGCCTCGGCAACGCCTCCTGAGCGCAGCCCGGGCCGGCCCGCCCGCGGTGCCCGGAGCCGGCCACACCGAGGTCCTGGGGCCCGAACGGCACGGATTGCGCCGTCGGCGTAACCACGGCGGAGCGGGCTCGTTGAGGGGAGAAGGGGAAGGGCCAGGCGGATACCGCACGTCGGACCTGGGGATAGCGGCCCCGGTCGGGCCGAGCCGGCGTTCTGCGACCGCCAGGGCCCATCGATCCGGCAAACGTCTCGCGTACGTGGTGGAGGATTATCGAGTGAAGCTGATCAGGACCCTGACCATACCTGCTGTGCTTATGCTTAGTGTGGCGCTGGCAGTGCCGGCGGCGGCGCATGTCGTGAACCAGGCGACCCTCGCAGTTGCCTGCCAGTCGGATACCGGCCAAGTGTGCGTCACCCTCAGCGGCCAGGTCCAGCCAGGCACAGACACCCGCTACGTCTTCCTGCAACTCTTCGCCCAGGGTTCCAGCACAGCCCTCGACACCGCAGCGCTGACCGTGCCCGCCTTTCAGGACAACAGCAACAACAGCTTCACGCAGAAGGTCTGTTTCAAGGCCAACGCGGATACGGGCATCAAGGGCTTTGTCGTTAAGGTCGAGAAGGTGACGAGCGATCAGGCTGGCAAGGTGCCGGCCGACCTGACGATCAACCTCCAGAATGGCACCACTGTGTCGTTCACACCGACCGACCAGGAGGCGACTGTGGTCGGGACGACGGCCTCCTGCACGGCTCCGCCGAGCCAGCCCCAGTCGCCCTCGCCGTCGCCGAGCGTGCAGACGGTGGCCGCGCTCGCCAACACCGGGGGCCTCGACCTCAGGCTGCCCCTGATCGGCCTGGCCGTGATCGTGGCCGGTCTGGCTCTCTTCCTGGTCAGCGTCGGCCGCGGGCGCTCGTCCGCGGGGCGGTGAGCTCGGTCCCGGGTGGGCCCAGGGGCATTCCCCTGGCCCACCCGGCCCAGTCGCGCGCCTGGCGCTGGCGCCGAGGCGCCACCCGGGCGTGGCACCTGTCGGTGGCGCCCCTGCTCGCGGTGCGCCATCTCGCACTCCGTCCGATCGGGGCCGGCCCGCGCACCCGCCGGCTGCCGTGGGGCATCCCCGTGGGCGACCCGGCCCAGTCGGGCGCCCGGCGCTGGCGCCGGGCCGGCATTCGGGCGTGGCATCTGTGGCTCGCGCCCAGGCTCTCCCTGCGCAACCTCGCGCTGGGTCTGGTCGCGACCGGCCTGCTCACGTGCCTGCTGCCGTTCGCCCTGATCGGCTACGGCATGTGGCAGGAGGACCAGCTCACCCAGCGCTGGTCGCAGACGGTGGCCGAGCCGCCGCCGAGCGCCACAGCGCTCAGCGACCTGCCGGCGACCCCCAGCCCGGTGGCCGCCACGCCGGTGCCCCAGGCTCAGGCGGCGCCGCGCAGCGCCATCCCGGCGCTGTTCGCGATCCGGGTGCCCAGGATCGGCTACTACGCCGCAGTCCGGCAGGGCGTCTCCACAGACATCCTGGCCACGGGCCCCGGACACTATCCCGCGACCGGCCTGCCGGGCGGCCCCGGCCTGGTCGGCGTGGCGGCGCACAACACCTTCTGGATTCCGTTCGGCCAGCTCTCCGCCGGCGACACGGTGATCCTGGAGACCGCCGCGGCCCGCTATACGTACCGCGTCACGGGCACGCGGATCGTGAGCCCCGACGACCCCTCCGTGCTCGTCAGGAGCAGCACCCCGCGCCTGGTGCTGACCACCTGCTGGCCGCTCTGGGCCGGGAACCTCGCGACCCAGCGGCTGGTGATCTACGCCGACCTGAGCGCCTGAGAACCCCCGGTCGACGGGGGGCGGTGGCCCCGGACTGCGTCGAAGCCCTACCCTTTCAACTGTGGAGGGCTCCACCGAGACCCTGGACGAGCGGTTTGCCGAGTGGTATGCCTGGGCCAAGCGGGAGGTCAGCACGGAAGGCCGCGTCTGCCTGGGCGCCGCCCAGGCGGCCGTCGAGGCCCTGGAGGCAGGCGGCGACGAGCAGGGCGCCCGGGCGGCCGCGCGGCGCAGCGTCGCCGGTCAGGGGATCGGCCTCATCACCCGCGTGAGCCCTCGCCGGCGGGCGTACGCCGAATGGTATGACTGGGCCCGCAAGGAGCTGGGCGGCGGCCCCGCGCGGCAGCACACCGCCGCGAAGGCGGCGCTCGACGTGCTGGACCGCGACGGGGACGCTGAGGCCGCCGTGGCGGCGGCGCGCGCCGCCGTGGCGGAGATCCCCGGGGCAGACGCGCCGAGCGCGCCGCCGCCGAGCTCCGACCCGGCGGCCCCGGTGCCGTCTGCACCGGTCGTGCCGGCCCAGGGGCCGGTGCCGGCTGCCGTCGCCGGCCAGCCGGCGTGGATGGCGCCGGTCGCCTCGGCCCCCGCGCCGGGCCTGGTGCTGCCGGCTGCGGCCGCCGGCGGGTACGCGCCCTCGCCGCACCAGGCCCTGGCTGTGCCGGCCCCGCCGTCGCCGGCGCCCGCGCATGCGTATGGCGGCCTCTGGCGCAGGCTGGGAGCCGCGGTCGTCGACTACGTGCTGGTCGCCATCGGCACCGTGATCCTGGCCGTGGTGGTCTCCTTCTTCGCCATCGTGGGCGTGCTCTCGACCGGCCAGCCGCTGAACGCCGCGAGCCTGGGCGGCGTGTCGCTGGCGCTGATCGTCATCGCGATCGTGCTGCAGTGGCTGTACTTCGCCGGCCTGGAGAGCTCGAGCTGGCAGGCGACCATCGGCAAGCGGTTCTTCCAGCTGGTTGTGGCCGACGGGCACGGTCGCCGGATCTCCTTCGGCCGCGCCACCGGACGCTACGCGCCCAAGGTCTTCCCGGTCGCCGTGACGCTGTTCGCCGTCACGGTGCCGCTGGTCGTCGTCGTGCTGGCCGCGCTGGTCATCGACCTCATCTGCCTGGTGCCTCTGGCCGGTCTGATCCCGCTCACACGCCGCCGGCAGGGCCTCCAGGACCTGATGGCCGGCACCGTCGTCGTCAGACGCGAGCACCTGCCGCTGCTCACCGGCCCGCTGCCCCAGGTGCAGCCTCAGGGCAGCCCCGGCGGCGCCGGCGAGGTCCAGGGCGCCTAGGGGCGCCGGCCGAAAACCCAGCCGGATCTTTGGGGCCCATGCACCCCATCTCCGGCGTTGCCTCCTGCGGTGCTCGCTCACGCCCTAGAGGGCGCTCCCTGCGCTCCTCGTCGGCGCCACCGGATCTGGGGCACGTGGCCCCCAAATCTCTCGGCCAGGTTTCCGGCCGCGCCCCTAGCAGCCGCTTCCGGCGGTCCGGCGCCCGGACGGCGCCCGTTCAGCCGGCGGCGGTGTCGCCGCGGAGATCCAGGCCTCTTTCCGGCGGATCCGGTGGGCGGGACCAGCGGATGTACGGGTGGCCCGTCTCCAGGTGGTACGCGTTGGCCCGGTCCACGGCCGTCGAGTAGAGCCGTTCGAACTCCGCGCGATCGCGATGGACGAGCGCCTGGTAGAGCCGTTCGAGGATGCCGGCGTCGTACTCGCGGACCTGGCCGGCGTACTTCGGCCTCGTCACCGCGAGTCCGCGGAGGAGGCTGCGGGTCCGTCGCAGGTAGTAGGCCGCCAGGTCCCAGTTGCCGCCCGCCGCGGCGTGCCAGCACATCGCGTAGCAGGAGCTGACCGAGGCCATGATCTCACCGGTCCCGGGCAGCGCCTCGGCGACCTCCTCCAGGGCCAGGTCGGCGTGCCGGGTGCGCACCCGCGGCTGATCGAGCATGTGGCGCGAAGGGTACCCCACGCCGGCGACGGCCCGCCCCCCGGGCGGACTTGGGTTATCCTTTGCACCGGAGCCCAGGCCGTTCGTCCCATCGTGGGCGCCGGGGGCACGAGAGAAACCAGCAAAAGGGTGTGATCGAAGTTTGAAGGTAGTCGTCAAGGATCCGGAGGAGTTCGAGCAGGCTCTGCGCGAGTTCCGGCGCAAGGTGCAGGAGCAGGGCCTGGTCCGCGAGATGCGGCGGAGGGCGCACTACGTGCCTCCCGCCGAGGCGCGGAAGATCAAGAGCCTCCGAGCCAGACGTCGCCGGACGCGATAGTGCAGGGGCGGCTATAATGTCCGCCGTTCGGTGACTACGGCGGAGGGGAAACACCCGTTCCCATTCCGAACACGGAAGTTAAGCCCTCCAGCGCCGATGGTACTGCTGCGGTAACGCAGTGGGAGAGTAGGTCGTTGCCGAGCACTTCAACCCCGCAGACCACACAGGTCAGCGGGGTTTCTCATTTCGCCCTGGCACAGGGGGGATCCGGAAGGGGGGTTCCCCCTTGCGCCGCCAGGTAAGCAAGGGCTTGGCCCGAGCGTGTGAGTCCCTTTATCGCATCCAGCGTCAGCGCCAAGCCCCGAAGGGATGCACCGAAGGTGCCCCCAGGATCCGGGCAGGGGGGTTTCGGGGGGGGCCCGCCCCCCCTTGCAAGTCTTTACGCCGCCTGGTT
>DATFRD010000285.1:0-2503 GCA_035263645.1 Candidatus Dormiibacterota bacterium | reverse complement strand
CCGAGCCCGGCCCCCTCGGCGCGCTCCGCGATGTCTCCGATGCTTCCCGCCACCTGCCGCTGGCGTGTCGTCGTCGCCGCCATCACCACCGCGGCCGGGGTGGCAGGATCCCAACCCGCCGCCAGCATCTCCTCACAGAGGGCCGCGAGCCGGGCTGAGCCCATGAGCACGACGACGGTGTCGCCTCGCAACCGCTGCCAGCGCGGCGGGCGCTCCGGGTCTCGCTGGTGACCGGTGACGATCACGATCGAAGCAGAAACGCCGCGATGTGTGACCGGGATGCCCGCCGCCGCCGGACCTGCCAGCGCCGAGCTGACGCCCGAGACCGCTTCGCACCGCACACCGAGCGCCCGCAGCGCATGCAGCTCTTCGCCGCCCCGGCCGAAGACGAAGGGGTCGCCGCCCTTCAAGCGCAGGACCACCAGGCCCTCGCGTGCGCAGGCGGCCATGGTCTCCGCGATCCTGGCCACGTCCCGAGGCCCGTCACCGGCGCGATGGCCGACGTTGAAGACCTGCGCATCGGCGGGCGCCATCGCCAGCACCTCGTCGCTGACCAGCTGGTCGTGGAAGACGACGTCGGCTTCAGCAAGGACCGCCGCCGCCCGCAGCGTGAGCAGCTCGGGATCGCCCGGCCCGGCGCCGACGATGTAGACGCACCCCCGCTCGACCTTCCGGCTCACCGGGCTCGTCCCCCGGAGCGCTCCTCGCGCAGCTCGCGCCAGCCCTCCAGATAGGCGTCGAGCTCGAAGTAGAGCCGGCGAAGCTCCGCCACGAGGTCGTCGGGGGGCTGCTCCCACATGCCTCGCTGCGCCGCCTCGAAGAGACGCTGGATGATGCTCATCAGCGCCCACGGGTTCTTCTCACGGAGAAACGCCTGGACCTCCGGGTCCAGCGCGTACGAACGTGCGATGCCCTCGTACATCCAGTCCTCGGCTGCGTCTGTGGTGGCGTCGTAGCCGAAGAGGTAGTCGGTGGTGGCGGCCATCTCGAAGCCGCCCTTGTAGCCGTGGCGCATCATGCCGGCGATCCACTTCGGGTTGACGGCGCGTGTCCTGAAGACCCGGCGGACCTCCTCGTTGAGGTCGCGCACACGCACGTGCGAGGGGTCGGCGCTGTCGCCGTGATACCGGCGCGGAGTCCGGCCGCTCAGCGCCCGGACGCTGGCGATCATGCCGCCGTGGTATTGGAGGTAGTCGTCCGAATCCAGGATGTCGTGCTCCCGGTTGTCCTGGTTCTTGATCGCGACGTTGATCGAGGCGAACCGGGTGCGAAACTCCGGAACGGCGTCGACTCCGTACTCCGAGCGGCCGTAGGCGTAGGCTCCCCAGGCCTCGTAGGCCCGGGCCAGGTCCGCCAGGTCGGTCCAGTTGCCGGCATCGATCAGCGGCAGGATGCCGGCCCCGTAGGAGCCCGGCCGGCTGCCGAAGATCCGGTAGAGCGACGTCCTCGCGGCGGTACTGGCCGCGACGCCGGCGCGCCGTTTCCGATCCCGTTCCGCCCGGAAGTGCTTGGCCACGAAGTTGAGCTCGTCCGGCTCGTCGAGATGGGCGACCAGCTCGAATGCGCGGTCCAGCAGGTGGACCAGGTTGGCGAACGCGTCCCGGAAGAAGCCGGAGATGCGGACCACCACGTCGATGCGGGGGCGGCCCAGCTCCTGAAGCGCCACCACCTCGAGCCCGGCCACGCGGCGGTTCTCGCCGTCCCAGACCGGTCGCACGCCCAGAAGGTGGAGGATCTCGGCCACGTCGTCGCCGTGCGTCCGCATCGCGGAGGTCCCCCAGACGACGATGCCGACCGTTTCCGGATAGGCACCCTCGTCCTTCAGGTAACGCTTGAGCAGCGCTCCGGCCAGCTCGCCGCCTACCTCGTAGGCGACCGGCGAGGGAAGG
The DNA here is from genome assembly GCA_035263645.1 of Candidatus Dormiibacterota bacterium. Classification (GTDB taxonomy): domain Bacteria; phylum Chloroflexota; class Dormibacteria; order Dormibacterales; family Dormibacteraceae; genus CF-161. The sequence continues at coordinate 614 of DATFRD010000285.1, read as the reverse complement.
CTCTTGGGGTCGACTGAGTAGAAGTTGCGGCCCGTCGGGAGGACATGCGCCATCCCCCGGGTGGGCGCTCCGCTCGGCCCGGCCGGCACGAAGCGGCCGGCCAGCGCCGCGACGACGGCGTCCAGCTCCTCGGTCGTGCGCTGCAGCCGGGGGAGCAGCGAGCCGCCGATGTAACGGATCGTGGCTGCGACCTCCGGTCCCCCCTCCGCGACCGCGGCCTCGACGCCTCTTTCCATTGTGAGCTGCACCAGCTCGCTGGCTCGAGCGTGCACGGCGTCGACCTCGGGCCGGCTCTCGCCGCCGTTCAAGACTGCCCGCAGCCCCGGCACGCCCTCGTTGCTCCGCCGGGTCAGCTCGACCAGCAGGTCCACCATCTGCACGCCGCGCGGGACCTCGCCGAGCACATGGAGGCCGCCCCGGATCTGGGCGTCTTTCAGCTCACAGAGGTAGCCGTCCATGTGCAGCACGAAGGCGTCGAAGTTGTGCGGCCGCTCCTCCTCGCCGAGATCCCGGTCCAGGTTGGCCTCCTTCACCAGCTGCCAGATCCGGTCCTGGATCCGCGGCAGCTTCGAGGGGTCGAGCGTCTGGACCTGGTAGTACTCGTCCATCAGCTG
>DATFRD010000284.1:0-17226 GCA_035263645.1 Candidatus Dormiibacterota bacterium | reverse complement strand
CCGACGGCGCCCTGCGCCTTCTGGGCCGAGCCGACCCCAGGTAACAGCCCCTCCCCCCTTGCGGGGAGGTGCCCCCGCCAGTGGCCGGTGGGGGGGAGCTGATGCGCGTGCTCCCCCAACCCCCCCGCCGCGACGGGGCCGACCCCCTGGAGCGCATCGTGGCCGGCTACCGGTGGCGGAGATCCAGTTCCTCGGCTTCATTCCATCAGGCCTTCCACCAGCGCAGCGACCGCTACCCTGTGCCGGATGGAGGGGGAGCGGATCCTCGCGTCGGGCCGCGACGCGGACATCATCGACCTGGGGGGCGGGCGGGTGCTGCGCCGGCCCCGGCAGCCGCGCTCGCTGGAGGCTGAGGCCAGGATGATGCAGCACGCCCGACAGGCCGGCTGCCCGGTGCCCGAGGTCTTCGAGGTCGTCCCCGAGGGCATGGTGCTGGAGCGGGTGGACGGCCCCACCATGCTCGAGGACCTGGCCGCCCATCCGTGGCGGATAGGCCGGCACGCCCGCACGCTGGCGGCGCTGCACGACGCCCTCCAGCGCGTCCCGCCGGCCGAGTCGGCGCCCGCCACGTACGGGCGGGCGGCGCCGGACGACGTGACGGTGCACGGCGACCTGCACCCCGACAATGTGCTGCTGACCGCAGCCGGGGCGGTGCTGATCGACTGGTCCAGCGCCGGCCGCGGCCCCCGCGGAGCCGACGCGGCGGACGCCTGGCTGGTCCTGGCGGTGGCCGCGCCGCCGGCGGGCAGCCTGGTGGAGCGCGCCCTCGTGCGGCTGCTGCGCGGCCGCTTCCTGGCAGCGTTCCTGAACGCCGTCGACCGCCGAGCGGCCGCCCCTTGGCTCGCGATCGCCGCCGAGCGCCGGGCGCTGGACCCCAACATGACGGAGGCCGAGGTGGCCGCGATGCGCCGGCTGGCCGACCGGCACGGAGCGCGGCCGGGCCCTTCCCCGACCCTCCCCCGTGACCGGGGGGAGGGCGTTGGGGGGAAGGGAGGTTAGAGTTCGACCAGGCCCTTGCGGACCGCGTAGAGCACCGCCTGGGAGCGGTCGTAGATCTCCAGCTTCTCGTAGATGTGGCTGATGTGGTTGCGGACCGTCTTCTCGCTGATCGCCAGCTTGTAGGCGATCCTCTTGTTCGGCAGGCCGCCCGCGATCATCTTCAGCACCTCGATCTCGCGCGGCGTGAGCCCGTCGTAGAACTCGCGGCTCGGCGCGTCGCCGGCCAGCATGTCGACCACCCGCTGCACGATCGCGCCGGAGATCACCCTCTCGCTCCCCATCACCGCCTGGATGCTGGACGTGATGCCCTCGACGGGCGAGTCCTTGAGCAGGTAGCCGGAGGCGCCGGAGCGCAGCGCCTCGAGCACGTACGTGTCGGTGTGGAACGTCGTGAGGATCAGCACCCGCACCTCGGGCCAGGCCTGCTTGATCCGGCGGGTGGCCTCGATGCCGTCCACCCCCGGCATGCGGATGTCCATCAGCACGACGTCCGGCGCCAGGGCCTGGACCATGCGGACGGCCTCGGCGCCGTCCGCGGCCTCGCCGACCACGTGAAGACCCCGCTGCAGGCCGAGCAGGCGGGCCAGCCCGCAGCGGAACAGCGTCTGGTCGTCGACGACCAGGACCCGGATCTGATCGACCATCTCGGCGGCGGCAGCAGCCGTCATTCCCCAAAACCTCCGTACGAACCCCACGATCTCGACCCGGGCGACGACCCGGCCGCCACCAGGGTCGGGCGGTCCCGGTCGCACGCGCAGTACCGGACGGGTATCAAAACCGTCGAGCCGGGCGGTGATACCGCCCGGGGGGTCAGGCGACCGGGGTGAGACGCTCGGCCAGCAGGCCCCAGCCGAGGTGGAGCCGCCGGTAGAACGTTGCCCGGGTCAGGTGCAGCCGGTCGGCCACCAGCTCCTGGCTGCCCACCCGCCGCACGTAGTAGTCGCGCAGGAGCTGGCCTGCCTCCCGCTCGCGGCCGTCGGCCGACGCCGCCAGCGCCGTCACCTGCTCGGAGAGCAGCGCCCGCAGGCGATCGGCGCCGCCGGGCGGCTCCATCCCCAGCAGCCTGCCCAGGGCAGCCTCGCGCAGCTCGGCCGGCCGGTGCATGCATTCCAGCGCCAGCTTGACGTGCTCGGTGGTGATGGTCCGTGAGCCCAGCCGGGCCATCGCCTCTCGGGCCAGGCGCTCCTCCAGCGCGGAGCCGCGGCCGGCCGCCGACTCGACCGTGGCCCGCAGCTCGGCCCGGGCGGCCTCCACGGACCCGGCGACCGCGAGGGCCTCCGCCAGCGCGAGGCGGCTGCGACCCTCCTCGTGGCCGCAGCCCGCCGCCCCAAAGGCGTCGGCAGCCGACCGCAGGTCGCCGGCGGCGTCCTCGGCCCGACCCTCCGCGAGGGCCAGGCGGCCGCGCATTCGCAGCAGCCAGGGGTGGGCCGGGTCCGCACCGGCTGCGATCACGGAGTCCACCCAGGCCCCTGCCTCGCCGACCCGCCCCGCCGCCGCCAGCGCCTCGACGGCCACGTCGCCCAGGAACAGGCGCACCCGCAGCGGCCAGCCGCCGTCGCGCAGGACCTCCTCGGCGCCCGCCAGCGCCGCCTGCGGTCGGCCCGCGTCGAGCTCCAGCCGGATCGAGGTCCAGAGCTGGTCGACCCGGTCCTGGCTCTCGCGGGCCGTCGAACGGTCGGGCAGGAGGCGCCGCGCGTCCTCGAACCGGTCGAGCAGGAGGTTCGCCGCCGCCAGCTGGACGGTGAGCCAGTTGACGTACTGCACGGCATCCCCCTCCCGGGCGAGCACCAGCGCCTCCCGGTAGGCGGTTAGCGCGCGACCCGGCTGGCCGAGGCCCCAGAGGTGGATGTTGCCCTCGGCGCGCAGAGCCTGGAGCCTCGCCATGCTCCCGGCCTGCATGGCTTTGAGCGCCTCGATGCGCTCGACCGCCTCCAGCGGGCGCAGCTGCTGGATCCTCACCAGGATGCCGTTGTACAGCGCGTTGGCCGCGATCACGTTCAGGCCTGCGGCGGCCGCCTCGCGGTAGCTGCGGTCGACGTATTCGATGCCCTCGGCGACCTGGCCCAGCTGGAGGTGGCCGAGGCCGAGGTAGTTGTAGGCCCAGATCCGCGGCGTGTCCGCCCCGGCTGCCGCGGCGATGGCGACCGCCCGCCGGGCCGCCTCGATGGCGCCGGCGCCGTCCAGCGCGAACGCGGCCAGGCTGGCCAGCCGGACGTGCGCCAGCGCCAGGTCCTCGCTGGGTCCGTCCGCCTCCAGCTGAGCACGCGCGGTGTCGAACTGGGCCCTGGCGGCCTCGGGCCGCGACCGTTCCCACAGGCAGCGGCCGAGCCAGAGCCGGTGGTGCGCCGCCGCCCGGTGGTCGCCGAGGCGGTCCAGTGCCCGCACTCCCTCGCCGAGGTGGCGCTCGGCCCGCGCCGCGTCGCCGTGGAGCAGCTGGGCGGTGCCCAGGTTCGCCTCCAGGTCGGCCCGCCGCCGGGGATCCTCGACCAGGGGCAGGATCCGCTCCAGGAGATGCGCCGCGTCCGGGTAGGCGTGGGCGCGCATGGCCTGGTCCGCGGCCGCCAGGCCCAGGGGCACGGCCTCGGCGCTCCGGCCGGCGGCCAGCAGGTGCTGGCAGAGCTCGACGGCGGGGATCTCGGGCCGGCCTCGCAGGACCTCGGCCGCGGCCGCGTGCAGCTCCTCCCGCCGGGGCGCCAGCAGGTCCTCGTAGACGGCCTCGCGCGTGAGCGAGTGCCGGAACCGGTAGTGGCCCCGCACCTCGGGGTCTTCCTCGACCAGCTGGTGGCGCACGCAGGTCCGGAGCGCGGCCTGTACGTCCGGGCCGTCCCGCCCGGAGAGCTCGACCAGGAGGGGGTAGTCGAACGAGCGGCCGAGCACGGATGCGCAGTGCAGCACGTCGGCAACGGGCTCCGGCAGGTGCTCGAGACGCCCGAGCACGCTGTCCCGAACGGTGCGGGGCAGGCGCAGCCGGCGCAGCGACTCTCCGCGCCACGCCGGGTCCACCCGGGACACGGCGCCGCGGTCGAGCGCGTCCTTGAGGATCTCCTCCAGCACGAACGGGTTGCCCTCGCTCCGCTCGCTCAGCAGCCGGCTGACCTCGAAGCCGACCGTATCGATCCCGACCGTCTCGCGGATCATGTCCCCGACCCGGTCCGCGCTCAGCGGCGTCAGGTCCAGGCGCTCGGCCAGGCCGGCCCGGCGCCAGTGCTCGACCATGACGGCCAGCGGGTGGCCACGGTCGAGGCCGTCCAGCCGGCAGGTGACCAGCAGCATGATCCTGGCCCCGCGCAGCCTCCGCACCAGGTACTCCAGGAGCTCGCGGCTGGAGGCGTCCGCGCCGTGCAGGTTCTCCAGCACCAGCAGCGTCCCGCCCGGCTCCGCGCCCGTCCGGAGCAGGGCCAGGACCGCCTCGAACAGCCGGAGCTTGCCCTGGACCGGGTCGCTGGGGTCGCGGGGAGGCGCCTCGATGCCGAGCTGCGGAAACAGCCAGGCCAGCTCCGGGTGGCCGGCGCCGAGCTCACGACGCAGCGCAGGGACATCGGCCTGGGCCAGGTGGTTGCCGATCGCCTCGAGGAACGGGAGGTAGGGAAGCGAGAACTCGGCTTCCGAGCAGCCGCCCCACATCGTCGCCGCGCCGCGGCCCGCCGCCAGGCGGCGGAGGTCGGTGCACAGGCGGGTCTTGCCGAGCCCGGCGTCGCCGGCCAGCACCACGGTCCGGCCGTCGCCAGCGCACCCGGCCTCCAGCGCGTCGCGGAGCCGTTCCATCTCGCGCTCTCGCCCGATGGTGACCGGACAGAGCGCCGTCTGCACCACCTGAGTGAATGGTGCCCGATCGCGGCCTCCGCTGTTGCCGTTGCCTGCGAAAAACGGGGCGCGCCGGGCACCGGGACCCGCCTCGTCCCCCCGGCGACGGCCGGCGCTACTTCGTGACGAGCGTCTCGTCGAGCGAGCGCTTCAGCGCCCGCAGGGAGTCGGCCGGCACGGGCGCCTCCTCGATCCAGTGGAACATCGCGTCCACGATCCGCCGCCACGCCGTGACCTGGCGCTCCATCGCGGAGCCCCAGTAGGACTTGGACCACCCGGCGCAGGCCAGCCAGCCGGCGATCACGCAGCAGAAGACGCCGGTCCCGACCTCCAGCCACCCGTAGGGTACGGATGGGCGCAGGCCCGTCAGCACGAAGACGCCGAGGCCGAGGTTCACGAGCGTGAGCACGGGCAGGATCACCTTGTAGAAGATGACTCCTCTCCGTCTGGTATCCATGAGATCACCCTTCCCCGTGTGTATTGTCGACGTGGTCAGCATGAACCGTCTGCCGGGTCAAGCGTATGGGACTTTTGTCCCGACGGGGGTACGGCTGCACCAGTGAGATATGGCTGACGGACCCCCGCCGGGCGGCCGGCGACCGGTCCGGCTGGGCATCGTCGACGACCACGAGGTGTTCCGGATCGGGCTCCGCTCCCTGCTGGAGCGCGAACGGGTGGTCGAGGTCGCCTGGGACACCGCCTCACCGCACGAGGCCTGGCGCCTGATCGGCGCCCAGCCGGTGGACGCGGTGCTCGTCGACGTGAACCTGGGTGGCCCGATGGACGGCCTCGACACCGCCCGGATGCTGACCGGCCGGGACGGCGGCCTGCGGGTGATGCTGATGAGCGGCCTCGTGGTGGACGAGCGCCGGATGCGGCAGGCGCGCTCGGCCGGCGTGGTCGGCTTCCTGCCCAAGGAGATGAGCGCCTCGGACATGGCGGACGCGATCCGGGCGCTCGTCGAGCCGGGAGCCGAGGCGGCCGTGCCCGCCGGCGAGGATCCGCTCGGCCACGTGCCGCTCGAGCCGCTCAGCCCCCGCGAGGTCGAGGTCCTGGCCCAGATCCGCCTCGGGTCCACCAACCGCGAGATCGCACGGGCGCTGCGGGTGTCGACCACGACGGTCAACAAGCACGTCCAGAACGTGCTGCGCAAGCTGGGCGTGCGCAACCGCGCCGAGGCGGCGATCGTCGCAGTGGGGCTGTTCACGAGAGTGCGTCGCTGAGCCGGACTCCACCGGGCCGTACGTGAACCGGCGTCGCAAGAATGGTCAATTCTGACCATTGACGCAGAATTTCCCAGGCGCTTTAGTTCACATGACCCAGCAGCGAAGGTTGTGAGCGGACCACTGGCTCTTCGACCACGTTGGACTGGAAGGCGAAAGGAGGGTTTCGGGTCGTCGTGGTCTTCCCGTCAGGGCCGGAGGAGCTCAGCTGCTGGGCGCCCGACGGCCGCAGTCCGGCGGGCGCGCCTTCGGACGAGGCTGCGAGGCGGGCCGAGTCGGAGGTGAAGCGGCGGCTCGCGCGGGAGCTGCACGATTCGGTCGCGCAGATCCTGACGCTCATGGTCGTCGACATGGAGAACTTCAAGCTCGACCAGGCCGACCAGCAGCACGTCGTGCGCCGCGTGGACAGCCTGCAGGAGTCGACCAGGGAAGTCCTCCACAACCTGCGCCAGGTGCTCTACGACCTGCGCGAGGAACCCTCGACCGAGAGCAGCTTTGTCCAACAAGTCAGGCACCTGCTCAATCATTTCGAGCGCAGCACGGGCATCCGGTCCAAGCTGCGCGTGTCGGCCGGCTGGCCCACACGCATGTCAGCGGCGACCGCGCACAACCTCTACCGTATCGTCGAAGAGGCGCTCAACAACGTGCGCATGCACAGCGGGGCGGAGTCGGTTGACGTGCGGCTGGAGTCCTGCGGGGAGGGCATGGCCCTCACCGTTCTCGACGACGGCCGCGGCATGCCTGGAACCGACGGTCCGCGGCGGCCGGGGATGGGCGTGATGGGGATGCGCGAGCGGGCCGTGCTGCTCGGGGGTGAGCTGGACGTAATCAGCCATAACGGCGAGGGGACGATGGTGCGCGCGGTCGTGCCCCACGCCACGAAGGAGAGTAGTACGTGACTTCCAATCAACCCACGGTGCGAGTCCTGATCGCGGACGACCAGACGCTCTTCCGGGTGGGCCTGGCCAGGCTCCTAGAGGAGGACCCTCGGGTGGACATCGTGGGCCAGGCTGGCGACGGCGCCGAGGCGGTGAAGCTGGCAGGCACCCTCAAGCCGGACGTGGTCCTGATGGACCTGAAGATGCCGCACCTCGACGGGATCGAGGCGACGCGGCAGATCGCAGCCAGCCAGTCCGGGGTCAAGGTCCTGCTGCTGACGACGTTCGAGGCGGACAACCACGTCATCCAGGCGCTGAAGGCAGGCGCCAGCGGGTACATCCTGAAGGACTCCCGACCGGACTCCATCGTGTCCAGCCTCCTGGCCGTCATGGCGGGGGAGCGCGTCATGGCCAGCGCGGTCGCCAACCGGGTCCTGGAGATGCTGACCGGCACCACGACCCCGAAGGAGTTCTACGACGGGCTCACCGGCCGGGAGATCGAGATCCTGAAGCTGCTGGCCGGCGGGATGGCGAACAAGCAGATCGCCTACAAGCTGCGGATCAGCGAGAAGACCGTCCGCAACCACGTGAGCAACATGTACGAGAAGCTGAACATCTACGACCGCTCCCAGGCGGTCCTGTACGCGGTGCGCAAGGGGCTGGTCGAGATCTGAGCCCGGCTCCGGCCCTGACCCCGGAGCGGCACTTCGCTATGACGCGGGATGTCTGCTGCGGCGGCGAGCACTGCCCCTAGGTCCGTTCGACTCCCTGGGCCCCGACCCGCTCCAGCCGGCCGGCCCGCGCCCGCTGGAGCAGCGTCCGACCGGCCAGGAGGACCAGCCAGGCCGCGTCAGACCCGAATCGTCCGGCCAGTCGGCGGGGCTCCGCGAGCAGCCGGTGGAACCACTCCAGGCCGGCTCGCTGCATCCAGGCCGGCGCCCGCCGGACCCTGCCGGCCCACAGGTCGAAGACGCAGCCGACCCCGACGGCGACGGCCACGCCCGGCAGCCGGTGACGGTGACGGGCGATCCACAGCTCCTGCTTCGGATTGCCGAGGGCGACCAGCAGGACCGCCGCGCCGGAGCGCCGGACGCGCTCGACGAGGTCCAGGCGGTCCAGCTCGTCCAGGCTGGCCCGCGGCGGCTGGCACCAGTCGACGCGCAGCGCCGGCACCTCTCGGGCCAGGCGGCGGGCGGCGAGCTCGGCAGCGCCCTCCTCGCCGCCGAGCAGGAAAACCCCGGCGCCGAGGCGGGCCGCCTCGCTGACGAGGAGCGGCACCAAGTCGGCGCCAGCCACGCGGCCGGGCAGAGGGCTGCCCAGGAGCCGGCTCAGCCAGACGACGGGCATGCCGTCCGCGACGTTCAGCTCCGTCCGCGCCAGGAGCGACCTGAGGCCGGCGTGGCGCTGGGCGCGAACCAGGAAGTCGAGGTTGACCGTCGCCATGTGGACCTGCCGCCCGCCGTCCAGCGCCTCCCGCAGTACGGCCACCGCGCCGTCCATGTCCACCCGGTCGATCGGCACCCCGGCGATGTCCGCCCGGCCGCCCGCCACGGGGGGCCCGGCGCCGGGCGTGCGCTCGGAGCGCTCCCAGCGCCGGGGGTCGAAGCCGGCCACGATCCGCGCATACGTGAAGACCTTCCAGGCGAGGAACCGGGGAGCCTCGAGCAGGGCCAGCCACATCGAGGCGGGGGCGCGCGCGGAGACGAGGCCGAGGGCCACGAAGCCGGTCATGGCGGCCACGGCCAGGAGCCAGGGGGAGAGGCTCCAGGCGGCCGCGACCTGGAGCGCGACCGCGACCGCCGTGACGACGGTGCCCGCCACCGCGCCCATGGCGAGCAGTCCGAACGGGGGCACCGCCAGGTCGAGGGCCGCGTCGAGGACCCCGGGGTCGCGGCGCAGCCCGTGGCCGACCAGCCTCCCGAGCCGGGTGCGGACCACGTGCCAGCGGCCGCCCTCCCAGCGCAGCCGCTGCGCCCGCATGCCGCCGTAACCACGGGGGACGGGGCCCTGGACCAGCGCGTCGCCCACGTACCGGGGCCGGATCCCGGCCAGGCGGAGCTCGATCGAGTACTCCAGGTCCTCGACGCCGGTGAACGCGCACCAGGGGTGCGCCTCCAGCAGGCGCCGGCTGAACAGCATGCCGTTGCCGACCAGGTTGGCCGGAAGGCCGAGGGCGGCCCGGCCGCCGAACCGCACGCGATGGAAGAGCAGGAACGCCGCGGCCACGAGGCGCGCCTTCGTCGAGCCCTCCTCGGGCAGCACCAGGTACTCGGCCTGGGCCGCGTCGGCACCCTCGGCGAGGCCGGCGCCGAGCCTGGCCAGGAGGTCCCGATCCGCGACCGAGTCGGCGTCCACCACGACCACCCCGTCGAACACGTCCGGGCTGCCCAGGAGCCGGTCCATCGCCCAGCGCAGCGCGTGGCCCTTGCCCCGGGCCGCAGGGTCGCGACGCTCCAGGACCTCCGCCCCCGCTCCCCCGGCCACCTCGGCGGTGCGGTCGCTGCAGTTGTCCGCCACCACCACGACCCGGTAGCGGTCGGCCGGATGGGACTGCCGGCGCAGAGACTCGACGCAGCGCCCGATCAGCTGCTCCTCGTCGTGAGCCGGCACGAGCACCACCAGGCGAGGGGGGACGAGAGGGGCGGCTGGCCCCCGCCGCCGGCGGAAGCTGGCCACGGCCAGCAGCAGCAGGTAGCAGCCCGCCAGCGCGGCGGGGAGGCCGGCCGCGGCCAGGATCGCGCTCGACGCGGCCATCAGCGCAGGGCAGGTTCTGCTAGAGGTGCGGCCGGAAACCTGGCCGAGAGATTTGGGTCCCAGGTGCCCCAGATCCGGTGGCGCCGACGAGGAGCGGAAGGAGCGCCCTCAAGGGCGTGACTGAGCACCTCAGGAGGCAACGCCGGAGATGGGGTGCATGGGACCCAAAGATCCGGCTGGGTTTTCGGCCGCACCTCTAGTACGCGCCCCGGCAGCTCAGGACCGCCCAGGCCGTGCGGAGCAGGATCTGCAGGTCGGCCAGGAACGAGAGCCCGTAGACGTACTCCCGGTCGAAGGCCATCCAGGTGTCGAAGTCAATGCCGGAGCGGCCCCTGACCTGCCACCAGCAGGTCAGCCCCGGCTTCACCGCCAGGCGGACCATGTCGCTCGGACGGTACTGCGCCACCTCCTCGGGCAGCGGCGGCCGGGGCCCGACCAGGCTCATCTCGCCCCGGAGGACGTTGAGCAGCTGCGGCAGCTCATCCAGGCTCGTGCGGCGGAGGACCCGGCCCACGCGGGTCACGCGGGGGTCGGCCCGGAGCTTGAACACGGGGCCGTCCACCTCGCTGAGGTGGCGGAGCGCCGTCTTCATCCGGTCGGCGTCCGCGGTCATGGAGCGGAACTTGTAGAAGCGGAACCTGCGTCCGCGGAGGCCGACCCGCTCCTGGACGAAGATCGCCGGCCCGGACGAGTCGACCTTGATCGCGACGACAATGGCGAGCCAGACCGGAGCCGCCAGGAGCAGCACGAACGCGGCCAGCACCACGTCAAGCGCCCGCTTCAGCGTGGTGTTGTACGAGTACCAGGGATGCTCGGGCATCACGACCGTGACCTCACCGGCATCCGTCTGGTCGAGCTGGTTGTACGCGAGTTGCACCTGGGGTTCCTGCCTCCTCTGATCTCTGGAAGCCAGCCTAAGGTCACTCGGGGCCCCAACTGAATGGGCGTTCCAGAAGCGGCCGGCAGGGGCCGATCCCGATCGGCAGGCTATCTGTCCCGGCCCGCCGGGACAGAACCTCCGGCCCAGGCCGACCGGTCTCGCCGGCCTAGCCGGACCGGTCCCGAGAGGAGGCGACGAGGGCGGCCATCACGATCACGCCGATGGTCGTCCCGATGACGAGTCCGACGGCCAGGCCAGCGAGGAAGAACAGCAAGCGAACGCCAAGTCTAGAGGTGCGGCCTCCCGCAGGCATCCACCAGGGGGGCCGCAGCGGTCGGGCTGGGCGCGAGGCTAGGGCCAGCCGGGCACGCCGTCGTCGAGCTGCACCCGCGCCGAGTTGAGGAACGCCGACACCATGCCGTAGAAGCCTGCCAGCGTCACCAGTTCGATGAGCTCGGCTGGCGTCCAGCGCCTGCTCAGGGCCGCCCACAGCTCGTCGGAGACGTCGCGGGTGTCGTAGATCTCGTCCGCCAGCCGGACGAGCAGCGCGTCGTCGTCCGTCCAGGCCCCGGCTCCTCCGGCCAGCCGGCGGATCTCGGCGTCAGTCAGGCCCGCTCGCCGCCCGATCACCGTGTGCTGGCCGAACTCGTACTCGCAGCGGGCGCGCCAACCGGTGCGCAGGATGACCACCTCGCGCTCCCGCTCGGGCACCAGGCCGCGACCCAGGAAGAGGCCACCGAGCACGTTGAACCGCTTGAGCAGGCGCGGGTGATGGGCCATGGTGGCGAAGATGTTCAGCGGCGGGCCGGGCCGCACCTGTGTCTTGTCCAGGATCTCCTGCACCTCGGGCCCGGGGTCGGTCAGCGGAGCGATGCGTGGCTCGGACATTCGGCGTCAAGCATGACGCCTTCGGAACGAAGGGGGTTCCGAGGAGGCGGGCCAGCCCTGGCCGGATTCCACCATGCGAGCGACGTCCCGCCCGAGTCGCGAGTCGTCGGTGGATCCCGGCTCAGCCCGGCCCCTAGACGACGCGAGGCACCGGGTCCGGCGCCGGGACCGCGGCCTCGGTCCGCTCCTGGACCGCCACGGGGAAGATCACCCGGAGGGTGGTGCCGCGCGCTGGCGCGCTCTCGACCGTGAGCGTGCCGCCCAGCAGCAGGGCCCGCTCGTTCATGCCCAGCATCCCCATGCCCCATTCGCGGGGCTCGTCCTGGGGCATGCCACGTCCGTCGTCCTGGATCATGAGCCGCCCGAGTCCGTGCTCGCCCAGCTTGAGGGAGACGCGCACAGAGCGGGCGCCGCCGTGCTGCCGGGCGTTGTTCACGGCCTCCTGGACGATGCGCAGGAGATGCTGGGCGGCGGTGCGCCGGATCGGGTCGGGCCAGTCCCTGCTGACGCGGATCAGCACGCGGACGCCCGTCCTGGCCGTGTACTGGACCGCGAAGACGCGCAGGGTCTCCGCGAAGTCCGGCTCCCACGGGTCCTCGCCCCGAAGCCCGTACAGCATGCCGCGGAGCCGGCCCAGCATGGTGCGCAGCGACCCCTGCACGGAGTCCACCTGCAGGACCGTGCTCTGGATGTCGAACGGACCGCGCTTGAAGTTCTCGAGGTCGATCAGCATCGCCGTGAGGTCCTGCACGACCTGGTCGTGCAGCTCACGCGCGAGCTCGCGCTTGACGTGATCGTCTTGGGGGTCGGACAGTGCGTTCACCTTCTCTCACCTGACCGGTTGCCCGCCGAAGGGTAGCCGCGCCGGCCGAAGGCGAGCATTGTGGAAAGTACCTGTTTCTGTCCTGGGTGGTACCGGGTTTCGGGGCCGCGCCCTTGCCCTGGCCGTTCCACCTCTCGCACACTTGCCTGCGGCGCGTGAAGCCCCAGGCTCCCCCCACCCACAACCTGCCGGTCCAGCTCACCAGCTTCGTCGGCCGCGAACTCGAGATCGTCGCGGTCCGTGAGCGGCTGCGCCGGGCCCGGCTGGTCACCATCGCCGGCGCCCCGGGCATGGGCAAGTCCCGGCTGGCGATCGAGGTCGCCTCGTGCGCCCTGCCCGACCACCCCGGCGGCATCCGGTTCATCGACCTCGCAGCCCTCGGGGACCCCGGGGTCGTGCCGGACGAGGTCGCCAGGGCCCTGGACGTTCGCCCCCCCTCCGGCCCCTGGCGGGGCCACGTCGCCCGCGAGGGGAGAGGGAGCGAGCAGCCGGGCGCGGATTGGCGCGCCGCGATCGCCGACCAGGTCGGCGGCCGGCGCCTGCTCCTCGTCCTGGACAACTGCGAGCATCTGCCGGACGCCTGCGCCAGCCTCGTGGAGTCGCTGCTCGCCGCCTGCCCCGGCGTCCGGGTGCTGGCCACGAGCCACCAGCCCCTCGGCGTGAGCGCCGAGCACGTGTGGCGGATCGAGCCGCTGGCGCTGCCGCCAGCGGGCACCACCCGCCAGGCCGAGGCGGTGCGGCTGCTCGAGGCCCGCGCGCGGCTGGTTCAGCCCCAGTTCGCCGTGACTCCCGCCAACGCCGAGGCGGTGGCAGGCATCTGCCGGCGCCTGGACGGGATCCCCCTGGCGATCGAGCTCGCCGCCGCGCGCCTCGAGATGATGTCGGTCGACGACCTGCTGGAGCGGGTCGAGGACCGCTTCCGCCTGCTCACCGGGGGAAGCCGAACCGCGATGCCTCGGCATCGCACCCTGCGCGCTGCACTCGACTGGGGCCACCACCTGTTGAACGACCTGGAACGAAAGCTGTTCCGCCGGCTGTCAGTTTTCCCGGGCGCGTTCGACGCGGAGACCGCCGCCCGCATCGCAGCCGGGGCCGGTCTGCCCGCAGCCGATGTGCCGCTCCACCTGCAGCGCCTGCTCGACAGGTCGCTGGTCGTCCTCGAGGCGCAGGCCTCGCAGGGCCGCTACCGCCTGCTCGAGACGATCCGGCAGTACGCCGCGGAACGGCTCGAGGAGAGCGGCGAGGCCGAGGAGACGGGGTGGCGCCACGCCGGCGCGTTCCTGGAGCTGGCCGAGCGGGCCTCCGCGTTCCAGCGCCGTCCAGGCCTGGACAGCTGGCTGGAGCGCCTGGAGGCCGCTCACGACGACCTCCGGCAGGCCCTGCGCTGGTACCGCCGCCGGGACCAGGCCCTCTGGATCCGGCTGGTGCTCGAGCTGGCCTGGTTCTGGCAGGCGAGGGGGCACCTCGCCGAGGGGCACGACTGGCTGAGCGGTGTGCTCGAGGCGGCGGCGCTCAACGACCACGACCGCGCGAGAGTGCTCTTCTGGCTCTGCCGGCTGGCCCTCTGGCAGGGCGACTACGAGGTCGCGGTGGACCTCGGCGAGCGGAGCCTGAAAGGGTTCCGGCAGGCCGGCGATGACGTGTCGGCCGGCTGGGCGCTCGACCTGCTGGGCACGATCCATGGATACGCGGGCGACCCGGTCCGGGCCCGGTCCTGCCTGGAGGAGCTGCTGGCCACCGCCACCGACGAGGAGCTGCGGGTGACCGCGGCCGCGTCCATGGGCGAGCACCTGCTGCTGCTGGGCGACCTGGCGGGCGCCCGCAGCCACCTGGAGCGCGCGGCGGCCTCCGGCGGACCCGAGGGGCGCTGGCGGATACCGTGGGGGGGGCTCTTCCTGGCGGCGGCCGACATCCTGGAGGACGATCTCGCCGGGGGCCGCAGACGGCTCGATGCCCTGCTCGAGATGCTGGACCGGACGCGGGACATCTTCGCGCTCTCGGGCGCCCTCTACCTGGCCGGCGCCCTCGCGCTCCTCTCCGAGGACCGTCCGGAGCGCGCCCTGCGCCTCTGCGGGGCGGCGGATGCCTGGCGAGAGAAGCTGCGCACGCCCCTGGCGCCGGCCTGGGGCGACCTCCTCCGCACCTTGATCGTGGAGCCGGCCACGGCCCGGTTGACGCCCGCCGCAGCGATGGCGGCCTGGTCGGAGGGCGCCCGCATGAGCTTCCGGGCGGCGGTCCTGCTGGCCCGGGGCGACCGGGCGACCGTGTCACCGGTGGACGAGGCCCGCGCGGCGGGCCTGGTGGAAGACGCGGCTCCGCTGTCGCGCCGCGAGCTGGAGGTGGCCCTGCTGACCGCCCGCGGCCTGACCAATCGCCAGGTCGCCGAGCGGCTCCAGATCGCGGAGCGGACCGTCGAGGGCCACCTGGAGCGCATCCGCGCCAAGCTGGGCGTCGGCTCGCGCGCCCAGGTCGCCGTGTGGGTGGTCGAGCGAGGCTGGCTCGCCGGCTGAGCCCGCGGCCCCGGGGCGGCCGCGTTTGCGCGAGACTGGCCCGGTGGACTTCGAGGATCTGGCGTTCATGGACGCGACGGCGCAGGCCGACCTCGTGCGGCGGCGCGAGGTACGGCCGGTGGAGCTGGTGGACGCCGCTATCGAGCGCATCGAGCGGCTCAACCCCACGCTGAACGCGGTCGTCACCCCGATGTACGAGCTGGCCAGGGAGCGCGCCTCCGGAGCGCTGCCGGAGGGCCCGTTCACCGGGGTGCCCTTCCTGCTCAAGGACCTGACGGCCGAGCATGCCGGGGTGCGCTACACGGAGGGCTCGACGTTCCTGGCGGACCACGTGTCCGTCCAGGACCAGGAGCTGGTGCTGCGTCACCGGCGCGCGGGACTGGTCGTCGTCGGCAAGACGAACGCGCCCGAGTTCGGCATCCTGCCCACCACAGAGCCCCGGCTCTTCGGCCCCACGCGCAACCCCTGGGACCTGGACCGCACCCCGGGCGGCTCCAGCGGCGGCACGGCCGCGGCGGTCGCGGCCGGCCTGGTGCCGATGGGCCACGCCAACGACGGGGGCGGCTCGATCCGCATCCCGGCCTCCTGCTGTGGCCTGTTCGGGCTCAAGCCGACGCGGGCCCGCAACACGCTGGCGCCCGCGCTGGGCGACTCCCTGGCCGGCCTCGTCTGCGAGCACGGGCTGACCCGCAGCGTGCGGGACAGCGCGGCGCTTCTGGACGCCACCGGCGGCCCCAGCGCCGGCGACCCCTACTGGGCGCCGCCGAAGGAGCGGCCGTACGTGAGCGAGGTGGGGGCCGACCCGGGCCGGCTCCGCATTGCCGTCTCCGCCTCCGCCGTGACCGAGGTGCCGGTCCACGAGGACTGCGTGCGCGCGGTGCGCGAGACGGCCCACCTATGCGCGGAGCTCGGCCACGACGTCTTCGACCTCGCACCCGAAGGGCTGGACGGCGGCCTCGTGACCAGCGCGTTCATGACGCTCTACATGGCCGGGGTGGCCGCCACGATCGCGGGCTGGTCGACCAGGTTGGGCCGGGCTCCGGCCGCCGACCAGTTCGAGCCGCTGACCTGGGCCATGCGGGAGGCGGGCCTCCGCTACACCGCGGCCGACTACCTGCTCGCCGTGGCCTACCTGCAGTCGTTCAGCCGCCAGATTGCGGCGCTCTTCGCCGACTTCGACGTCTGGCTGACGCCAGTCCTGGCCGAGCCGCCGCTGCCGCTGGGAACGTTCGACGCCCCGCCCGAACAGCCGCTCTTCCCACTCCTGCGGGCCGGGGCCTGGGTGCCGTTCACGCCGCTGGCCAACATCACCGGGCAGCCCGCGATGTCCGTGCCGCTGCACTGGAACGGGGCCGGCCTCCCCGTCGGCAGCCACTTCATCGGACGCTTCGGTGGCGAGGCCACCCTGTTCAGGCTCGCCGCGCAGCTGGAGGCCGCCCGGCCGTGGGCGGACCGGAGGCCCCCGGTGTCGGCCTGACCCCGGCATCAGCGGCGATCGCGGATCGCCAGGGCGATGGCGCCGCCCAGCAGGGACCACACCGCGAGGGCAGCCCACGACCAGGCGTAGGTGCCGGCGTGGTCGGCGATCAGGCCGAACGCCGGCGGCACCGCGAACATGCCGGTGAACGTGATCGTAGTGCCCGTGCCCACCGCGGTCGCGGCGTGCTCGATGGGTACCACCTCGGCCGTGAGGGTGATGTAGAGGGCGTTCCAGCCCAGGCAGGAGAGGCCGAGCAGGAAGGCGATCAGGGCAAGCCCGGGCGCACCGGTCGCCCCGTGGCCGAATGCGGCCATGGCCAGGCAGGCCGCGACCGCCAGGCCGGCCGACAGGGCCATCGCCGCTCCCCGACTGCGCAGGCGGTCAGACAGCATGCCGAAGCCCAGCCGGCCCGCGATGCCCCCGACCTGCAGCGCGGCCAGCAGCAGGCCGGCCTGCAGGGGGCCCAGGCCGCCGTCCTGGTTCAGCGAGACCGCCAGGTACGCGACCACGCAGCCGAGCGCGCCCATGAAGACCCAGCCGTACCCGGTGGCGGCCACCCACGCGCGGCTGCCGGCCAGGGAGCGGAGGCGCAGCGGCGCCCGCACCGACCGCGACTCCCGCCGCGGCTCACGGTAGAACGTCACGAAGGCCAGCACGCCCAGGAGCGACAGCCCGGCCACGGCGACGAAGGCGGCCGGCCAGCCGAGCCCGACCGCGATCGGCGGCAGCACGAGCGCGGCGAGCACGCCGGCGGCCGTGACCCCGGTCTGGCGGATGCCCATCGCGGTGCCGCGCAGGCCCGGCTCGAACCAGGCCGCCAGCGCGCGGGTGCCGCCGGGCGAGGCCGCGGCGGCCCCGACGGCGGCGGCCAGCAGGGCCAGGAACAGCCCCTGAAAGGTCGCCGCCCGCGAGGCCAGGAGCAGGAACGTGGCCGCGATGGTGCCTCCGGCCAGCAGCACGCGCCGCTCGCCGTGGCGGTCGACCAGC
>DATFRD010000283.1:0-9957 GCA_035263645.1 Candidatus Dormiibacterota bacterium | reverse complement strand
GCTGGTCGCCCAGCTCGACGCACTCGACGTGGGGTGAGGCTTGGGCGCCGGCGGGTGCCGGCGCCCGAGCTCAGGAACGAGAGAGGGAATGGCCCGCTTCAGGCGCCCTCGCCATCCGCGACCGGCTGCCCGGCGTGACCGAGAAGATCAGCCACGGCGAGCCGGCCTGGTTCGCGGGCACGAAGCTGTTCGCCACGACGGCCGACCACCACCACGACGAGCGCCTCGGCCTGTGGTGCGCTGCGCCGCCGGCGGCGCAGCAGGCCCTGGTGGAGGCGGCGCCGGATCGCTTCTTCCGGCCCCCGTACGTCGGCCACCGGGGCTGGCTGGGCGTCTACCTGGACGTGGACGGCGTGGACTGGGAGGAGGTGGCCGAGATCCTCGAGCGCGCCTACCGCCAGGTGGCGCCCCGGCGGCTGGTCGCCCAGCTCGACGCACTCGACGTGGGGTGAGGCTTGGGCGCCGGCGGGTGCCGGCGCCCGAGCTCAGGAACGAGAGAGGGAATGACCCGCTTCAGGCGCCCTCGCCATCCGCGACCGGCTGCCCGGTCGCGGGGTCGAGGAACAGGCGCTTGGCCGCCTCAGGCCTGCTGAAGTCGAACATCCCCGCCAGCGAGCCGGACAGGGCGTCGAACGAGCCGCCGCCGATCCGGCCGAGGCGCCAGTTGTCCTCGATGAAGCGGACGACGGACGACTGCTCGGTGAGGGTGCCGTCGACGAAGTTCTTCCTCGCGAATGGCGAGATGACCATCAGCGGCTGGCGGGGACCCACCCCACAACGCGCCTGCTGCCCGTCCAGCACCCGGTTCGGGTTGGCGCCGCACTGGCCGGCCGCGGTCAGGGCGTCCCGCGGAGTCTGCGACTGGTCCACGATCGGCCCCATCTGGTGGTCGTACCAGCCGTCCGAGTCGTCGTAGGCGATCACGACCGCCGTGCTCTGCCAGGTCGGCAGCCGCTCCAGGTGGTTGATCGTGTCGACCAGGAACGTCTGCTCGTCCAGAGGGTCGGAGTACCCCGCGTGGCCGTCCTGGAAGGCAGGGGCCTTCAGATACGAGACCTGCGGCAGGTTGCCGTGGTCGGCGGCCGCGAAGAAGTCGCTCAAGTCGTACTGGTGCTTGGCCTGGTCCTGGTGACCGATCGCGGCCACCGACGTCGGCGGCAGGTGCAGCGGGTTCGCCGTCTGCGGGTAGTACTGGAATGGCTGGTGGTGCGGGATGTAGTCGGGGATCGTGCCCCCGCCGATGTTCTTGTGTGAGGCCGGGCAGACCGTGGTGCCGTTGGAGCCCGGCGCGGTCGGCCGGAACCCACCTTCGAACCAGCCCCAGGTCACGCCGGCGGCGTTGAGCAGGTCACCGATGTTCTTCCCGCCCATGGCGATCGTCGAGCCCGAGGAGCAGACGTCGAACATGGGGTCGGCGTCGCCGGTGTTGGTGCCGGCGCCCTGAGCCACCGCCGGACCCGCCTGGCCCACGCCGGCGGCGCACGGCGTCGGGCTCAGGAAGAAATCGGCTGAGGTCGGCCCGCAGGTCACCCCGAAGGTGTTGCCCGAGATCACATTGAACGCGCCCGGCGTTGACGGCCCGAAGACGTTGCTGTACGAGTTGTCGCTCATCGCGAAGTGCTGCGCGTAGTTCCACATGGCAGTCACCGTGTTGCCGTCGTAGTAGTCCAGCACCGCGAAGTTGCCCGGCGTCGCGGGCTGGGGCGTGCCCAGCTCGTTCTGCAGGCACTGGCCCAGGGTCAGCCCTCTCCCCGTGTCCTGGACGAACAGGTCCATCGCGCCGGCGTCGAACGCCTTCTGCTCGGCGGTGTAGCCATGGCCCTGGTCGCAGGTCAGCGCCTGGCTGTGGTCGAGCCGCTGCGGGTTGCCCAGGTTGGGGTTGTTGGTCAGCAGGGCGTCGGTCAGCCCGTTCACGGTCGGCGTGCCGGGCGCTGTGTGGAAGGCGGGCTCGCCCTTCGGGTTCGCCGCGTTGGGATAGGTGCCGAAGTAGTGATCGAAGGAGATGTTCTCCTGGAAGATCACGACCAGGTGCTTGATGGGCGTGGCTGTGCGCATCGCAGCGGCCGGATCGTTCCCGGTGGCTGCTGCCGACAGCGCGGGCACGAGCGCGAGCGCGCTTGCCCCGAGCGCCAGCAGCGAGCGTCGCAATTGCATGCGTATCCCTCCTCCAAATGCCCGGTTCGACAACGGACTCAGGTCAAGGTAGGCGCGGGCCATAGAACGGCGGGTGAGGGGAAGGCAATGGGGAGGTTAAGGAACAGAGGGGGCTGACCGGCATGGGCAGGGGGTTCCCTGGCCGACCGAAGGACGGGGTCCGTCGGCGGCTGATCCCTGGACTGGCCGCCATCCGGGGCGGCCGCGGCTTGCCCTTTGGCAGAGCACCCAGCCTGCTTCGTGCGGCTCGATGCGGGACCCCGCTCGCGGTCACAGTGGGGTGATCGACCGCAGGAAGAGCAAGCCGTCGCCTGCGGAGGCCGGAGCGCGCCGTCACGTCCCGGTGGCTCCGGCAGGCAGGGACATGCAGGTGACGGCCACGCACACGAACAGTGTCGCCGGACCAGGTCGCAGCAAGCACCCGACGGCCCGGCCGAACGGTGACGGGCGCTGGACGGGACTGGCCCCGGCGCCCGCGGCCCCCCAAACGCCGCCAGGCCTGGAGGTGGTGCATCAGACCCCACGCCGCCTCAGGCTCCGGCTGCCCGGGCACCTGCTGGCGCGCCGGGCCCGGGCGGGCATCTCCAGCGCCCTGGGCAGCGAGCGGCACGTCTCAAGCCATCGCTTCAGCCCCGCCTGCGGGAGCCTGGTCGTGGAGCACGACGGGGCCCTGTCCGCGGCGCAGATCTGCGGGCTGGTCCTCGAGGCCGAGCCGGCCGCCCAGCCGCTGCCGGCCGCCGAGCCCGGTCGCAAGCCGGTTGCCGAGTGGCTCGCCCTGGGCGCCGGAGGAGCACTCGCCCTGGCCGGCAGCCCGGTGGCGCTGCCGGTGCTGCTGACGGCAGCCGCGCCCATCGTCCGCCGCGGCCTGACCAGCCTGACCCGGCACACCCGGCTCAACGTCGACGTCCTCGACTCCGTGGCCCTGGGGCTCACGCTGGCGGGCGGTCACCTGGTCACCGCCGCGGCGGTGATCGGGATGGTCGAGGGCGGCGAGTGGATGCGGGACGCCACGGCGGCACGGTCGCGGCGCGCCCTCGGCGAGCTGATCGCGGACCGCGACGCCCTGGTCTGGAAGCTGGCCGGGGACGAGCGGGTCCAGGCCCAGGTCTGCGAGCTGCGGCCGGGCGACGTCATCTTCGTCGCCCCCGGGGACCACATCCCGGTCGACGGCGCCGTCCGTCGAGGCGCCGCCACCGTCGACGAGCGGTTCCTCACCGGAGAGCCGCTGCCAAGCCGGCGCTCCGAGGGCGATCCCGTCTTTGCGATGACCGTCGTGGCCGAGGGAGAGCTGGAGATCGTGGCGGGCACCGACGTGGAGCACTCCCGGGCGGGCCGGATCGTCAACTTCCTGGAGCAGGCGCCCATCGGGGAGACGAGGATGTCGGACCACGCTCGTCGCGTGGGCGACCGCCTCGTGCTGCCGGTCCTGGCCCTCGGCGGCGCTGTGCTGGCCGCGACCCGCAGCCCGTCCCGCACGGCGTCGGTGATCACCTTCGACATCGCGACCGGCGTGCGCGTCTCGGCGCCGACGACGATGCTGGCCGCCCTGACCGCGGCGGCGCGAGAGGGCATCCTGATCAAGGGCGCCGCGGCCGTGGAGGCGCTGGCCCACGTGGACGCGATCGTCTTCGACAAGACGGGCACGCTCACCGCCGGAAGCCCGAAGGTCGTGGCCGTCCATCCGTTCGCAGACGTCGGGCCCGATCGGCTGCTCCAGATCGCGGCCGCCGCAGACCACTCGATGGGGCATCCGCTGGCCGCGGCGCTCTGCGCCGAGGCCGAGGCCCGGGGCCTGCGAACCCCCCCCGCCGTCGAGCGCCGGTACGAGGCCGGGCTGGGCGTCCACGCGCGCCTGGCCGACGGCGGCCGGTACGTCATCGGCAACGGCCTGCTGATGAGACGGAGCGCCGTCCGGGTGCCCCCGCTGCCCGCGGAGCTGGCCGGGTTCGCGGACGCCAGCAGCGTGTGGATCGCCCGACCGCCGGACTGCCTCGGCGTGGCGCTCATGCGCGACGTCCAGCGGCGAGAGGCGAGCCAGGTCGTGAGCGCGCTTCGGGCGCGCGGAGTTCGCCACCTGATGCTTCTCTCCGGCGACAGCGAAGGAGCGGCCAGGCACATCGGCGAGTCCCTGGGCCTCGACGAGTGGCGCGCGCGGGCAACTCCGGAGTCCAAGCGGGAGGTCGTCAGGGAGCTCAAGAAGCAGGGGTTCTGCGTGGCCGTGGTCGGGGACGGGATCAACGACAGCATGGCCCTGAGCCTGGCGGACGTCGGCGTGGCGATGGGCGGCGGCTCGGACATCGCCTCCAGCAGCGCGCAGGTGGTCCTGATGGACGACGACCTCACTCTGCTGCCGACCGCGCTCGACGACGCTCGTCGAGCGCTGGGGCTGATGAAGCAGAACCTGGCGCTCATCGCGGTGCCGAACCTGTGCGGGCTGCTGCTGTCGCTGGTGATCCCGATGAGCCCGGCGGTCGCCGGGGTCCTCAGCAATGGCTCCACGATCCTCGCCGCCGCCAACGGGCTGCGGTCGCTCCAGGGATCCACCCGGCGACGTCCGGCGGTGGACCAATGAGGGCGAAGCAGGCTCCGGTCGCGTCGGCGGACGGTGGCGTGGCGCCCGTCCTCGAGCGACGGCACGCACGCGCCGGCTGGCGGCTCCGGCGCCCGGGCCTGCTCGCCCTGGGACCCGGACTGATAGCGGGCGCCTCCGACAACGACCCCACCACGGTCGCGACGATGGTCGTGGTCGGGGCGACGACGCGGTACTCCCTCTCCTGGCTGACGCTCCTGCTCTATCCGCTGCTGGGCGGCGTGCTCGTCATCGCGGCCCAGGTCGGACAGGCCTCCCGATCCGGCCTGCTCGGAACGGTGAGCAGGCTCTACGGCCGCCGGCTGGGCGTGCTGCTCCTGGTCTCGGTGGTGGTGGTCAACCTGATCACGCTCGGCGCCGACCTCCAGGCCGGAGCCGCCGCCATCGGGCTGTTGCTCGGCGTCGAGCTGCGCTGGCTCGTCCTGCCCTACACGGCGCTCCTCATCGGCATGCTGCTCGTGGGCCGGCACCGCGGGGTCGAGCGGGTGCTGAAGTACACGGTGGCGATCTTCGCCGCCTACTTCTTCGCGGCGTTTCTCGCCCGGCCCGACTGGGGTGCGGTCATCCGATCGACACTGACGCCCGCCCTGTCCCTCCGGTCCGAGTACGTCGAGAGCGGCCTTGCGATCCTCGGCACGACTCTGACCAGCTACTGCTACGTGTGGGAGGTCCAGCGGGAGGCAGCCGAGGCCCGGCTGGCGAGCCGGTCCAGACGGCGCTGCGCTCGCCTGGAGGCGGGGCTGAGCATGCTCGTGGCCGTGGTCACGTTCTGGTTCATCCTGATCGCCAGCGGCGCCACCCTGGGCATGCACCACCAGGTGGCGATGACCGCCCAGGATGCTGCCGCCGGGCTGCAGCCGCTGGCCGGCCCGCTGGCCTCCCATCTGTTCGCGCTGGGGCTGCTGTCCTCCTCGTTGATCGCCGTGCCGGTGCTGGCCGACTGCAGCGCCCAGCTCGTCGGAGAGCAGGCCCGGTGGGAGCACAGCCCCGGTCTCGGCCCGACCCAGGCGCCGGCCTTCTACGGCGCGACCGTCCTGGCCATCGTGGTCGGCGCCGTCATCGCGCTGCTGGGCCTGCCGCCGATCCAGCTCCTCTACTGGGCGAGCATCGCGGGCGGCCTCGCCACGCCGATCGGGCTGGTCCTGCTGCTGCTCGTCGCCGGCGACTCGCGGGCTATGGGCCGGAGCCGGGTCGGGAAGTCGCTGCTGGCCCTGGGGTGGACGGCGGCGGTAGTCATCGCGGTCGTGAGCGCCCTGTTCCTCTCACAGCAGATCCGGGGCCTCCTGCCGGTCCCGGCCTGACACCACCAGGCACCCCCACCTCTCATCGTGACCAGCGGCAGCCGCCAGCTGCCCGGGCGACCTGCGGCGCAGTCCCGAGAACCGGTGGGCCATTCGTCCTGGTCAAACAAACTTGTCCTATAGGGCGTGACAGCACCGCGATCACATACTGGGCTGCATCGTGCAACCTCTTCTGCGACGCGTTTCCGTGGCTGTGGGCGCGGTTTCGACCGCGGTGTTGTTTTCCGTAATCGGTTCAGGCGGCGTGGCGGCGGCGGGCGCCCGTGATCTCCACTCCGGGCTCGCCGCCCACGTCACGCTGGTTCAGCCCCAGGCCGACGACGGTCGGCCCGACGGGGATCGGGACGGCAGCGGCCCGGGTGGCACCGGGGGCAGCGGCCAGGGCCAGGGGACGACGACTCCCGAGCTGCCCAGCGGGATCCTGTTCGGCATTGGACTGGTCCCACTCGCGGTCGGAACCCTGTGGCGGCGCCGCCGCGCGCGATCCGCTCGTTCTTGAGCCGGATTCGACCGCGCCTGCCAGCGCCCGCCCCGGCCGCGACCGGGGCAGCGCTGGTCGCGCTCTATCTGCCGGTCTTCACATACGCGGCAGGCATCTGGCGCGTCGACGATGAGCTCTCGTTCGGCTTTCTCCTGCCGCCCATCGCTGCCGGCCTGGTCTGGCTCCGCTGGTCGGCTCTGCGCTCCGGTCTCTCTCGCGGCGCCGGCCCAGGGGCGCGGCCGGCTCTGGTCGCCCTGGCAGGCGGCCTCGCGCTCTATGTCGTGGGCATGCGCGCCGGCGTGCACGCGGTGGCGGGCGCGTCGTTCCTGCCCACCGTGCTGGGAGCGGCCGCCTACCTCTACGGACCCGCGGTCGCCCGGCTCCTGTTCGCCCCCGCCGCCTTCGTTGCCGCCAGCCTCAGCCTGTTCCGAGGGCTCTTCGCGCCCCTCGGCTTCGCGCTGCAGGAGCTGACCGCCCGCGGGTCGGCGACGCTGGCTCTGGTCGCGGGGCTGCCTGTGCGGCGCTCGGGCCTGGACCTGTTCGTCGGCAACGCGCACTTCGTCATCGCCCAGGCGTGCAGCGGCATGGACTCGCTGCTGGCGCTGCTGAGCCTCAGCCTCCTGGTCGTTGCCCTCGCCGCCGCCTCCTGGGTTCGCCGCCTGCTCCTGCTGGCGCTCGTCGTGCCCACCGTCCTGGTGGCCAACGTCCTCCGCGTGACCGCTGTCCTGGCCCTCTCGCAGCCGTTCGGGACGGCGATCGCCGGGGGACTCCCGCACCAGGCGCTGAGCGCCTCCGTGTTCCTGACCGCGAGCCTCACCATGTGGCTGGCATGCGTTGTTCTGCGATGCCTCCCGCGCTTCGACGGCATGTCGTTGTCTGCCTCCTGATCCTGGGGGCCGCCGCGGCCGGGGCCGGCCTGCAGCTCGGCGCCCGGCCGGACCCGCCGCTGCCCGCCGTCCCTCCGCTGGCCGACGCCGGGAGCTGGCAGGTCGAGACGGCCTATGAGCCGGGCTCTGCGGGGATGGCGTACCGTCAGTGGCTGCTTCGGGACTCGGCAGGCGCCCGGGCGCTCCTCTTCCTGGGAGTCACCTCGCAGGCGAAGACGGTGGTGCGCTGGAGCGGTGAGCTCGGCTACCAGGGCGAGGGCTACCTGGTGACCAGCCGCAGCGAGCGCACCGTCCGGCTCGCGAATGACAGGACGGCGCTGGTCAGCGACGTGCTCGTGCAGCGCCTCGTCGACCGGCAGCTGCTGGTGTACGGCGTGCTCGGCCCGGCCGGCGTCGCGCCGAGCGGCACCGCGCGGCTCCCCCAGACCGCATGGGATGCCGTACGCGGGCACGGAGGTCCCTACTACCTGGTCCGCGTCGCAGAGGGGGCGAACGACTCGACGGCCGGGGCCTGGTCATCGGCGAGCCGGCTCCTGGCTGCCGTCCTCTCCGCGCTGCTCCACCAGTCCGGGTGATCGGCGCGGGCGCCGGAGGCCAGCACCGCCCGCGCTCCGCTCCCGGCCTGAGACCTACCGCCCGGACGGTGCGTCGATATCCCCCCGCGGAGTCGGCGCGTGAACACGCTCAACGTGGCGCCCGCCGCGGCATGCCCGGGACAGGCTACCGCCCGGGCGCCTCATGTGAGCTGCTGGCCGACTTCCGGATCGGCCATGGCGCCGTCCCGCGCCTGGTCGCGTCGCTCACCGGCGCCGCGGCCATGGAGCGCCGTGTCCCGCCCCTCGAGCCCCTGGTCGCCAAGGCTGGTTTCGCCGAGCTGCGCACCGGCGACGTTCCGCCATGGCTCCATTACGTGCGCGCTGTGAAGCCGTAGAGGTGCGACGCCAGGACCCAGAATTGGACGGGTGAGCAAGGTCGACGAGCACCGCCGCCAGCTTGCCGGCCTGGCGGACTGGGAGCCCTACCTGCGCCAGCACTCAGGGCTGCCCGGCCCTCGCGCCAACCTGGAGCTCGTCCAGGCCGTGGCCGACATGGGCGACCTGCCCCGGTTCGAGCGCTTCGCCGGCTCGAACGACGAGTTCCTCGCCGCCTGCGGAGCCGTCGGCCTGGGCCGGCTCGCGGCCGAGGGCCGCCTGGACCTGCTCCCCAACCTGCGCCAGCTGGCCTCCGACCCGCGCTGGCGGGTCCGCGAGGCCGTGGCGATGGGCCTGCAGCGGCTCGGCGACGCGGACATGGACCGGCTGCTGGTGGAGATGGAGGCGTGGGCGGACGGTGGCCCCCTCGAGCAGCGGGCGGCCGTCGCCGCCCTCTGCGAGCCGCGCCTGCTGCGGGAGCCCGGTCACGTTCGCCGCGTGCTGGCCGTCCTCGACCGGGTCACGCGGTCCCTCGCCGCCAGCGGAGAGCGGCGCACCGAGCCCTTCAGGGCGCTGCGACAGGGCCTCGCCTACTGCTGGAGCGTGGCTGCCGCCGCGCTGCCCGGGGACGGCAGGCAGGCGCTGGACCGCTGGATCGGATCCGAGGATCCCGACGTGCGGTGGCTGATGCGCCAGAACCTGGGCAGGGCTCGGATCGGCCGGCTGGGGGTCGACTGGGTCGCCGACCGCCGCGCGCGTCTGGACGCTCCGACGCGGCCGGCGATGACCACGCCACCGCAGTCGCCGGGCCAGACCTCACGCGGGACGCGCTCGAAGCCATGAGCGCCGGCCCGGGGCGCCCGGTCGTGGTCGAGGTGGTGCGCGCTAACGCTCCGGAGCTGGCGGAGGCCGCCGGTCGGCTGCTGCCGCAGCTCAGCCCGGACCGCCGGCCACCCGGCGCAGCCGGGCTCGGGCGCCTCCTGGCCGACCCTGACGCAACGCTGCTGGTGGCCCGCTCAGGCGGGACGATCGTCGGCCTGGCGGTCGTCGCCGTGCACCGGAAGCTCACGCACCTCACGGCCTGGCTGGAGGACGTCGTGGTCGACGAGGCCTTCCGCGGCCATGGCGCCGGCACCGCGCTGGTGACGGCAGCCATCGAGGAGGCCCGGCGGCTCGGCGCCCTCGAGCTGGAGCTGACCACCGGGCCCTGGCGGGAGGCTGCCAACCGCCTGTACCCACGCCTGGGCTTCCAGCTGCGGAGGACCAACGTCTACCGGCTGGGGCTGTGACGCGCGGCGCCAGGAGCGCGGCCGCGCGGGCCGTCAGCGGCGGGCCGCGCCTGACCTGGCCAGCCAGGAGGTCACACCGGCGGCGGCCGGCCGCGCAGCGGCCTCCAACCTCTGCTCCGGGGCCGCGGCGGCTCGGGCGACCGCCGGCTCCGGGACGAGCGGCAGGTCCAGCACGAACGTGCTCCCCGCGCCCGGGCTGCTGCGCTCCAGCCGCAGCCACGCGCCCATCGCCTCCGCCAGCCGCCGGCTCAGGTACAGCCCCAGCCCGGTCCCCGCCGGGAAGCCCAGCTCCGCGTGCTCCACCCGCTCGAACCGCTCGAAGATCCGCTCGTGGTCCTCCGGCC
>DATFRD010000282.1:0-2249 GCA_035263645.1 Candidatus Dormiibacterota bacterium | reverse complement strand
CACCTGGCGGCGCCCGACATGGTCCTCAGCCTCCTGCACGGGTCGTTCGACCGAAGCGCCCTGCCGGCCTATGCCTGCGACCAGGCCACCGGGCTGTACGAGCAGCACACCGACTTCCGCTTCCCCCGGACGACCTTCGCGGTGGACGAGGTGCTCGACCCGACGTTCTACACGCACGAGCCGCCCACGTCGACCGCGATGAACGCGCTGATCCGTCGGTGCGGAGGCGACGGGATCGTGGTCTCGCTGTACGAGTGCCTGGCCAGGTATCCGCAGCTCCGGCGCTGGTTCGAGGCCACGAGCCGGCCGCTGCCAGCGGACTTCAGGACCATCCGCGAGTGGTCGCTGGTCATGGCCCTGACCGGGGTGCTGAACGCCGCCGACCGTGGCCTGCTGCCCGGCGATCGCGACGTCGTGGTGCACGGCTCCGGCTTCTACACGACCGCCGACTACGCGCCCGTCGACCGGGATGCGATCCATGACGTCAGCACCGTCGAGGACATCGCCTCGGCCCTCCGCACCGGATGGTGACGATCGCGGAGCAGGAGGCGACAGCCGGCTCCCACCTGGTCGCCCTGCCGGGCACGGGCTGGCACGTGTGGCGGGACGTGGTACTGCGCACAACGGGGTTCCCGGCCGCCGGGCTGGACCGGCTCACCCTGCCGGCGGCCGCGGCCGCCGCCGACGCTCACCTCGACGGCGCGCTCGACGCCGAGGCCTACTCGGCCGCCTTCGACCAGGCGGCCCTCGACACCGGCCGCCGGCTGGGTGAGATCGCCGCCGACCCCCGGTTCCGAGAGGCGGTCGCCTGGCAGAGCCCGACGGCGATGCTGGGAGTCGACGGCCTGCTGCGCAGCGGCCCCGAGCCGCGGCCGGGCGAGAACCGTCGCTCCAGGCTCAAGCGCGGCGCGCGCGAGGAGCTGGTCGTCAAGTACTGGCAGCGGTACTGCGCCAAGAACGAGACGACGGGCTTCTTCGGCCCGGTGGGCTGGGCCAGGTTCGACCCCGAGGGGCCGCCCGTCGTGGCCAGGCCCGGGCCCGGGATGGTCAGGGACCGCAGGGTCTTCCTGGAGCAGTGGGCCCTCGTCGCGCTCGCCGAGCGACTGGCCGAGGACCCCGAGATCCGCCCCTGGCTCCCGGCCGGGCTGCCTCCGCACCTGGCGCTGGTGGGTCGGATGGTCCTCCGGCCGGCGCAGCCGCCCGCGCACCTGACCCGCGCGGAAGAGGCGGTCCTGGCCAGGTGCGACGGTCGCCGGCCGGTCGCTCACATCGCCGGCGAGGTGGTCGCGGACCCGGCGACCGGGCTGCGAAGTCCGGCCGAGGTCTACGTCCTGCTGGAGCGGCTGGTCGAGCAGGGGCTGGTCGTGTGGGGCGTCGACCTGCCCCTCCGGTCGACGGTCGAGGAGCAGCTGCGCGACACGCTGGGCGCGATCCCCACTCCCGAGGCGAGGGGCAGGGCACTGGACTCCCTGCGCCGCCTCACCGCCGCCCGCGACCTCACCGCCGCCACGGAGGGCGACCCGAACGCGCTGCTGGCCGCGCTCGCGGTGCTCGACGGCGAGTTCGTCAGCGTGACCGGGAGGCAGCCGCGCCGGCGAGCGGGCGAGATGTACGCGGGCAGGACGCTGTGCTTCCTGGACGCAACGCGCGACATCGACCTCGTGCTCGGGCGCCGGGTGCTGGAGGAGCTGGCCCGGCCACTGGCGATCCTGCTCCAGGCCGCCCGCTGGCTGACCGTCGCCATCGCCGACGAGTACGGGCGGGCCCTGCGCGAGCTCTACGACGACGTGGCCGGCGAGCTGGGCACCGGTGAGGTGCCGCTCGGCGACCTCTGGTTCCTCGCCCAGGGCATGCTGTTCGGCGCCGGCGAGCGGCCGGTGGACCGCGTCACCGCCGAGTTCAGCCGGCGGTGGTCCACCCTGTTCGGGCTCGACGCCGTCGCGCCGGGCACCCGACGTCTGGACCTGACCAGCGGCGAGCTGGCCGCCGCCGCGGTGGACACGTTCGCCGCCGAGCGCCCGGGCTGGGCGGGGGGGCGGGTGCACAGCCCCGACATCCACCTGTGCGCCAGCAGTGTCGAGGCGGCGGCGGCCGGCGACTTCACCCTGGTGCTCGGCGAGATGCACGCGGCCTGGGCGACGTTCGATTCCTGGGTCTTCGTCACCGGCCACCCGGCGCCGGACGAGCTGCGGGACGCCATCCTGCGGGACCTCGGGCCGGACCGACTGCTGCCGCTGATCCCTGCCCAC
>DATFRD010000281.1:0-3224 GCA_035263645.1 Candidatus Dormiibacterota bacterium | reverse complement strand
CCGCAGGCGACGAGGGGCGCTGCCGGCAGGCCCCATCGTGTGGGTTCCTGGATCCTACGCCGGCACGTGGGAAGGACTGCTGATCGACGGCCCGATGGTCAGGGTTAGGTGGTGCGGCCCACTCCAATGCTCGGTCCAGCTGCGCCTCGGGTGTAGTTATCCGTGTCTGCCAGCGGTGTTCCACGGCCGCCCGGACGTTATCGTGTCCGGCCCTAACCCGGGACGCGAGTTAGGTTGTGCGGCTGAACTCGAAAAGAGTGGTGGGCCGCGGTGGACTCGAACCACCTACCTCCGCGTTATCAGCACGGCGCTCTGCCAGTTGAGCTAGCGGCCCACGATGTGTGGCAGGGGCGGAAGGATTCGAACCCTCGGCATCTGCTTTTGGAGAGCAGCGCTCTGACCAGACTGAGCTACGCCCCTTCGGCCAGACGGCAAGTTTACCCTCTCCCGCCCACCCGCAGCGCGCCCACCGCGGCGTGGCACCTGGAGCTGGTCGCGACCAGCACCCGACCGTCCCCTCCCCGACCGTCCGCCGCCTCCCGCGCCGCCAGCAGTTCCCGTGCCTGGACTCCACCCACCCCGTAGGCGAGGTGGACGCACCGGAACACCGCGGGGCGGTAGCCCAGGTCGCGGGCCCGCTCCTCGATCACGTCCGCCAGGTCCCAGTCCCGCGGAGCGTGCAGCGCCGGGCAGTGGGCCGGCTCCACGCACGTGGCGGGACACGTCCAGCCCGCCGCCGACAGGTACCGCTCGCCCGCTCGTCCCGCTACCTCGTAGGGCAGCCGCCAGCCGCTCGGGGCCGGCACCTGCTCCGCCCCCAGCTCGCAGGCCAGCCACTCCCACAGCAGGTGCGGCGCCAGCGGAGCCGGAATGACCTGGTCCTCGGAGCCAGCCTGACCGTCCGCCAGCCACTCGCGGAGGAACGCCAGCCAGTCGGCCTCCACGACCGAGACCTCCGGCGCGTCCGCGAACTCTCGCGAGGCCGCGCACGCCGCCGAATGGTCCACGACCACCAGCCGCTGGCCGCGCAGCCGGCCCGCGCGAACCGCCTTCAGCAGCTGGCGCGCGTGATAGCAGCCGTAGCAGCCACCGCCGACGATCACCAGCATCCCACTACTATCCGCGCGATGGCAGCCTACCTTGCCAACGTCGGTGCAAACGCCGCCCACCGCGTCGGCTCGCCGCTCTTCGCCGACGGCTCGTTCGTCCTCTACCCCATCCCCGAGCCGCAGGCGTGGGCGCCCCCCATGCGCCAGCTGCCCGAGATCTGGGGCGACCGCGCCGTCCACCTCGACCCCGACCTCGAGGGCGACCCGCCCACCTACGGCGACAACTGCCGGACCGCGGGCAGGGCCTACAGCCTCCGCCGGGCCGAGCCCGGCGACGTCATCGTCTTCGTCGCCCGACTCCACCCGCGCACCGGGGATGCCCCGGCTTTCTTCCTGGTCGGCGAGCTGTCCATCGCCGAGATCCTGCCGGACCTCACCGGCGACCCCGGCCCCGGCTGGTGGGACGGGAACGCCCACGTGCGCCGGGCCCGCGCCGGGGGAGGATGGAACTCGTTCTGGGTCTTCCGGGGCGACGGTCGCAGCCGCTACTACGACCGAGCGATCCCGTTCGGCCGGAACGAGGCCGACCACGTGTTCGGCCGCGCCTGGCGCTGGCGCGAGGATCGGACCGAGCTGCAGACCATCGGCTCCTACACGCGCGCCGTGCGCCGGCTCACGGGACCGGCCCAGCGACGCCTCGCCGAACTGGTCAGGGCATGACGGACCCGGAGGCGCTGCCCGTGCTGCTCGTCGGCGACGTCCACGGAGACCTGGAGCGGCTCTTCTCGGGACTGAAGCCCTACCCGGCCGACCGCTGGCGGACGATCTTCCTCGGCGACCTCGTGGACGGCGGTCCATTCGGGGTTGGAGCCCTCCGCTACGCTCGCGACCGGCCCAACAGCACCGTGCTCCTGGGCAACCACGAAGTGCTGATGCTGGGGGCGCTGCGTGACCGCGCCGAACGCGGCCCCGAGTTCCACGCCTGGGTGGGCGCCGGCGGGCAGACGCACGACCTGGAGGAGCTGTCCCGCGACGAGGCGCTCCAGCGCTGGCTGCTCGAGCGTCCGGTCATCCTCCTGCTGGAGGACGGCACGCTCGCCCAGCACTGCGACAGCGACGAGCTCGGCGTGCTCGTGTCCCGCGACGAGCCCGACCAGGTCGGGGCGATCAACCGCGAGGTGCGGCGGCTTCTGGCGGCGGGCGACACCAGGCCGCTGGTCGATCGGATGACCTCGCGCGGCGTGTTCCGCCGGCAGACGCTGCGGCTGGCGGCGTGGCTCGACCGCATGGGTGCCCGGCGGGTGGTGCACGGTCACACTCCGCATCGCTCCAGCCAGCCCGAGGTCTACGCGGGCGGCCGCGCCATCTGCTACGACGGCGGCATGGGCCGGTGGGGCCGGCCTGGCGCCTTCCGCGGAGGTTCCCTCAAGGGCAGCGTGGGGCCCCTCCCGACTCCCTAGACTGGTGGGGCGATCGATGTCGCCATACCGCGCAGGATGCACAGCTCGAGCCGGCCGCAGTCGTCGCTGACGGCCGTCAACCGCCCGCCACCGGTGCGCGGCGGCGGGCGGCCGATGATCTCGGCGCGGCGAATCGCCCGCCGGGTCCGCGAGCTGGGCCAGGAGATCTCGGAGGTCTACGCGGACCTGGACCAGCCGCTCGTGATGGTGGTGGTCCTCAAGGGCGCTGCCGTCTTCGCGGCCGACCTCCTGCGCAGCCTCAGCATCCCCGCTGAGCTCGAGTTCGTCCGCGCCTCCAGCTACGGCGGCGGCACCGCCTCTTCGGGCAGCGTCAAGTTCGCCCACCTGGTCGAGGGACCGCTGCGGGGCCGTGACATACTGCTCGTCGAGGACATCGTGGACTCCGGCCGCACGATCACGACGATCGTGCGCGAGCTGGAACGGCACCACCCGGCCTCCCTGCGTCTGGCGGCCCTGCTCGACCGGCCGGCGCGCCGCGAGATGGACGTGTCCATCCATTTCACCGGCTTCCGCATCCCGGACCGGTTCGTGATCGGCTACGGCCTGGACTACGCCGGCCTGTACCGCGAGCTGCCCGGGATCTACAGCCTCGGCTGATCGCGGCCGCCGGCGAGCGCCAGGACCACGACCACCGCGATCACGATGACCCCTGGCGACCACCCCAGGCCCGGACCCGTGGGGTCGAGGGGCGACA
>DATFRD010000280.1:0-22400 GCA_035263645.1 Candidatus Dormiibacterota bacterium | reverse complement strand
CGCGGAGTCGTGACGCTGGCGTCTAGGCGAGCCGAGGGCCGGAAGGGGGAGCCGGCCCGGGCTCGAGTTGAGGAGTCGTGCTGATGAGCGGGCCCCTGCCCCTCGATGGCATCCGCGTGCTGGACCTGACCCACGCGCTGGCCGGTCCCTACTGCACCCTGCTGCTCGGCGACCTGGGTGCCGACGTGATCAAGGTCGAGCCTCCGGGCGAGGGGGACCACGCCCGGCGCTGGGGCCCGCCCTTCATCCATGGCGAGTCCGCGTATTTCCTGTCCGTGAACCGGAACAAGCGGAGCGTGGCGCTGGACCTCAAGACCGAGGCCGGCCTGGCTGCCGCGGTCGAGCTCGCGCTGGCCTCGGACGTGCTGGTGGAGAACTTCCGGCCCGGCACTGCGGCTCGCCTGGGCCTGGGCTGGGACGTCCTCCACGAGCGCCGGCCGGGCCTCGTCTATGCGTCGATCAGCGGCTTCGGGCAGGGCCGCCCGGCGCTGGCCGGCTACGACCAGATCGCGCAGGGCACGTCCGGGCTGATGAGCATCACAGGCGAGGCCGGCCAGCAGCCGACCAAGGTCGGCGTCCCCGTGGGGGACATCGCCGCGGGCATGTTCGCCGCCCACGCGATCCTGGCCGCCCTGGTCGAGCGCGCCCGCACCGGGGTCGGCCGGTACATCGACGTGGCCCTGAACGATGCGCTGCTCGCTCTGCTCACCTACCAGGCCGGCCGCTACTTCGCAACCGGTGTGCCGCCGGGCCGGGAAGGCAATCATCACCCGACCATCGCTCCGTACGGCACCTTCGCCACGCGCGACGGCCACCTGAACCTGGCCGTCGGCTCGGACGATCAGTATCGGCGCTTCTGCGAGGCGCTCCAGGCACCCGAGCTGGCGACGGATCCGCGGTTCGCGACCAACTCCGACCGGCAGGCCGGGAGGGCCGAGCTCACGATCGAGATCGAGCGGAGGCTGACGCGGCGGACGACGGGGGAGTGGCTCGCCCGCCTGGAGGCGACTGGCATCCCGGCCGGGCCGATCCTCGACCTGGACGTGGCGTTCAGCGACCCGGTGGCGGTCGAGCGCCAGATGCGGGTCGACATCGAGCATCCGGTGGCCGGCCGGATCGGCCAGGTAGGGGCGCCCTGGAAGCTCGACGGCATGTCCTCCCCCATGCGGCTGGCGCCGCCCCTCCTGGGCGAGCACACGGCCGAGGTGCTCACGACGGTGCTCGGCTACGACGCCGGGCGCGTCGCCGGGCTGCAGGAACCGGCCGGACCGCTGGCCGACGAGCCGGAGCTCGAGGCGACGTCCGACGGCGTCCTGCCGCCGGACGGGACGGCGCCGCCGGACGGGGCCTCGGCGCTGGAGCGGGAGCCGGACGCTGAGACGGTGGACAACCGCCCGAGCTGAGCCGGTTCGGCTGGGCCTCGGCCCAACGATTCCGGACTTTGACCTCCCTCCGCCCTGTCTCCATAATCCGTCCGCACATCGCGGGCGGCGGCCGGCGCCATATCACGCGCAAAGGGGGTGAGGGAGATGGGCAGCACGCGAGGCGACGACGCGGGCTTCGAGCAGTTCGATCGGCCAGCGGTCCTGACCCTCCTGCACATCACATGTGGATCAGCTCGGTGCGGGCCGAGGTCACCTGGGCCTCGGTGGCCGAGCGCTCCACGAAGAGGAGCACGTGGGCCAGGATCTCGTCGGCGTGGGGGCCGTCCGCGCTCACGCAGGCCACCCCCAGCTCGGCGAGCTGCCAGTGGTCGCGGTCCCCCACCTCGGCGACCGCGACCTGGAACTGCCGGCGGAGCCGGCTGACCAGGCCGGCGACGACCTGCCGCCTCGCCTTGAGGGAACCACTGGACGGTAGGTGAAGGGTTAGGCGCAGAATGCCGATGACCATCGCGGAGCGCCCGAGGGCAGATTTTGACGTGTTCTCTGGACAGGCTCCATAATGCCGGCAATCCCCACCCGGCCGCGGCGAAGAGGGGGTCTCGATGGCCCTGGAGGGGAGGGGTTCAGGGAGGTGACCACAGTGGCAAGCAGTACGCCGGAGGGTTTCGACCGGTTCGACGAGTTCCTGAGGGAGTGGTCCCGGCGGGACTTCCTCCGCCGGATGGGCGGCGCGGCCGCCTTCGCGGCATTCACGGCCGGAGGGCTGGAGTTCCTCGAGGCCTGCGGCACCGGGGGCGGCAGCAGCAGCACCACGACCCCGAAGGCCAAGAACGGCGGCCACGTCGTCGAGGGCAACTTCAGCGACATCTCGTACATGAACCCGGTCCTGTCCTCGGACACCGCCAGCAACACCGTCATCAACCTGCTGTTCGACGGCCTGCTGGGCAGCAAGGCCAACGGGGACCTGGAGCCGATGATCGCGGAGGCCATGCCCACGGTCTCCTCCGACCAGCTGACGTACACGTTCAAGCTGCGCAAGGACGTCAAGTGGACGGACGGCCAGCAGGTGACCAGCGACGACGTCCTCTTCACGTACAACCTGATGTTCGCGCCCGACTACAAGGACGTGAACTCCCCGCGCCGCTCGGACCTGACGCTGCACGTGGACAGCATTACGGCCCCGGACCCGTACACAGTGGTATTCAAGACCAAGGAGGTCTGGGCGCCGTTCCTGGCGCTCCACGGCCAGTACGGCATCCTGCCCAAGCACGTCCTGGGCACCCTGGCCGGCAAGGCCATCAACACGGCGGACTTCAACGCCGCGCCCAGCGTCACCAACGGCGTGTTCAAGTTCGTCCGCTGGGACAAGGGCCAGCAGGTGGTGCTCGCCCGCAACGACACCTACTACCGCGGCGCCGCCCACCTGGACCAGTACGTCTACAAGGTGGTGCCCGACCAGGTGACGCTGGTGGACCAGCTCAAGACCGGCGAGATCGACTTCGGCACCGTTGACCCGTCGCTCTGGGACAGCCTGGCCACGTCCGACACCGTCAACCAGGTCCCGCCGTTCGGCGTCGCGATCTTCACGTTCTTCGGCTACCAGCTGGATCCGACCAAGCCGGCGGCCAAGTTCTTCGGGGACAAGGCAGTCCGTCAGGCGCTGCTGTACGCGCTCGACCGCCAGCAGATGGCCGACAAGGTCTACTTCAAGCAGGCCAGCGTCGCCGACTCCGTCATCCCGCCGATCTCCTGGGCCCACTCGGCCGCCAAGCCGACGTACGGCTTCGACAAGGCCAAGGCGGAGTCGATGCTGGACGCCGCCGGCTGGACGAAGGGTCCGGACGGCATCCGCGCCAAGGGCGGCGTCCCGATGAAGTTCACGATGATCACGAACCAGGGCAACAAGCAGCGGGAGGCCCTGCTCCAGATCATGCAGCAGTCCTGGGGCGACATCGGCGTCTCGGCCACGCCCCAGCTGATCCAGTTCCCGCAGCTGGTGACCCAGATCACGAACCAGCGCACGTTCGACATCTTCCTGGTCGGCTTCAGCTTCGGTCAGGACCCGGACGAGTCCCAGCTCTTCGCGGGCACGTCGGCCAACCCGGGCGGCTTCAACGGCTTCGACTTCAAGAACACACAGGGCGACGCCCTCCTGAACCAGGCGGCCGCCACCCTGGACCAGGGCAAGCGCAAGTCGTTCTACGCCCAGTGGCAGGACCTGATGAACGACCAGGTGCCGGCCCCCATCCTGGTCTTCAACAAGGGCCTGTGGGCGGTCAACAAGCGCGTCAACGGCATCGTCGGCACGCTCGGCCCCTACAACCAGTACTCGTCGCGCTTCTTCTTCAAGGACGTCTGGGTGAGCGACGGCAAGTGACCCCGGTAGGTTCGGTATAGGAAGGGAGAGGTCGAGGTCGTGCTGGCCAAATACCTGCTGAGACGGCTGCTGGCGGCCATACCGGTGCTCCTCGGAGTCACCATCGTGACGTTCCTGCTCATGCACGCCACGGCGGGCAACTACGTGCCCGGCCTCGGCCTCAACCCCTATCTGAAGCCGGCCGACATCGCGAGGATCCGCTCCAACCTGGGCCTGGACCGGCCGATCTGGCTCCAGTACGTCACCTGGCTGGGCGGCATCCTTCACGGCGACTTCGGGAACTCGCTCATCGACGGCAGCCCGGTGACGAGCCATATCCTGGATCGGCTGCCCAACACCCTGGAGCTGACCACCACGGCCATCCTCCTCGGCGTGGCGTTCGCGATCCCGCTGGGGGTCTCCGGCGCCCTCCGCCGGGGCGGCACGCTGGACCACTTCTTCACCATGGTCTCGACCACGGGGTTCGCCGTCCCCCAGTTCTGGCTGGGCCTGATCCTGATCCTCTTCTTCTCGGTCCAGCTCCACGCGTGGCACCTGCCGTGGCTGCCGTCGGGCGGCGCCTTCAGCGCGTACAACGGAGGCGACCTGCTCGACCGCGTGCTGCACCTGGTGATGCCGGCGACCGTCCTCTCCTTCTTCTACCTCTCCGTGTGGTCCCGGTTCGTCCGCTCCAGCATGGTCGAGGTGCTGTCCCAGGACTACGTGCGCACCGCCAGAGCCAAGGGCATGGCCGAGCGCCGGGTCGTCTACCTGCACGCGCTCAGGAACGCGGTGGTGCCGCTCGTCACCCTGGTCGGCCTCGAGCTGCCGGCGCTGGTGAGCGGCGGCCTCGTGGTCGAGGTGGTCTTCGGCTGGCCGGGCATCGGCCGGCTCGCATTCGAGCGGGCGACGCAGTACGACTACACGACCGTCATGGGCATCACGACGTTCGCGGCGCTGCTCGTGGTGCTCGGCAACCTGGTCGCCGACATGCTCTACGCCTGGCTCGACCCGCGGATCAGGTACTCGTGAGCAACTGCACGGAGGGGAGGGCCCCCTTCGCACGCTCGAGTGGACCCCTGCTCACCTGGCGCTGGGCAGGGAGGCGGGAGCTGCGCCAGGTGATGAGGAGCTGCGCCAGGTGATCGAAACTGCCGACTACCAGGTAATTGAACGTCGGGAGGAGGTGCGGGCGCCGCGGCCCGCTCAGAGCTACTGGAGCGAGTCGTGGGAGCGCCTGCGCCACAACCGGATCGGCATGATCGCCGGGACGGTCATCGTGGTGCTGGCGGTCATGGCGATCGCCGCGCCGCTGCTCTCCGCCTACGTCACCCACTACAGCCCGACCCGACAGGACCTGAACAACAACTTCGACCTGCCCGGCCGCGTGCACCTGCTCGGCAGCGACGAGCTGGGTCGGGACACGCTGACGCGCCTCATCTGGGGGGCGCAGATCTCGCTCGGCATCGGATTCCTGACGGTCGCGCTGCAGCTCACGGTCGGCGCTGCGGTGGGCCTGCTGGCCGGCTACTACGGTCGGCTCCTCGACGACGTCCTCATGCGCGTCGTCGACGTCGTGCTGGCCTTCCCGGCCATCTTCCTCTTCATCGCCATGTCGATCCTGTTCCGACCGAGCACCGTCACGCTGTCGATGATCATCGCCTCGGTCGGCTGGGGGGTGGTGGCGCGTCTGGTACGCGGCGAGGTGCTGTCCATCAAGAACCGGGACTTCATGCTCGCCACCCGCTCCGTCGGCGCAGCCGACCTGCGCCTGATCGCGCGCCACCTGCTGCCCAACGTGCTTCCGGTGATGATCGTTGCCGCCAGCCTGGCGCTGGGACAGATCATCCTGATCGAGGCGGCGCTCGACTACCTCGGCCTCGGCATCCAGCCGCCGACGGCGAGCTGGGGCAACATGCTGACCAACGCCCAGACCTACTTCTTCCACTCGGGCTCCCTGGTCATCTTCCCGGGGATCGCGATCCTGGTCA
Organism: Candidatus Dormiibacterota bacterium; assembly: GCA_035263645.1. GTDB lineage: Bacteria > Chloroflexota > Dormibacteria > Dormibacterales > Dormibacteraceae > CF-161. Next base: position 16,668 of record DATFRD010000280.1, on the reverse strand, counting down.
CCGTGCTGATGGCCAACCTGTTCGGCAACGCCGTGCGCGACGCCTTCGACCCCCGGCTTCGGTGATAAGCAAGAGGGGGCAGGCCCCCCCTTCCGGAACCCCCCCTCTTTTCGGGACATTGGGGGCACCTTCGGTGCATCCCTTCGGGGCTACCTGCGGCCTCCTCGGCGTCGGGATCACGGGCTCACACGCTCGGGCGAAGCCCTTGCTTACGCTCCAACTGGGATTTCTCCAACATGGGTGAGCACCTGCTGGAGGTCCGGGGCCTCCAGACGCAGTTCCCGACCAGGGACGGCATCGTGCGGGCCGTGGACGGCGTCGACCTCCACGTCGACCCCGGCGAGACGCTCGGCATCGTCGGCGAGTCCGGGTCGGGCAAGTCGATGACCGTGCTGAGCGTGATGCGGCTGCTCCCCAGGCCCGGCCGGATCGTGGCCGGCCAGGTCCTCTACCGGGGCCGCGACCTGGTGACCGCCTCCGAGACCGAGATGCAGGACGTCCGGGGCGTGGAGATCGCCATGATCTTCCAGGACCCCATGACGTCGCTCAACCCCGTCTACCGGACGGGGTGGCAGGTCGGCGAGCCGCTGCGCCTGCACCGGGGGATGAAGCTGGCGGCCTCTCTCCGGGAGGCCGTCGGGATGTTCGGCAAGGTCGGCATCCCCGAACCGGACCACCGGGTGCGGAGCTTCCCGCACGAGTTCTCCGGCGGCATGCGCCAGCGGGCGATGATCGCCATGGGCCTGACCACCGCGCCGTCCGTGCTGATCGCGGACGAGCCCACGACCGCCCTGGACGTGACCATCCAGGCCCAGATCCTGGAGCTGCTGAAGACCGTCAACCGCGAGTTCGGGACGGCCACCATCCTCATCACGCACAACCTGGGCGTCGTGGCCGGGATGTGCGAGCGCGTCATGGTCATGTACGCCGGGCGCGTGGTCGAGGAGGGACCGACCGAGGACGTGTTCGCCAGCCCGAAGCATCCGTACACGTGGGCGCTCCTGCAGTCCATCCCCCGGCTGGACGCCGAGGAACACGAGCTGCTGCGCGCGATCGAGGGGATGCCTCCGGACCTGAGCGCGCTGCCCAGCGGCTGCGCGTTCCACCCCCGCTGCCCGTTCCGGGTCGACCGGTGCCTCCACGAGACGCCGGCGCTGAGCTGGGTGGGCGAGACGCAGCGCGCGGCCTGCTGGGTCACCCAGGGCGGCACCGACCTGGCCCGTGTGAGCCGGGCCAGGGACGCCCGGGAGAGCCGCGGAGGAGGTGACGGCGGTGTCTGAGACCGCGACTCGACCGCAGCTGACGCGGGCCTGGACGTCTGCGGAACCCCTCCTGGAGGTCCGGGGTCTGAGGACGTGGTTCCCCGTCACCGCGGGCGTGCTGCAGCGGACGGTGGCCCATGTCCGGGCGGTAGACGGCGTGGACCTCACGATCCGCCAGGGCGAGACGCTCGGCCTGGTGGGCGAGTCCGGCTGCGGCAAGTCGACGCTGGGCCGATCGATCCTGCGCCTCGTCGAGCCGACGGCCGGCGACGTGCTGTTCAAGGGTCGGGACCTGCGCCGCCTCTCCGGCGGCGAGATGCGGCGCATGCGGCGCGAGATGGCGATGATCTTCCAGGACCCCTTCGCCTCGCTGGATCCCCGGCAGACCGTGGGCGAGATCGTCGGCGAGCCGCTGGAGATCCACGGGCTGGCTACCACCCGGCGGCTGCGGCAGGAGCGGGTCGAGGAGCTCCTTCACGTGGTGGGCCTGAATCCCGGCTTCGCCAACCGCTACCCACACGAGTTCTCCGGCGGCCAGCGGCAGCGCATCGGGATCGCCAGGGCGCTGGCCGTCGATCCGTCGTTCATCGTCTGCGACGAGCCGATCAGCGCGCTCGACGTGTCGATCCAGGCCCAGATCATCAACCTGCTGGAGCGCCTGCAGGACCAGTTCAACCTGACCTACCTGTTCATCGCGCACGACCTGTCGGTCGTCAAGCACATCTCGGACCGCATCGCGGTCATGTACCTGGGCAAGGTGGTCGAGGTCTCGGGGGCGAACGAGCTGTACCGGCGGCCGCGCCACCCGTACACCACCTCGCTCCTGTCCGCCATCCCCATCCCGGACCCCGCCGTCGAGCAGCACCGGCGGCGCATCATCCTCACGGGTGACGTGCCCTCGCCGGTGAACCCACCGTCCGGCTGCCGCTTCCGGACCCGCTGCTTCAAGGCGCAGCCGCGGTGCGCGGAGGACGAGCCCCCGCTCGACACGGTGAAGATGGACGGGCACGAGGCGGCCTGCTTCTTCCCCGTCGATTGAGTGGCGTGAGCGGTCCCCCTCCCCCGCGAGGGAGGGGCCGTAAAGAAGGAGTGTGCGAATGAGTCTTGACCATGCCCTGGAGGAGGCCCGCGCGGGGCGCGACGCGGCGGAGGCCGACCTGTTCGAGGAGCTGCGGATCCCCAGCGTGAGCACCCTGCCCGAGCGTCGCGCCGACGTGAGGCGCAACTGCGAGTGGCTCGACGCGCGGTTCCGCGCCCTGGGGTTCCGGACGTCCATCACGGACGTCGAAGCGGGCGGCCATCCGGTCCTTCAGGCGGACTGGACGGGAGCCGGTGACGCGCCCAGCCTCACGATCTACGGGCACTACGACGTCCAGCCGCCAGACCCGGTGGACGAGTGGACGACCCCGCCGTTCGAGCCGACCCTCCGCGACGGCATGGTCTATGCGCGGGGGGCCTCGGACAACAAGGGCAACCACATGGCGGCGCTGAAGGCCGCCGAGCACGCGCTGGCAGCCGGCGGGCCGCCGGTCAACCTGCGGTTCCTGCTGGAGGGCGAGGAGGAGATCACCGGCCCCTCGCTGCCCCGCTACATCCGGGAGAACGCCTCGCGGCTGGGCACGGACCACGTCCTGGTCTGGGACGGCGGCTTCTCCCCGGACGGCCGGCCGGAGCTGGTCACCGGGCTGCGCGGCATCCTCTACGTCGAGCTGGAGGCCAAGGGGCCCGCGGTCGACCTCCACTCAGGCGGCTTCGGCGGCAACGCGCCCAACCCGCTGAACACCCTGGCCCGCATCCTGGGTGAGCTGAAGGGACGCGACGGCCGGGTCACCATCCCGGCCTTCTACGACGGCATCCGGATGCCTGACGCCGGCGAGATGGCTGACTGGGACCGCAGCGACGCGTTCGCCGAGACGATCCGCGGCCTCACCGGCGCCGCGGTCCTGGAGGGAGAGGGCGGGTACAGCGCCGCCGAGCGGGCGTGGGCGAGGCCGACGCTCGACGTGAACGGTTTCGTCGGCGGCTTCACCGGCGAGGGCAAGAAGACGGTGATCCCTGCTCGCGGCAGCGCCAAGGTCTCCATGCGCCTGGTGCCCGGCCAGGACGCCATGCGCATCCTGGACTCGCTCCGGGAGTACGTGGGCGAGCTCACGACGCCGGGGGTGAGCGTGGAGGTGAGGCTGCTGGGCGCGGCCCCGCCCGTCCTGGCCGGGGCCGATCACGTGGGGGCCACGGCCCTGGCGAGCGCGTTCGAGGCGGCCTTCGGCCGGCCGGCCGCGCGGCTGCGGACCGGCGGCTCGATCCCCGTAGCGATCGACTTCCAGGAGGCGCTCGGCGCTCCGATGATGATCAGCGGCCTCGCTCAGCCAGGTGCGGGCGCCCACTCGCCGAACGAGCACTTCAGCCTCGACCACTACCACCGGGGCATCGAGGCGCTGGTCCGGCTGATGTGGTCGCTGGGCCGGTAGCCTGTGGCCATGCTCGACCAGGTGCTCGAACGGGCCCGCGGGGCCCGCGCGGCCGCAGAAGCGGAGCTCTTCGAGCTCATCTCCATCCCCAGCGTGTCCGCACTGCCCGAGCATCGCGACGACTGCCGGCGAGCAGCTGCCTGGCTCGAGCGACGTCTGCGCGCGATGGGCATGGAGGCCAGCCTGATCGACGTGCCCGGGGGCGGCCACCCGGTCGTGGAGGCCGAGTGGCTGGGTCGGCCGGGCGCGCCGACGCTGACCGTCTACGGGCACTACGACGTGCAGCCGCCGGACCCGCTGGAAGAGTGGCTGAGCCCTCCGTTCGAGCCCGTGGTGCGCGACGGGTTCGTCCACGGCCGCGGCGCCGACGACAACAAGGGCCAGCACCTGGCGAGTGTCTTGGCGGCTGAGCACTGGTTCGCCGCGGGCGGCCCGCCGCTCAACCTCCGGTTTCTGATCGAGGGCGAGGAGGAGGCCGGCGGCCGCAGCCTGCCCGAGCACGTGCGGGCGAACGCCTCCCGACTCGCCACCGACTTCCTCCTGATCGCCGACGGCAGCTTCGCAGCGCCGGGCCTGCCGGCCATCGTCACTGGCCTCCGGGGCATGCTCTACACCGAGATCGAGGTCGTCGGCCCTCGCGTCGACCTCCACTCCGGCATCTATGGCGGTATCGCGCCCAACCCGTTCAACAGCCTGGCCCACATCCTGGCCGGCCTGAAGGACCGGGACGGCGTCGTGCAGATCCCCCGCTTCTACGACGACGTGGTGCCCCCGTCCGCCGAGGAGCTGGCAGGCTGGCGTGGCCTGCCCATCACCGAGGCCGGAGAGCTGGAGGCGATCGGATCGTCGCGGCTGACCGGCGAGCCGGGCTACTCGCTGCTCGAACGCAGGTGGGCACGGCCCACCCTGGATGTGCACGGCGTGATCGGCGGCTTCACGGGCGCCGGCTCGAAGACGGTCATCCCGGCCCGGGCGAAGGCGAAGGTGTCGATGCGCCTGGTGCCGCAGCAGGACCCGGCGACGGTGCTGTCCGACCTGCGGGAGGCCGTCTCGGCGCTGGCCACGCCGGGCACGCACGCCGAGGTCGTGGACCTGGGCTCCGCGCCCCCGGTCCGGATGGAGACGGGCCATCCTGGCGTCGCCGCCCTGCGGCGGGCGTTCGCGGCGGCCTTCGGCGCCGAGCCCGTGCTGATACGGGAGGGAGGCTCGGTGCCGGTCACCGTCGACTTCCAGGAGGCGCTCGGGACGCACCTGCTGGTCACCGGCTTCGGCCTCCCGGGCGACGCGCTCCACTCTCCGAACGAGCGGATGAGCCTCGACCAGTACCACCGGGCCACCGAGGCCGTGATCCACCTGATGCATGGGCTCGCCGGCGGCGAGTGAGGAGCTCGCGGAGCTCGCCCGCGACCTGGTCAGGGTCGCCTGGCTGGAGGGCGACTTCGTGCTGCGCTCCGGGCGCCGCTCGCGCCACTACCTGGACAAGTACCTGTTCGAGACGCAGCCGGGAATCCTGCGCCGGGTGGGCCACCACCTGGCCGGGCTGGTGCCGGCCGGCACCCAGCGCCTGGCCGCACCCGAGCTGGGCGCGGTGCTGCTCGGCTGCGCGGTGTCGCTCGAGCTCGACCTGCCACTGGTGCTCGTGCGCAAGGACGCCAAGGAGTACGGCACGGCACGGACGCTGGAGGGCGTGCTGGAGGCGGGGGACCGGGTGACGGTCATCGAGGACGTGCTGACAACCGGCGGCGAGGCCGCGCGGGCGGTCGAGAAGGTACGGGCGGCGGGCGGCCTGGTCGTGGGCCTCGTGGCCGTGCTGGACCGGGAGGAGGGCGCGGCCGAGAACCTGCGCCGGCTGGGAGTTCCGCTGACGCCGCTGTTCCGCAAGTCCGATCTTCCGGTGTGAATGGCGTCTGACCTGGTCATTCGAGGCGGCGACGTCTGCACCCCCGGACGGCTGCGGCGGGCCGACGTGCACGTCTCGGGCGGCGTGATCACCAGCCTGGAGCCGGGCGGGGGGCGGGGCCGGGAGGAGGTGGACGCCGGCGGGCTCCTCGTGCTGCCCGGCGGCGTCGACGCCCACGTCCACAGCCGGGACCCCGGCTTCCCCGAGAAGGAGGACTTCGCATCGCTGACCGCGGCCGCGGCCGCCGGCGGCGTGACCACCGTGGTGGACATGCCGAACACGCTGCCGGCGGTCGAGTCGGCCGCAGTGTTCGCGGAGAAGGTCGAGATCGCGTCGAGCCGGGCGCTGGTCGACTTCGGGCTCTGGGGGCTGCTGGGCGTGACGACTCGCGCCGAGGAGGCGGAGGAGCTGGTCCGGGCGGGCGTCGTCGGGCTCAAGGCGTTCCTGGGCTACGCCGTCCGGCGCCGGAGCCGGCAGGTCGTCTACACGCCGGAGCTGGTCGACCCGGACCTGGAGGCGCCGCCTGGCTACGGCGCCATCGCGAGGCTGGCGCCCGCGCTGGCGCGGCTCGGCGCCCCGCTCGCCGTCCACTGCGAGGACCCGGACGTGCTCCGGGCGTTCGCGAGGCCGGTCGCCGGATACGCGGACGTCCTGGCCGCCAGGCCGGCCCTGGCCGAGGCGGTGGCGATCGCCGCCCTGGGCGCGATCTCCGAGCAAACCGGGCTCGCGGTCCACGTCGTGCACCTTTCGAGCGCCGAGGGCCTGGCGGCCGCCCGCGCCGGCGTCCGGGCAGGGGCCCGGCTGGTGCTGGAGACGTGCCCGCAGTACCTCTGGCTCACCGACCGCGACTTCGAGCGGCTCGGCCCCATGCTCAAGATGTACCCGCCGGTCCGGATGGAAAGCGACCGCGCGGCGCTCCTGGAGGGCCTGCGCTCGGGCGAGATCGCCAGGGTCGCGACCGACCACGCGCCCCACGCCGACCGCGAGAAGCTGGGCCGGTCGCTGGACGAGGCGCTGCCCGGCAGCCCCGGCGTCGAGACCCTCTACCCGAGCTGCCTGGAGATCGCCCGACGCCAGGGCGACCTCTGCGCCGCTGCGCGCTGGGTGGCCGAAGCGCCCGCCCGCGCCCTGCGCCTGCACCCCCGCAAGGGCGTGATCGAGCCGGGGGCCGACGCGGACCTGGTCCTGGTCGACCCGGCCGGCGAGACCCGCGTGGCGGTCGCGCAGATGCACTCGCGGCAGCGCCACTGCGCGCTGGACGGGCAGCGGTTCGGCTTCGCGGTGCGGGCGGTCTACTCCCGGGGCGAGCTGGTGGCCCGGGACGGGGACCCGGTGGGCGAGCCGGGCCGCGGCCGGCTGGTCCGCCCGACTCCGTAGCGGCGGCCGTCAGACGGCCAGCACCGCGACGTTCGGCTGGCCGGCGGCCAGCGCCCGGAGGTCGGCCGGATCGGAGGTGAGGATGATGGCGCCGCCCCGGTCGATCGCCTCCGCCACGACCAGGGCGTCGATGGCATCCGTTGTCCCGGCCTGTGCCAGCAGCCGGCCCGCGATCCGCGCCCGGCGCTCGTCGTGCAGGGTCACCTCCACCTGCGGCTGCTTGAGCAGCCGGTTGATCAGCGCATCGCCTCGGCTGCCGCGCACGGTCTGCGCGAGAACCCCGGCCGGGACCAGAACGGACTGGCGATTGGACTCGGCCAGGCGCATGTGGGCCCGGACCCGCTCCGAACCCCGCGTCTCCCCGATGACCGCGCCGCTATCCAGGATGAGGGGCGGGACCACGTTGCCGGAGCGCGCGCCTGCCACGCTCGACCTGCAGGATCGCGGCGTCCATTTCCTCCCGCGCCTCCCGCATCGTCTCCTCAGGCACCGGCCCGAACTCCTCGTCCAGCTCGTCCAGCAGCCGGCCGAGGTTCACGTTCCGGATGTACGCCGCCAGCGCGTCGTTGAGGAGCGCGGAAAGGTTGTCCGACTGCTGCCTGGCCTCGGCCAGCAGCTCCGCGTCGAGCGTCACGGAGACCTTCTTCACCGCCATCGGCGGCTATCCTACCAGAGTAGGATAGCCGCGGGTCAGCGGCGGGCGGCCTGGAAGATCGGGCTCGTCCGCAGCTCGTTGGCGAGGTTGGTGACCGGGCCGTGGCCCGGGTAGATCGCGGTGCCGGGCGGCAGCCTCGCGATCTTCGAGACGATCGAGATCATCTGCTGCCGCAGGTCCGATCCTGGCCGCTCCTTGCCGATGCCGCCGGCCAGCAGCGTGTCCCCGGTGAACAGGTGGTTGGCCACCAGGAAGCACAGGCTGCCGGGCGTGTGGCCGGGCGTGTGCAGGACCCGCAGCGCGAACCCGCCGAACTCCAGCTCCTCGTCGTCGGTCACGTAGCGGTCCGCCGAGCGCAGGAACATCTTCGCGTCGGCGACGTTCATGGCGGTGGTCGCGCCCGTCGCGTACCTGACGTCGTCCTTGCCCGCCATGTGGCCGGGGTGGCCGTGGGTGGCCACGACCCAGCGGACCCGGAGGCCCTTGAGCTGGGAGACGACCTTCTCGGCCGGCTGCACCGGGTCGATCACCACCGCCTCGTGCGTGGCCGAGCAGGAGATCACGTAGGCGTTGACGTCGTGCTCGCCCCTGACCTTCACGATCGCCAGCTTCGCCACGGGCCCATTATTGACCCATGCGCGATGCCGCCGTCGCGATGGCCGTGGCCCTGTCCCTGGTCTGCCTGTGGTGGGCGTTCGGGTACGTCTGGAGGCGGACGCGGGGCGGCCGCCGCTAGGCTGAGGCGGCTACCAGCCGTTCCAGTGAGCCACGGACTCCAGCGGGAGCCGCGCCGCAGGCCGGAAGCCGTCGCCGCTGTAGTAGGCGATGGGGGTCAGGCCGGCCTGCGTGTACCGGTCGTAGGGGATCCCGAGCACGTCGGCCACCTCGCGCTCGTAGACCAGGTGCAGCGTGGTGTACGCGGTGCCCAGGCCGCGGGCGCGGGCCGCCAGCAGGAAGCTCCAGAAGGCCGGCACGATAGACCCCCAGAGCCCGGCCTGCTCCACCGTGCCGGCACCCTGGCGGACGCGGCCCTGGATGCACGGGATCATGAGCCACGGGGCCTCGTGCATCCGCTCCCGCAGGTACCTGGCCGAGCTGACCACGGCCGGCTGGTGGTCCCGGCGGACGTCGCCCTCGGGGTAGACCGGCCGCGGCTGCGCGGCGTAGGCGTCCCAGGCCCGGCCGTAGTGCTCGGCCACCGCCCGCTTGCGCTCGGGGTCCTGGACGAAGACGAACTGCCACTCCTGGCGGTTGGAGCCCGTCGGAGCCTGCACCGCCACCTGCAGGCACTCGAGCAGCAGATCCCGCGAGACGGGCCGCTGGAAGTCGAGACGGCGGCGGACCGCGCGGGTGGTGGTCAGGACCTCGTGTGCGGTGGGCACGACGAGACCCTCGACGTCAGAGCCCACCGCGCTCCAGCTGCAGGCGATCGCGCAGCAGGTCGTACCGCTCGAACTTCTCCAGCGGAAGCGGCCGCTTGGCCCGCTCCGGGTACTTGGCCGCGTGGATCGCCTCCAGCAGCAGCTCGATCTCGTCGGGGGTCAGGCTGAGACGGTGCTGGCGCCCGTGGTCGACGACCTCGGTGATCGCGTCGGTGACGGTGTCGTGGACCGGCTCGTCCGCGACGATCCGGGGCCGGGCCGTCGACCGGAAGAGCTCCTCCGAGCCCGTCAGAGACGCACGCTTGAACTTGCTCATCCCGACCTCATGCGTGGTTGCCGTTCATGACCGCCTCGGCGAGGAGCCGGTAGGCGTGCGCGCCCTCCGACGCGCTGGCGTACTGCAGGATGGACACGGCGGCGAGCGGCGACTCGGCGAAGCGGATCGAGTCCTTGATCGCGAAGTCGTAGACCAGCTCGCCGTAGTGCTGCCGGACCAGCTGCAGCACCTCCTGCGAGTGAAGGGTCCGGGCCTTGAAGATCGTGGGGAGGATGCCGGCCACCCGGAGCCTGGGGTTCAGCTTCGCGCGCACGCGCTCGACGCTGCGCTGGAGCTGCTGCATGCCCTTCAGCCCGAAGTACTCGCACTGGAGCGGGATGATCACCTGGTCGGCGGCCACGAAGGCGTTGATGGTGATGAGGCTCAGGGCGGGCGGGCAGTCCATGATCACGAAGTCGTAGTGACGCTGCAGAGGCCGGAGCTTCTCCTTCAGGATGGTCTCCCGGCCGATCTCGTTGATGAGCTGCGTCTCGGCGCCCGACAGCTCGATGTTGGCCGGCACGTAGTCGACCCCGATGAGCGGGTTCTCCTGCACCGTGTCCTCGACGGGCACGTCGGGATCGATGAGCAGGTCGTAGACGGTGCGCTCGAGGTCGTCCGGTACCTTGACCCCCATGTTGACGGTCAGGTGGGCCTGCGGGTCGAGGTCGATCAGGAGGACGCGCTGCTCCCGCTCGGCGAGGGCCGCGCCGAGGTTGACGGCGGTGGTCGTCTTCCCCACCCCGCCCTTCTGGTTGGCGATCGCTATTGTGTTCGCCACGCGAGTCCGATCGAGTCTAGCAGGGGCGTTGAAAAAGGATCGGCGGATCTTCGCTGCCCGCCCTCAATCTCGGGGCCCGGTTTCCGAACTACCATGACCTCCATCGCAACGGATAGACTTCGCGCCCGGTGCTGATCGACATCGTCGTCCTGGTGGTGGTGCTCACCGCTGCCTGGATGGGGTTCCAGCGCGGCCTGGTCCAGCCGCTGCTGGCCGAGCTGTTCGGCCTCGGCACGCTCCTCGTGATCCTCCACAACCGGGACACGTTCATGTCCGCCACCGGGGCGCTGTTCCACGCGAACGCAGTGCTGGCCTGGTTCATGGCGCTGATCCTCGCGGTGGTCATGGGCTACGTGGGGGCGCGGCTGGGCGGCGTCATCCGCAAGATGCCGGCCGTGCAGGGGGTGGACGGGTTCCTCGGCCTCTGGCTGCAGGCCCTGACGGGCATCGCCGTCTGCTACCTGCTGATATCGGCCGTGATCGCCATGGACCGGGCGTTCACCCCGATCACGACGCCGACCGTCAAGGGGGCCCAGCTGCAGGCCGTCGAGAGCGTCCTGCGGTCGAACACACTCACGGCCGGCGCGGTGGACACGGGCGACCTGCAGCCGTACGAGGCGCGGGCGAGCCGGGGCGCCGCCGTCAACCTCGCCGACCTGCCCGCGATCGGCGCGCTCGTTGGAGTCGACCGCGACCTCCTGCAGCCGCAGCTCGCCGGCTCCCACCTGGCCCCGTTCGTGATGAGCGTGGGGCGCCACATCCCCGGCCTCGGCCCCTATGGCTCGAAGGACCTCCCGAGCCGGCGATGACCACGATCGCCGCGCTCGCGCCCCCGCGACGGCGGCTCCGGCACGCGGATTTCGTGGTGCTCGCCCTGTACTGGGTGGCGATCGGCTACCTGTGGCAGAGCCTCGGCACGCTGATCCTGCCCCAGATCGTGCAGGACCTGGTGGGGACGGCCGACAAGGGCAAGGCGCTCAGCCTGCTCGAGGGCATCGGGACCGTGATGGCGGTCATCTGGCAGCCGATGATGGGCGCGTTCTCCGACCGCTCGGCGAGCCGGTTCGGGCGCCGCCGGCCGTTCATCTTCGGCGGCACCGTCGGCGACGTGGTCTTCCTGGCTGGCCTGGCCCTGTCGGGGAGCTACTGGCTGCTCGTCGTCTTCTACTTCCTGCTGCAGACCGCGTCCAACACGGCCCAGGGGCCGTACCAGGGCCTCCAGCCGGACGTGGTCCCGGAGGATCAGCGGGGCACGGCGTCCGGCTACTACGGCGTCGCGAACCTGGTCGGCACGCTGGCCGGCACCGTGGTGGCCGGCCTGATCCTGAACTCGGCTGGGACGGGAGCCGCGTTCGGCAGCATCGCGGCGCTGCTCCTCGTGACCATGCTGGTCACTGTCGTCCTCGTGCCGGACACCGTGCGCCCCTCCCGCCAGGCATTCGGCTCGCCCGGCGAGCTGGTCAGGTCCACGTTCACCACGCCGCTCCACTACCCGGCGTTCATGTGGCTGATGGCCTCTCGCCTCCTGATCCTGATGGCCATAGTCGGCATCCAGAGCTTCACGCTGTTCTTCTTCAGCGACGCCTTCTTCCACGGGAATGCCCACGCCACGACGACCGCGACCACCGCGGTCGTCGGTCTCGTCGTCCTGCTCGCCATCGTGGTCACCTGGCCGGCGGCGCGGCTGTCGGACCTGGTCGGCCGGCGGCCCCTCATCGTCATCGGCGGGCTGCTGGCGACCGCGGGCACCCTGGTGCTGCTGTTCGCGGGCTACCGGTGGCTGCCCCCAGGCCTGGTGGCCGCCGTCGGCTCCCTGCTGGGCCTGCCCGGGCCGGTGGCGCAGACGCTGGTGGCGGGCATCCTGGTGGGCGCCGGCCTCGGCGCCTTCCTGTCGGTGGACTGGGCGTTCATCACCGACGTGATCCCACGCGACCAGGCGGGCCTGTTCTTCGGCTTCTCCAACATCGCCACCGCGGGGGCGGGCGTGATCGCCCGCTTCGTGGCGGGCTTCCTCCTCGACCACTTCAACGCCGGGCCGCGGCTGCTCGAGCTGCCGGGCGGCTACCCCGTGATCTTCGGAGTCTTCGTAGCCTGGTTGTTCGTGGGCACGTTGCTCATCCTCAAGGTGCCGGAGCGGCGGCCTGCGAGGGTGCCGAGGGGGGTGCCGTCGGAGGGGGCGCGGCCCGCGTGATCGACGTCGAGGGGCTCCCGGCCTGGGGCGGCCTCCGCGAGGCTCCCCCGTCGGAGGCGCGGGTGGTGATGGCCGGCGTGCCGTACGACGGCTCGGCGGTGTACCGGCGAGGGGCGGCCCACGCGCCTGTGGCGATCCGGCGGCTCAGCGGCGTCATGCCGCCGCGCGACGAGCGAGGCCGCTCCCTGGCCCATCTCACGCTCCACGACCTCGGCGACGTGGACCTGGGCCCCTCGGTCGAATCGGGCTGGCCGGCGGCCGCCGACCGGCTCGCCGACGTCCGGCCCGAGGCGTTCCTCACGGTGCTCGGCGGCGACCACTGCGCCGCGATCCCGGTCCTGGTGGCGGAGGCCCGGCGCCATCCCGGTCTGGCCGTGCTGTGGGTGGACGCCCACCCGGACCTCTGCGACTACTCCAGGGGCGGACGGTGGACCGTCGGCTGCGCGCTGCGCCGGGCGCTGGAGCTGAGCGGCATCGAGCCGCGCTCGGTGGTACAGGTGGGCTGCCGCGACTTCGACCCGGAGGAGGTGACGTTTGCGATGGAGCACGGCATGGTTGTGGTCACGGCAGCAGAGCTGGCAGCGGAGCCGGCGGCGGCCACGGCCCGCCTGGTCAGCGCCGTGCAGGGCCGCCGCCTCCACGTCTCGTTCGACATCGACGTGCTGGACCCGGCGTTCGCGCCCGGGACGGAAGTGCCGTCGGCGGGCGGCCTCAGCACCCGGCAGGCGCTCCAGCTGCTGGACGCCGTGACCAGGCTGAGCCACCCTGTCGGCATGGACCTGTGCGAGGTCTCGCCGCCCCTGGACCGCGACGGGCTGACCTGCCTGGCCGCCCTGAAGGTCGTGTTCGAGAGCTGGGCCAGGCTGGAGAGCGGTGCATGGAGACCGCCGACGCCGTAATCGCGGGCGGCGGGGTCGTCGGCTGCTCGCTCGCCTACCAGCTGGCCCGGCGCGGCCTCGATGTGGTGCTGCTGGAGCGGGACGAGCTCGGCTCGCAGTCCACCGCGCGCTGCGCGGGCGGCGTTCGCCAGCAGTTCTCCAGCGAGACGAACGTGCGCCTGCAGCGGTTGGCCGTCCGCCTGCTGCGCGACTTCGACGCCGAGACGGGCGGTCACGCCGACTTCCGCCAGGTCGGGTACCTGTTCCTGCTGGCCCGGCCGGAGGAGGCTGCGGATTTCCGCCGCCTCGTCGACGCCTGGCACGGTTGGGGCCTGGCGGAGGCTCGCTGGGTCAGCCCCGAGGAGGCGCACCGACTGGTCCCCGTCCTGGACGTGGAGGACGTCATCGGCGGCACGTTCTGTCCCACCGACGGCCTGGCCAGCCCCGCCGACGTGACGGCCGGCTACGCCGGCGCCGCCCGCCGGCATGGGGCGCGGCTTCGCGAGCACGTGGCAGTGACGGGGGTCGACGTCGACGGCGGCCGGGTCCGGGCCGTCCGCACCGACGCCGGCGACATCGCCACGCCGGTGGTCTTCGACTGCGCCGGCGCGTGGTCGGCCGAGGTGGGGCGGATGGCCGGCGTGAACGTCCCGGTGCGCCCGTTCCGCCGCCACATCTTCGTGACCGGCGCCTTCCCGGAGGTGCCCAGGAGCACGCCCATGACGGTCGACTTTGCGACCTCCTTCTACTTCCACCCCGAGGGCGACGGTGTGCTGCTGGGCATGAGCGACCGGCAGGAGCCCTCCACGTTCAGCACCGACGTCGACTGGGAGCTGCTGGAGCGTCTGGTCCCCATCGCGGCTCACCGGGTCCCAGCCCTGGAGCGGGCAGGGATCCGCACCGCGTGGGCCGGGCTCTACGAGACCACGCCGGACCACCAGGCCGTCCTGGGCCCCGTCGAGGACGTGGAGGGCTTCTGGTGCGCGTGCGGGTTCTCCGGCCACGGTTTCATGCAGGCGCCCGCCGTCGGCCTGGTGCTGGCCGAGCTGCTCGTCGAGGGTCGCAGCGAGGTGGACATCAGCCCGCTCTCCCACGGCCGCTTCCGACGGGGCGAGCTGGTCGCCGAGCGCAACGTCATCTAGATGAGTGCTTCCGAGTTGTCGACGGACCTTCGGCGCCCATGCACCCCATCTCGCGGCCCTGCTTCTGCGGTCCTCGCTCGCCTATTGACGAATAGGCTCGCTCCGGTCCTCGGCGCAGACCCACGATCTGGGGCACCTGGCCACCGAATCTCTCGCCGCCAATCGGAAGCACTCATCTAGAGTTTCCGGCGAGATGGGACGTCTTCGATGTCTGCGGGTGCCGGCGACGATCGCAGCGGCGCTCCTCCTCACCGCGTGCTCCGGCGCCAGCCCCCCGACGTCCCAGGCCTCCAGCGCCACCCCTGTCCCCGGCGGGTCTGCCGCGCCGCCGCCAGCCACCCCGGCTGGCGGCGGCGGCGACGGCCAGGCGCAGATTGACCGCTGCCACACCGGCGGCCTCTCGCTGACCGCTGTGGGCGCACCCGGCGCCGGCGCCGGCAACGTGATCGAGGAGCTCGGCCTGAGGAACACCGGCTCCACGCCGTGCTGGTTCTTCGGCTACGTCGGCATGGCGCTGCTGGACGCGAGCGGCAACCAGCTGCCGACGAACGTCGTGCGCGACACCGGCAGCCGGTTCCCGTGGACGCGCGTGAGCCAGTTCACGGTGCAGCCCGGCGACACGGCGCCCTTCTGGGTCCACTGGGAGGACGTCCCGGTCGGCTCGGAGACGTCCTGCCCAACGTCCTCCGGCCTGATCGTCACCCCGCCGGACGAGACGACGCAGGTGCACCTGGGAGCCTTCCAGGCGACCGCCTGCAATCACGGTGAGCTCGACGTGTCGCCGATGATGCCGCCGGGCACGAAAGGCCCCTGAGCAGTTTCGAGGAGCCGGCACCCCCAGGGGCGCCCCTAGGGCGGGCCGCCGGCCAGCATCAGGCCGAGGATGGCCAGGCCGGCCACGATCAGCAGCCCCGCGCAGCCGATCTGGAAGATGGTGTAGACGATGCCGCCGGTGGCCGCGTACGTCGGGGCGGTGTCGGCCCGGTCTCGCCGGCGGCGGAGCGCGCCGAATATCCAGGCGACGCCCACCAGCACGGCGAGACCGCCGAGGAGGAGTCCGCCGAGCAGGTGCAGGTTCACCGGGCCCAGTATGGGCCCCACCCGCGGAAGGCTGCCGATCGGCCGGCCTGCCGTCTCCACCGCAGCCCGGAGGTGCCAGCCATGACCAGCCAGAGCCCGCTGCCCGACCCGTCGACGCCGTTCGGCGAGTGCGTCCACCGGCGCCTGCACGACGATCGGCTGATCTGGCTGATCACGGTGGGCAGCGACGGCACGCCGCAGCCCAACCCGGTGTGGTTCCTCTGGGACGGTGAGAGCGTGCTCGTCTACAACGTCGCCTCTGCCCACCGTCTGCGTCACGTCCGCGAGCGGCCCCGGGTCTCGCTGCACGTCGACGGCGTGGGAGAGGGCGTCGTGGTGATCGCCGGCCGAGCCTGGATCGACGCCGGCCACCCGCCGGCCGACGAGCATCCCCCCTTCCTGACCAAGTACGGCGGCCTGATGGGCAAGGGTCCCCAGGCCTGGGCCAGACGGTTCCCGGTGGCGATCCGCATCCGACCGCTCAGCGTTCGGGGCCACGTCGCCGGCGGACGGCTGAGGTCCGGCGTCGTTCCTCTATCGTGACGACGTGCCCGCCCGGGTTCGCTGCTTCGTCGGGTTGGCCCTTCCCGACGGCCATCGCGCCGCGCTGGCGGCCCACCTGGAGGGGTGCGCGCTCCGTGCCCCGGGCTACCGCTGGGTGGCGGCCGGAGACCTGCACCTGACCCTTCGGTTCCTGGGCGGGCTGGAGCCGGCGCAGCTCGACCGCGTCCGTCGCGCCCTGGCCCGGGTCGAGGGCGCCCCGTTCGGCATCGCGCTGGACGGCATGGGGACGTTCGGGCCACGCCTGTCGCCGCGGGTGGCCTGGCTTCGCGTCTCGGACGGGGTGCCGGCCTGCACGGCGCTCGCCGAGGCTGTCGAGACCGCCTGCCGCTCGGCCGGGCTGGAGCCGGAGGCGCGTCCGTTTCGCGCCCACGTCACCGTGGCTCGGCAGCGGCGGGAGGGTGAGCACCTGCCGCCGCTGCCGCCCGCGCCGGTCCTCCCGCCCTGGACCGTGGAGGACTTCGTCCTCTACGAGAGCCGCCCGGACCTTCCTTCGACCCGATACCTGCCCATCGAGCGGTACCGCCTGCTCAGGTCAGGGCCCTGATGCGCACCCCTAGGCCATGAGCGCCGCGAGGCCCGCTTCGGCGCAGGCCAGGTCCTGCTCTGGCGCGGCGCCGCTGACGCCCACGGCGCCCAGCACGGCGTCGCCCCTGCGCACCAGCGCGGACCCCG
>DATFRD010000279.1:0-8711 GCA_035263645.1 Candidatus Dormiibacterota bacterium | reverse complement strand
AACAAGATGCTGGAGGAGCTGAGCAAGCTGCGCAGCGAGATCCAGAAGATCACGACGAACATCATGGTCGCCGGGGGCGGCCAGTAAGAGCCTGCGCGCAGGCTCCAAGTTCGTGGTCGGGGCCGATCAGCTGACGCCGGCTGACCGGCCCCCTTCCCCGCCGGCTGCCATGGCCACCTGGACCAGGGCGACCAGCCCGCTCAGCACGAGGTAGCCGCGACCGGGCGGCGCCGGCGCCGTCCGGGGCGGCAGGCGGACGCCGCCGGCCAGCGCGCCGTCCATCACCGGGTCAGGATCGAGCAGCAGCGCTTGCCGATCGCGCCGTACCTCGGCCAGCCAGCCGCCGTACGAGGCGTGCGCGGCGTGCGTCTCGATCGCCGCAACCAGGCGCACCCCCTGGTCGCGACCCCGCCTGGCGATGGCCTCCAGGGCGGGGCCGGCGGCGGAGTCGGCCAGCTCCTCGCCGTCGTCGAGCACGACCACCGCTCCGCGGGAGAGGTCCGGGCCGTCTGCGGAGCCCTCCAGGGCCGCCTCCAGCCGCTGGGCGAGGGCCGCGCAGTCGGCGACGCCTACCCCGACCTCGGCCCACACGCGCAGGTCGCGCAGCATGCTGCTTCGCCGGGGGGCGAGGAGGTACAGCGGCGGTGCGCCTGGCGCCCGGAACAGCGAAACCGCGCAGGCGGCGACAGCCGTCGTCCGCCCGCTGCGCCGCGGCCCGGCCACCAGCAGATGGCCCTCGTCCAGGTCGATCCGAGCCGGCTCCAGGTCGCCGTCCACCAGGCCGATGACCGCCTGCAGCGACCGCTGTGGCGCCGGCAGCTCGGCGACGGGCACCTCGACGGGAAGCAGCCGGACCTCCGGCGCCGACTGGCCGGGGTGGCGCGCGCGCAGCTCCGCCGCGACGCGCTCGATCGCCGCGGCCTGAGCGCTGCCGGCCGGCCTGTCCCCGACCACCGCGGCCTGGAACTCGAGCGCGTGGTCGGTGAAGCCCCTGCCCGGCGGCAGCGCGGCTCCGAGGTACAGGGACCGCTCCAGCCCGGCGTACAGGTACTCGTCCTCATTGGCCAGGCGCAGCACCAGCCGCCGGCCCATCGCGGCCGTCAGCGGCGGCGGTACGGCACCCGCACGATCGGCGGTGATCACGAAGGTCATGCCCAGGGACCGCCCGTCGCTGGCGAGCGAGCGGAGGAGATCGAGCGGCGCGCCCAGCTCGATGTCCTCGAACGTGGA
Source organism: Candidatus Dormiibacterota bacterium (assembly GCA_035263645.1). GTDB lineage: Bacteria > Chloroflexota > Dormibacteria > Dormibacterales > Dormibacteraceae > CF-161. The sequence goes on along the minus strand of DATFRD010000279.1, from coordinate 7,481 downwards.
TCGGAACCCCGTGTACCCATCCAGCAGGACCAGGAGCCGGGGCAGCGCCTCGCCGCCGGCCGCCTCGTGCTCGGCGACGCTGCTTGCACCGCTTGCCGCGAGCAGGCTCCGGCGGCGCTCGCGCTCCTTCCGCAGCACCTGGAGGAGCCGCAGGGCCCGCTCCGGCTCGTCCGCCGCGACCACGTCGCCGCAGTGGGGCAGGCTCCTGAGCGAGCTGAGGCCGTGGGTGGCGAAGTCCAGCCCGTACAGGTGCATGCGGCCGGGGTCGAGGCGTCGGGCGAGCGCTGTGGCGAGGGTGCGCAGGACCGTCGTCTTGCCGCTGCCGCCCGTGCCCAGGACCAGCAGGCTGCCGTCCCTGTCCACGTCGAACGCGAGCGGGAGCTGACGCTGGCGGCCAGGGTCGTCCACCAGGCCGATCGCGGCCGCCTGGACCGGGGCGGGGGCCGCGGCCTCGAGGTCGTCGAGGGGCAGCAGCGCCGGCAGCGTCGGCAGCCAGGGTCGCGCGGGCGCCGGCAGCCCCAGCGCCGTCGCGGCGTCCTGCGCCCCCTGGACCACGAGCATCAGGTCGGACATGGCACCCGAGGGTTCGCCGTCGGAGGCCGCGGCCGGCGCCTGCTCGACCGGCTGTCCGCTGCGGTCCATCTCCTGGACAACGACGCGAGCCGCTCCGCCGTCGCCGGCGGTCCGGGCGCTCGCGTGCGCGGCCTGGAACTCGACCACGGCGTCTGAACCGGTGCGGACGAACGCCCGGCCCCGAGGCAGCCCGGGCCGGGCCGCGTCGCTGGTCCCGATCACGTCCTGGCTGTCGCCCGCGTCAGCGAAGCGCAGCGAGAGGCGGAGGTTCGTGTTGGCCCGGATGCGGTCGCTGATCACGCCCGCCGGCCGCTGGGTGGCGAGCACCAGGTGGATGCCCAGGCTGCGCCCGCGGGCCGCGATGTCCACCATGCCGTCCACGAACTCAGGCAGCTCGGCGGCCAGAGCCGCGAACTCGTCCACGACGATGGCGAGGCTGGGTAGGGCGCTGGCCGGGCTGCGGGCGCGGAGCTCGAAGAGGTCCCTGCAGCCGGCCTCCCTGAGCACCTCTTCACGGCGCCGCAGCTCCGCCCGCAGCGAGGTGAGGGCGCGGTTCACCAGGTGCCCGTCGAGGTCCGTGACGAAGCCCACCGTGTGCGGCAGGTGGACGCAGTCCTTGAATGCCGCCCCGCCCTTGTAGTCGACCAGGATGAACGTCAGGTGGCTCGGAGGGTGTGCGGCGGCCAGCGACGCCACCAGCGACTGGAGCAGCTCGCTCTTCCCGGCGCCCGTCATCCCGCCTGCCAGCGCGTGGGGACCGTCGTAGCGCAGGCTCACCTCGCACACCTGCCCGCCAGCCCCCAGGCCGAGCCTGGCAGATAGCCTGTCGTCGCCCTGCCGCCACCGATCCGCGATCCGGCTCGCCCTGTCCTGGCGGAGGTCGAGCAGCTCGAGCAGGCTGACGGAGCGAGGGATCTCGGCCCGGCCGCCCGCCGCCTCGACGTCGCGGACGGGGCACAGGCTGAGCGCCAGCTCGTCGACCACGGCAAGGGAGCTGAGGTCGGCACCGAATCCGTGGAGCGTCTCTTCCGACCCGGCCAGCGTGAGCGTCGGCGCCCCGGTCGCCGAGTCGAGCTCCACGAAGGCGCCGCAGGCGCCGGGCAGCGCGGCCCTGGATCGCCCGAGCCAGATCACGTGCAGCCCGCACGCGGGCCCGTGGGTCAGGATGCGGTCCACGGCGGCACGGGGCAGCTCGGCGGAGCCGTCGAGCAGCACGACCACGGCGGGCTCGGCGTCGAGCACCCGCTCTCCGTAGCTGCTCGCGCTGGCCCGCAGCCGCCGCTCCATGAGCTCGACAAGGCGATCCAGGAGGTCGCACGCAGCCCCCGTGTCGGCCGCCACCGAGGGGCCCGGGAGCACCGGCGCCTCCGGGTGCACGTGCGGCAGCCAGGCCAGCCATCGCCAGAGCTCGCGGTCCGACGCCTCGACGGCGGCCACGAGCCCGACGTCCCTCGGGCTGTGCAGGCCCGCTACCTGGGCGATCAGGCTCCTGGCCAGCGCCAGCACCTGGCCGCGTTCCCCGGTCACCCCGAGCGAGCCGACCGCGGGCATGGACACGGCCAGCGGCGTGGCGGGGAGGGTCCCGTTCCGTTCGACCAGCGCTTCTACCCGGGCGTGGACGGCGTGGCTGCCCTCCTCGGCCGGCAGATCGACCGCGATGCCGGAGGGCTGGTCGCCCCAACCGATCCTGAGCAACAGGAAGTCGGAGTGGTCGCGCCGCCGCTCCCACAGAGACGGCTGCACCGTTCGTGCCCTCTCGGCCACCACGGCCAGGCCCGGCGAAGCGGCTCGGCGGCGAGCCGTCTCCTCCCGGCGGGCACGCTCCAGCTCGGCCTCCAGGTCCTGGACCTGCCGTCCGTGCCGGGCGTGCTCCCTGCGGTTCCTCCGGCTGGCGCCGACCCAGCTCTCCACGAACGAGCCGACCACCATGATCGGGGAGAGCAGCATGATGAGCAGCCACAGCGGCTGGCGGCCGAGCGCAAAGTACATCGCGGCCCCCATCACCAGCGGCACTGCGGCCCCGGAGATGGACAGGCCCGTTGGGCGGGCCCTGGCCGGGCTGGGCGCCAGCGGGAAGCGGAGCCGGACCGCCCGCGGCGCCCCCCGCGGCGGCCGGTTGAAGGGGACGTGGCCGGTGTCGTCCGGCGAAGGCTGACCGTCGGGGCCCGGCGGCGCGAAGGAGAGCAGGCTGCGGCCGAGCTCGATCTCCTGGCCGTGTGCCACGTCGAGGGGCGAATGGAGGCGGACCCCATCGGCGAACGTGCCGTTGGCGGTGCCGGCGTCGGCCACCGTGACGGCGCCCAGCGAGTCCACCTGAACCTCCAGGTGCACGCCGGAGACCGCCGCGTCGGCGAGCACCACGTCACACGACGGAGAGCGCCCGACCCGGTGCCGGCCCGGCGCCAGCGGGTGGCGGGCGCCGCTGCAGGGCCCTCCGGTGACCAGGAGGAGCGCCGCGGCGCTGGCCGGCGGCGCCGTCCCCGGAGGCTGTCCGCCGGGCGGCAGCAGCGCAAGCACCTCGCCCTGCCGCAGCCGGGCGTCGTGCACCGTCTGATCGGGCGCCAGCCACGCACGGCGCCGGTGACAGAACAGCCCGGCGGGCTGCTGCCCGCTCGCCCGGGCCAGAGCAGCGGTCAGATCGGCGACGCGCGCCGCCGGCCCGATCTGGACGGAGAGGTCCAGCGCCCGGCGGTCGGGTGCCTCCAGCCGGAGGCGGAGCTCCATCGCCTAGCCGCCCGGGGAGGGCTGTGCGGGGACCGCGCCCCGGATGCAGACCGTCTCGGACCACGAGACCACCGGCGGGCTGCCGGTCGCCACCAGGGCGCCGACCGCGAAGCAGTAGCCCGTGCCAGGGTCCAGGCCGGTCAGCGTCTTGGTCGTGGTCCCCTTCTGGACCGGGGTGACCGAGGCGGCCGCCCGGCCAGTCTCGAGCAGCCGGATCACCAGCGGGTACTGGTCACCGCCCGGTGCCAGGTGCCAGTGCAGCACCACGGCGCTCCCGCCGTCGACGGCGGTCAGCTGCACCGGTCGGGCCGCCCCGACGACAGCCTGCGGCACCGGGGCCGGGGTGGCCGTGCGGGCGGTCGCCGTGCTGCCCGGCGCCCGGCCGATGAGCGCATGGGCGCCGGCACCGAGCGCGCCCAGCAGCGCGAGCGTGACGAGGCCGCCGGCCAGCCGCCAGCGCCAGCGTGCGCCAGTCCGGCCACCCCGGTCCGGCACGAGGGCGGGGCGGGGCCCGGCGACGGTCCGCTCCCGGGGATCGAGCACAGCTGTCTCGGGCTCGTCAGCCACCTGCCCGGCCGGCCGGTCCCCGGTGCGCTCCTCCGGCGGCCCGTCTGGATGCACCAGCTCGGTGAGCGGCAACCCGAGCGCCACCTGCAGGGACTGGAGGCGCTCCCCGAACGGCAGCGCGCCGCCGAACCGGTCCTCCGGGCGCCTGGCCATCGCCTGTCGGATCACCGCCATCACGGACGGGGTCACGTCGGGGTGGGCAATGTCCGGGGGCTCCTCGTTGAGAACTCGCAGCAGCAGCGGGCCGATGGCACCCTCCGCCTCCTGCTGGTGCGCGGGGCGGCCGGCCAGCAGCTGGTAGAGGGTGGAGCCCAGGGAGTAGACGTCGGACGCCGGCGTCGGCGGCCGGCCCTCCAGGATCTCAGGAGCGGCGTGGTAGGGCGTGAGCGCATCCGAACGGGCCGTGGCCTCGACCAGGTCTGCGAGGGTGGCGATGCCGAAGTCGGCCAGCGCCGGCTCACCGTAGCGGGACACAAGGATGTTCTGCGGCTTGACGTCCCGGTGCAGGATACCCATGCGGTGCGCCGCCGCAAGCGCGCCGGCGATCCTGACGCCGACATGGAGAACGTCCCCGACCGCCAGTGGGCCCTCGCGCGCCAGGCGGTCCCGCAGCGACCCGCGCTCGAAGTACTCCATGGCGATGTAGGGACGGCCCGCTTCGGTCGTGCCGGTCCCAAACACCGTGACGATGCTGGGGTGGCCGGTCAGTCGGCCCAGCATCAGGCACTCGCGCTGGAACCGCTGCAGGGCCCGCTCGTCCACAGCGGCCAGGGCCAGCACCTTGAGCGCGACGGTCCGCGCCAGGTGCTCCTCCGTGGCGCGGTACACGACGCTGAAGCCGCCCTCGCCGATCCGCTCGAGGTCGACGTAGCCGGCGATCTGCTCGACCCCGCCGGTGGTCATCCGGGCGTCCTGGTCCGCGCCGTCGGCGTGTCCTGTGCTGCGGCCCACCGCCACACTTATACCTCGGCGGGTGGTCAGGTCTGCGGCGCTGCCCGGCCCGGTAGGAGCAGCGCATGCCCCGATGTCAGGTGCGAAGCGACAATGGTGCCCATCAGCGCTGGCCTGTCAGTGACGCGGGGACCTCCTCTCACCGGCTGGTCGGCCGCCCATCGCGACACGCGCAGCTGTCGCCTACCGTCAAGAACGCCCGTTCAACCCCGCCGCCGACACCCGGCCTGATCCAGCTCAGGCGGCGACGTGGGCCAGGCAGCCGTCGCAGATGACGATCTCCGGCCCGGCGACGAGCTTGCGTACCTGCGTGCGGTCCCGCCCGCAGAACGCGCAGGCCAGCCACCCCCGGGGCAGCTCCTCGGGCGGGGTAGGCGGCTTCGCGGGGCCGCGGGCGTCGATCTCCAGGACCTCGAGGGCGAGGTCCACGCAGGCCAGGCAGATCCCGGCCCCGCCGCTGGTCAGGCGCAGCGGAGCCTCCGAGGCGGGGCGGTGGCAGAACGAGCAGCGGCCCGCCGTGGTGCTTCCCATGAGCTCTCTCTCCTTGACGATCCGGTCTATGGATTCCAGGGCCGCGCGGGCCTCGCTCAGGCGACGCTCGACGCGCGCACGGTGCTCGGCGAACACCCGAAGCACCTGCTCCGGCTCCGGCGCGGCCAACAGCTCCTCGATGTCCGCGAGCGGAACGTCTATGGACCGGAGCAGGGCGATGACGCGGGCGGCCTCGGCCTGAGCCTCGCGGTAGTAGCGGTACCCCGAGCGGCGGTCGCGGGCCGCCGGCGGCAGCAGCCCGCGGCGGTCGTAGTGGCGGAGCTGCGGTAGGGAGAGGCCGGCCAGCCTGGCGAAGCGCCCGATCGGGATCAGCCTTCCCAGCGGTTCTGCTTCCGGCTCGTCTTTCTCCATGCCTCCAGTCTTCAACCCTCATGCGTGTGAGAGTCAAGCCGGCCTGTGTCGGGCCCCTGAGTTGGCGGCCTTTACAGGGCCGGCATCGGCGAGCCGACTGCGCCCAGCGCGGTTGAGCGCGACGGCCGCCGCACGTCGCTGCGGACACGCCGCACCGGCCACGGCTGGCGCCATGGTAGCCCGCGAGACGGGCGCCCGGGTCGTCGAGCTGGACGGCTCCGACTACGGCACGGAATCACGCGCCGTGCTCGCCGCCGCGCCCGCTCTCGTCGACCAGGTGGTCGCGATCGTCCGGGACGCTCACCGGACGGTCCACTGGGACGTCTGACGTGAATCCGTCGCTTCAATGACCGACCCCCAAAGCTCGACTCCGATTAGCCGCGGGATCGTGATACCGTGCATAGGAAATGTGGGGACGGTTGCTTATCCCTCTTTTCCTGTTGTTCGGCTGTGCGGCCGTCGGAGATTCTCAAATGGACCACGGACGCTACGCGGTAGTCGCTCCACTTTGGTCACCGCACGGCGGGCCTGTCTACGCCTGCTATGCGATGCCGGCCGTTTATCCGCCGTCCACCTGTTCAGGCGTCGTCCTCAAGGGGATCGACCTAAGACAATCACCTGAATCCAGGCGACTTCCCAGCGGTCTCTGGACACCAATAATGAGGGTCGAGGGAACATGGGATGGGCACGTACTGATTCTGACTCGGCCGCCCCAGACAGTGGAGTCTCAAACCACAACCACTACCGAGCCTGTGTCTCGAGCGCATCGCCCCCCACCGCCGGTGTCGGAACAAGAGCTGCTAGATGTTCACAAGCGAATTCGCGATGATTGGAAGGCTCTTGCCGACCGAGGCATGCCCGTTTTTACCAGTGGAGTGATTCCGACCCGCGGGGTTGTGAAGGTTGTTGTTCCAGTGGCCGATGCTACGACTGTTGACTACTTTGAGAAGCGATACATCTACGTGGACGTCTACGGCTGGCTTCAGCCTGTGTCTTAGGGGTCCGCGCGTGCTGGCTTGCTCCGGATGACGATCGACGAGCCACCCGTGAGGGTCACGCGCGTACCTGTTTCTATCGCCGGGCCTCCGTCGAGGTCCCCGTCGCCTACGGACGAAGAGCCGCTCCCATCGCCTCGTGCTTCACACGCCACCCGGCCTCGGTGCATACGAATCGATCGTGATCCTCGCCGACGGTCCACGGAACGCTCGACGCGAGTATTCATGTCCGCCAGGTGGCCAGTCGTCCGGCCAGGAGTGGATACGGCGGCCCAGGAGAGGCAGTCCGGCATGTGCCGGACGGACCAGCTCCTGCCGGCCCGCAGGAACTCCCCCAGGGCAACGCTGCGGGGCATACCACGACGATAGCGCGGTTCGGCCCGGCCGACGCACTCACGACTTGACACGAGGAGCTGGCCGTGGTTTGTCCGTCAAGGCCGCTGTACATGAGCGCTCCCCGCCGGTTACGCTCTGCAGCCGTCTTGGCAGGTCCCTTCAGTCCCTCATCAATCACCGAGTACCGTCCGGAGTACCTTCCGGCCTACCTCTCCAACGGCCTGCTCGGCCTTCGTGTTGGCCGCATCCCGTTCGTGGATGGCCTCTGCATGGTCGACGGGCTGGTCGAGCGGGATCCGGTTGAGGACGGCGAAGGGTTCGCCCGGGCGCCGTATCCCCTGTGGGGGGATGTGGAGGTCGATGGTCACGCCCTCATCTGGCACCCCGAGCAGGCCCGCCTCGTCGACCAGGCATATGACTTCGCCACCGGAG
>DATFRD010000278.1:0-2778 GCA_035263645.1 Candidatus Dormiibacterota bacterium | reverse complement strand
CTCGCACAACCGGCGGCCGGGAGCGTCACCAGCCTTGAGCCAGCTCGAGGAAGTGAGCCACGGTAAGGATCTCGACCCCGCAGCAGGACCTCAGCTCGAGCAGGTCCTTGTCTCCGGTCACGATCCACCCCGCTCGGCCGCCTGCCGCCGCGGCCAGGACGTGGTCGTCGTCGGGATCCCGGCAGACCCCGGGGACGCGGGCAGGCTCGACCAGGACCGCGACCAGCTCCATCTCCAGCCTGGTCTCGCGCGCGGCCGCAGGCGAGTATCCGAACCTGCGTACCAGGACGTCCTCGAGCTCGGACATGAGGTGCGTCGAGCTGACCGGCCGCATCCTGCCGGCAAGCGCCAGTTCCAGGGCCCGGCGCGCGTTGCTGCCGCCGAGCACCAGCGCCGAGATCAGGATATTGGTGTCCAGGACCGCTCGCCGCTCAGCCGGTCCCAGCGCGTCTCCCCCGCCTCTCCTGGCGGTCCTGGTCGACGAGCCGTGCGATGTCCTCCTCGGACCGGAGCCCCAGCTGGCGTCCCCTGGCCTCGCCGTAGTCGAAGATCGCCTCCCAGCGCTGGCGTCGCTGGACGTACTGCCGGAAGGCCTCACGCAGGAGCTCGCTCCGGCTCCGGTGCTCGGCCCGGGCGACGCGGTCGACCTCGGCGGCGAGATCGGGGGGAAGCGAGATGGTGAACGTCTGTCGTGCTCTCGTGCTGATCGCCTCCTGGTAAGAAAGGGTGTTACCGTGAGGCTACCACCGCGAGCTCGAGGCCTGCCTCGCACAACCGGCCGTTTCGGTACGCTTGGTGGGCCCGTCCCCCCGCCATTTGCTGGAGGTCGCTCGGTGCTCTCGCTCCCCCTGCGTCGATTCCTGCCCTATCTGCGGCCGCAGACGCACCTGCTCGCCGTCACGGTGGCCGGCTCGGCGGTGTCGCTGGCCGCCGCCACTGCGATCCCGCTGCTGATCGCTGCGGTGATCGACGGGCCCGTCGGGCACGGGCGGCCGGTCCAGCTGATCCCGTACGCCGCCGGGCTGCTGGGGCTGGCCGCGCTCGAGGTGGCGGCCAACTTCGCCCGCCGCTTCTACTCCAACCTGGCCTCGCTGCGGATGGAGACCGAGCTGCGCGACGACTTCTACGCGCACCTGCAGGGCCTCCAGGTCGCGTTCCACGACAACTGGCAGTCCGGCCAGCTGCTCTCCCGGGCGGTCGCCGACATCCAGACGGTCCGCCGGTTCTTCGGGTTCGGGCTCATGTTCGCCGCGTTCTTCGGCGCCCAGTGGGTCGTCGTCCTGGTCGTCCTGGTCCGCCTGGAGTGGCGACTGGCCCTGGTCAGCGCCCTCGTCGTCCTGCCCGTGGCGCTCGTCAGCCGGGCCTTCTTCAGGCGGTATGCGGCCATCGCCCGCCGGGTCCAGGACCTGCAGGGCGACATGACCACCGTCATCGAGGAGATGGCGACCGGGGTCCGGATCATCAAGGCGTTCGGTCGCAACGGGCTCCTCCGCCGGCGGTTCGAGCAGGAGGCGACGCGGCTCAGGGAGACCAACCTGGAGGCGGTGCGGGTGCGCGCACGGACCTGGACGGCCTTCACTCTGCTGGTCAACGCGGACCTGGCCCTGGTCCTGCTGGTCGGCGGCGTCGCCGTCGTCGCCGGGCAGCTCACGATCGGCGGGCTGGTCGCCTTCATGACCTATCTGTTCATGCTGATCTGGCCGCTCGACGCCCTGGGCTGGATCCTGGCCATGGGCGAGGAGGCCGTCACAGCGTCGACCCGCCTGGCGGAGGTCTTCAACTCGCGGCCGGAGATCGTCGACCGCCCCCTGGCGCGGGGACTCGCCCGGGTGCGTGGAAGCGTCCGGCTCCAGGGCGTGGGCTTCCGCTACGCCGGCGGCGACTGGGTGCTGCGGGGGCTCGACCTGGAGCTGGAGCCGGGCGAGACCGTCGCGCTGGTGGGCGCCACCGGCAGCGGCAAGACGACGGTGGCGACGCTGATCCCCCGGCTCTACGACGTGACCGAGGGGCGCGTCAGCCTGGACGGCGTCGACGTGCGGGACATCCAGCTGCGGGCTCTGCGAGCCCGGGTGGGCGTGGCGTTCGAGGACCCCATCCTGTTCTCCGCCTCCGTCCACGAGAACCTCGTGATGGGCCGCCCGGTCACCTCCGACGCCGAGCTCAGACGGGCGCTGCGGGTGGCAAGGGCGGAGTTCGTCTGGGACCTGCCCTGGGGCCTCGAGACGCGCGTGGGCGAGCAGGGCTACTCGCTGTCCGGCGGCCAGCGCCAGCGGCTGGCGCTGGCCAGGGCGGTGCTCGGCTCACCCCGCGTCCTGGTGCTGGACGACCCGCTGTCCGCAGTGGATGTGCACACCGAGTCGGAGATCGAGGAGGCCCTGGCCTCCGTGCTCGGCGAGGTCACGGCGCTGCTCGTGGTGCACCGGCCGTCGACGCTGGCCCTGGCCGACCGGGTGGCCCTGCTGGAGGGCGGCCGGGTGACCGACGTGGGCACCCACTCCGAGCTGCTGCGGCGCTCCTCACGGTACCGCTCGCTGCTGGCCGAGGAGGCAGCCTAGACATGGCCATCGAGCAGCGGGACCGGTGGCGGGGGGTCGCGGGCGAGGACGTCGACGACCTTCCCGCCGACGTCACGGCGCTGCTGCGCCGGCGCTCACGGCGCCTGCTCGCGGCGCTCGTCCGGCCCTATCGCTGGCGCCTGGTTGCAGCCGCCCTGCTCATCACGGTGCGCGCCTCCGGCGCGCTGCTCATCCCGTTCCTGGTCGGCCAGGCCATCGACCT
>DATFRD010000277.1:0-2255 GCA_035263645.1 Candidatus Dormiibacterota bacterium | reverse complement strand
ACGACGCAAGCCTTCTCCTCGACGGCCTGCCGGCCCGGATCTTGCGCCGCGCGCACCGCATCGAGCTCCGGCTGGTGCTCGGGCTGAGTGCGGTGGCGGGCGGATGTCTCGGTCTGGCCCTGGCTCTGGGTATGGGTGCTCGCGCCGGCGACGCCAGCCTGGCGCTGTCTACGGCCGCCGTCGCCCTCGGGCTTACCCTGACGCCGGCGCTGCTCCTGGCCGGTGGCCTTCTATTCGGCCGGCCGGCCAGGCCGGCCTTGCCGAGGGTCGCCGTGACTCCGACAGACGTCCGATCACAATGAGCACCGTCAGCCCGCATGACCCACTGGTCGAAGTCTGGGGGCTGACCCAGACCTATCCGGCGGCAGGGGAAGAGCTGGTCGCCATCAGAGATGTCGAGCTGACCCTCGCCGTGGGTGAGCGGCTGGCCATCGTGGGGCCGAGCGGAAGCGGCAAGTCGGTGCTCCTGCGCGTTCTTGCGGGGCTGCAAAAGCCCCAGGCGGGGCGGGTTCGCGTTGCCGGCTATGACCTGACGGCCATGAGCGAAGGGGAGCGTGCCGGCTATTCGCGCCAGGTGAGCTTTGTGTGCCAGCGACCTGACCACGCTTTGTGGCCGGGGCTGACGGCAGACGAGAACGTGCAGCTCTCGGCGTCTGCTTCGCCCCGGGTGCCGGCGCGGGCGGTGGCTCGCGATCTGCTGACGGCGGTGGGCCTCGCCGGGCGTGAAGGCCGGCGTCCGGCGGAGCGTACGGTCGGCGAGCGCCGGCGTCTGGCGTTCGCGGCCGGGCTCGCCTCCCAGCCCCGCCTGCTCCTCGTCGACGACCCGCTGGGAGGCCTGGATGCGGACAGCGCCGAGGAGGTGCGTGCGTGCATGGACGACGTGCTCGGCCAGGGGCGCATCTCCTCGATCCTTGCCACCCGCGACCACCGGGCGGCTCCTCGGGTCGACTGGGTCGTTGAGCTGCCTGGCGCACGGACGCTTCCCCTCGCGCCGAACTCAGGCCGGCCGCTACCGCGGGCAGGTGATGACGGCCGGGCTGCCGTCCTGGACGTGCGGGGCGTTCAGGTCGGGTCCTCGCGCCGGGGGAGGAGGCTCGCCCTGAGCGAAGTCAGCTTTCAGGTTCGAGAGGCGGAGGTGGTGTCGGTGGTGGGGGATCCCGGCGGGGAGCGGTCGGCGCTCCTGGCCCTTTGCGGTGGGCGGGAGCGGCCTGACGTCGGGCTGGTCCTGCTCGCGGGGGACGTCGAGCAGGAGCCCTGGCGCAAGGTCGGCTGGATGGCCCAAGGCAGCGTCCCCTCATCAAAGACAGTCGCGGAAGAAGTGGCATCCGCCGCTCGCATCGCCGGGGGGTCGCCGCGTGAATCGGCCGCCCTCGCCGCCATGGTCCTGAAGGCAACCGGCCTCGAGCACCACGCGGGGACACCCGTGAGCCGGCTGTCGGCCTGGGAAGAGCGGTGCGCCACTCTGGCCAGGGCCCTGGCCCGGGTCCCGGTGCTTGTCATCGCCGAGGAGCCGACCGCCGGACTCGACCCCCAGGCGTCGGCGGCGATCCTGTCGATGCTGAGAGAGGTCGCCGATTCGGGCATCGGGGTTCTGCTGGCCACCAGCCAGAAGGCGGTCGCCCGGTCCGCGGACCGGGTGCTGGTCCTCAGCGACGGCCGCGTACGCGAGGTCGATCCGTTCGAATGAATTGCGCCTTACGGAAAGGAGGGGAAATGCTCAGGGGAGCATCCGCCGCGCTGGTGGTGTTCTGCGTCGCGGCCTGCGGCGCGTCGAGCTCGGGGAGCAGCTCGCAGCTGTCGCCGAGCGCCACGCCGGACGTCGGTGCGGGGGCACTCCACGGCGCCGGCGCCACCTTCCCGGCGCCGTTCTATCAGAAGGCGTTCGACGGCTATCAGAAGCTCTATCCGAAGGTGACCGTCGCGTATGACGCGGTCGGGTCCGGCACCGGGATCCAGCGCTTCACCCAGCAGTCGGTGGACTTCGGGGCTTCCGACGTGCCGCTCAAACCCGACGAGGTGACAGCCGCGGGCGGCGACCAGGCGCTCGTCGAGTTCCCTGCCACGGTCGGTGTCGTGGCGATCGCCTACAACCTGCCCGGCCTCGACAACCTGAAGCTCGACGGGCCGACGGTGGCCGACCTGTTCCTGGGCAAGGTCAAGCGGTGGGACGACCCGGAGATCAAGCGGCTGAACCCGGATGCCAACCTGCCCGGCCGCAATGTCTCCGTCGCTCATCGCTCGGACGGCTCCGGGAC
>DATFRD010000276.1:0-6306 GCA_035263645.1 Candidatus Dormiibacterota bacterium | reverse complement strand
TGCTCCCTCCGCATCCCACCGGTAGACGAACAGCGCCAGCTCGACGCCCTCCGGTGTGTGTGAGGTCACCGTAACCGTGTCAGCGTGCTCCGGCAGGTCGAGTTCGATGACGGCGGGGCGGGAGCGGGTGGCCAGCGCCTGCCAGCGCCGGGCCGGCTCGGTCTCGGGTCTCGACTGCGTGGGTATCGACATCTCGATCGCAGCCTGGAGCTCGACGTCCGAGCTCGAGGCCTGATCCCTCCGGACACGAACCTCCCAGACGCCGGCTGGCGGCGTATCGATCGTGGTGCTGAGCGGGCCGTCCTCGCCCGTGCGGCCGAGCTGACGCTGCCCGTGCATCGAGGGATCGACGAGCCGAACGCTCACCTCGCCATCCAGTGGGTGCACGGCGCAGCGCAGCGACCGGGCATCTGCAGGGACCCGGACGAACCAGGCGGCCCCCTTGAAGCCGATCACGCGCCGCTCGGTCAGCGTCCCGGCGCCGAGCTCGAGGGCGGCCACGACCGTCAGCAGCGTCTGGTGCACGGGCAGCCCACTGGCCGTCTCGACCAGGCGCAGCTCGGCGGAGTGGATGCCGGGGGCTGGCGGGTGCACGTCCACGGTGAGGTCGACCGGCTCGCCGCCGGGCGGAATCGTGACGTCGGCGGGGACCGAGAATGCGTCCACCGCCCCGCGCAGCTCCACGCGCAGCGTGAGGGATTCGGTGCCGGTGTCCAGGCGGGCGACCTGGAGCACGCGGCGGGCGCGATCGCCGGGCCGCCACCCCTCGCGCTCGAAGAGGCCGCGGCCTCGTCCCGGCTCCCTGAGCTGGTCCGCGATTACATGCGGCCGGGAGCCGTCGGCCAGCCTGCGCAGGGCGGCGGCCAGGTCGAGCGCGGTCAGTCCCGACCGGGAGGCGCAGGGAGGCGTGGGCGGCATCGCTGCGCGCGACGCGATGTAGGTGCTCGGCGCCGGCCCCGGTGCTCGCCGGTGCCGCACCCTGGCCCTGCGAGGTCGATGGGCCCAGCCCGGAAAGTGGCGGCAGGGTTCGTATTCTGTAACCCCGGGCGCCAATCGAGACAGGTGTCGCGCCGGGCGAGCGAGCTGTGCTGCGCAGTGGGCCCCTGATCGCGAGAGCCGGCCGCTGTCACATCCGCCCCATCGCCGCGAAGGAGATGAAGACGGGAGCGCGGGCGAGGCGCTCCCGAGTCTCTCTCAATACAGGGGGGTGGTGATTTGACCAGACTGAAGGTCGCTCTGCTCGTCGCTGCCGTGGGAGCGCAGATGGTGCTCTTCTCATCGACGGCGGCCCCGACCTACGCGCTGAGCAACGGGTCCGGCGCGGGGATCTCAATGCACGGATTCGACACCTGTCAGGATCCGAGCCAGAGGACGGCGAAGGCCTGGTGGACCAACACGCCGTGGTCGTGGATCGGGCTGTACGTCGGCGGCAGCGAGATGGCGTGCTCGCAGCCCAACCTGAGCGCCACGTATCTGAACAACCTGCACGCGATGGGCTGGCGGTTCCAGTTCATATGGGTGGGTCCGCAGGCGCCATGCAGTGGCTTCGGCATCACGTTCAGCTCGAACACGACGACCGCGTATTCACAGGGCAAGGCCGAGGCCAGGGCCGCGCGGTCGAAGCTGATCGGCCTCGGCATCACCAACCAGGCCGAGGGATCGCCGCTCGTGTACGACCTCGAGGGATTCAATCCGTCCGTCTGCAACGCGCTGGCAGCGGCCCGGGCGTTCATCAGAGGCTGGGCCGACCAGCTGCACGTGGCGCCGGCCCAGTCGGCGGGCGTATACGGGTCCACCTGTGGGTCCCAGCTGCAGAGCTACGCCGGCTCGCACCAGCCGGACTTCATCTGGGGCGCTGACTGGGACCGCAACCAGCACACCAGTGTCATGGCGTGCGTCAGCTCTACGAGCTGGGCATCGCACCAGCGCCTGAAGCAGTACATCGGCGGTCACGACGAGACGTGGGGCGGAGTGACCCTGAACATCGACACGGACTGCTCCAACGGGCCGGTCGCGCCGACCGGCGGCAACTTCGGCACGGCTTGCTCGTGATCGAGATCGCGGGCCTCCGAGTCCGGCTCTCCCGGCGAGCGCTGCTCGCCGGGCTGGCCGGGGCGATCGTGGTGACACTGGCTGCCACCGGCGTCGCGCTGGTGGCGGCGCGCGGCGCCCGATCCAGGCCGCCAGTGCCGGCGGCCGCCCGAACCGCCGGGATGGCGGGGATCGCCGGGACCGCCGGCCTCTCGAGCGGCAGCGGATCCGGGCCGTCGGTGCCGACGGCCACCCCGACCGGGAGCGCGACGATCCCATGGGTGGACAGGCCCGGCACCCCGCTATCCGTGCCCGCCTCGGCGAGCGCGGGACGGCCTTGCCGTGCTGCCGACCTGGACATCGCGGCCGGCCTGTCCGGAGCGTTCCAGGGCCTGGCGACGCAGGAGCTGACGCTGCGTGATCGAGCAGCGGACGCCTGCTTCCTGGCCGGCGCGCCCCAGGTCGTGCTGACCAACGCGGGCGCCCGGAGCCGCGTCAGCCCCGGTCAGTTCGCGGCGAAGCGGCTCGACCTGGCCTCCGGGTCGTCGGCGGGCCTCGTGGTCGGGACGCCGGCGGCCTGCGCCGGCTCCGGCCAGCCCATCGTGGCCACGAGCGTGCTGCTCACCCTGCCGACCGGCGACGCCGTGACCGTTGGCGGCACGCGGATCGACACGGAGTGCGGAGCGCCGACCGTGGTCGAGTTCGGCGCCGCGGACGTGCTCCCCGCGGCGGCGCCCGGTCCGCTCGACTCGCTGAGCGCGACGCTCGACGCGCCGCAGACGGTCGCGAGGGGAGCGACGCTGACCTACCGTGTGACACTCGTCAATCAGTCGGCGGTGTCCGTGGCCCTCTCGCCCTGCCCGTCCTACACCGAGGTGCTGGGCGCCGGCACCAGCGCCGGCCAACAGACGCTGCTCCTCAACTGCCAGGCCGGCGCCTCGATCGCCGCCAATGCTGCGGTCACGTTCGAGATGAAGCTCGCCGTACCTGCCTCGGCGCCGCCGGGCGACACGAAGCTGACGTGGACCCTCGAGGTGCCGGACGGGCCGGTGGCGGGCACCGTCATCACAGTGACCTGACGCTGGCGCTCCCGAGTCTCTGAGGAGGGGTGAATGAACCTGTTGCGGAAGACGCTGACCCGGCGGGCGGCGCTGGGCGGGTCGACGGCCGTGTTGGCGCTGGCAGCGCTCGGCTGGTGGATCCGGTCCGCGATCCCCGTGGCGATGCGCTCGCCGGCGGCGGTCTCCGAAGCGGCCGTCCCGACCCTGACCGCCGGTGAAGCACCCGTCGCGGCCGAAGCGGTCGCTGCGCCCGCCGCCGCCTCGGGCGCGTCCCACACGGCGGCCGCCGGTACGCCGCCGGTGGTTCCATTCGGCGGCGCCGGCCTGTTCGACGTCGATCCCGATCAGGGCAGCGTGAACCAGGACCCGCACGTCGAGGTCATCAGTGACATCGCGGCGCTGCCGCTGGACATGGAGTTCTGAGATGGGGACGGCTGCAGATATGATCGCGCAGGCACGGGCGCTGCTCGGGCTCGGTGAGTATCCTCCCGGTTCGAATCACAACAAGGTCACCGTCTGGTACGGGTTCGACGGCCCATGGTGTGACATGGCCATCAGCTACGAGGCGGCGCACTCGGACAACCTGCCCGCCGTCATGGGCAAGTTCGCGTACACCGTCGCGCACGCGGAGGCGTTCCAGGCCCACAGTCGCTGGCACTACGGCCTGGGCGGCGCCCGCCCGGGCGACGTGGTCTTCTTCGACTGGGAAGCGACGGGGAGGATCGCCGGCATCGACCACGTCGGGCTGATCGAGGCCGTGCATTCCGACGAGACGATCACCACCCTCGAGGGCAACACCTCGAACATGTTCCTGCGCCGGGTGCGCAACGGCGCCGTCGTCGTGGGCTATGGGCGCCCGGCCTATGGGGATGCCGCACCGATGCCGCCCAGCGACGGCATCCTGCGCGAGGGCTCGGTTGGCCAGGCGGTCCGGGCGCTCCAGAGCGACCTCGACAGGGTGATGAGCTCGGGCCTGACCGTGGACGGCGTCTTCGGGCCGCTCACCAGGGCCGCGGTGAAGGCGTTCCAGCGCAAGTATCACCTCACGGTAGACGGCGAATACGGGCCAGGCTCGGCGGCGGCGATGAAGGCCGCGCTGGCCGGTAGGACGCAGCCGGTCCCGCCGGCCCCGAAGCCACCACCGGCCGGCACGCTGGCGGTGGACGGCGTCTTCGGACCGGCGACCTGCGCGGCGATGCAGCGGGCCCTCGACCGCCATGGTGCCAGCCTCGTCGTGGACGCCGCCTTCGGGCCGCAAACCAGGCGGGCGCTGCAGCGCTACCTCGGCGTGACGGCCGACGGGGTGATCGAACCGGTGACGATCACGGCGCTCCAGAAGCACCTGGGCGCCGCCCAGGACGGAGTCTGGGGCGCGGACACCACGAGGCGCCTTCAGACGGCGCTGAACAACCAGACGTTCTGACTCCGGCGGGGCCGCCGGCCCGCGTGGGCCGGCGGCTGCCGCCGCGTGGAACGAGCGATCTCTACACTCGGGTCAGGATGGGAGGAGGGGATGACGGCACCTGGGCGGCGTGGTCCCGCGACTTCGCCGAGGGCCGCGAGCCGGAGGACTTCTGGCCGGCTCTTCTCGACGAGCTGCGTCCCCTGGCGCCCTCCCTGCTGCGAGGACGGCCGCACGAGTGGGAGGACGCCCTGCAGGAGGCCGTGTTGAACCTTCTCGAGGTGCGGGCCAGCGGACGCTTCGATCCTTCGCGGGGCACCGTGGCTGCCCTCGCCGCCACGATCGTCAGGCGCCGCTGTGCCGATCGGCTGCGCGCGGCCCTGGACCAGGCGTCCGGACATCCTGTCGCGAGTCCGCCCGGCGAGGTGGCCGATCCAGCGAGGGGCCCGGAGGAGGCGGTGATCGAGTCGGAGTCGCGGCGTGGGCGGCGCAGGCGATTCGCGCAGGCGATTCGCGAGCTGCAGAGGCAGGACGAGCGCCGTGGCTCCTGCCGGGCCGAGGCGGTGCTGCTTCGCCACCGGAGCGCGATCGTCAACGACGACTGGAGCTTCCTCGGGGGCGGCCCCGGCGATGAGGTGGCGCCGTGGAAGGAGGTGGCTGAACGTCTCCGCATCAGCGCCGAGGCGGCGCGCCAGAACGGCTCGCGCGGGCTGCGCGCCCTCGGCGAGATCCTCTCCGCGCAGCTAGCCTCGGGGGAGGAAGGCGTGTGACCCGGGGTCTCCCCGCGCTCGAGCCATCGGCGCCGCTGCCGGACCCTGCATCCGACCAGGAGCTGACGCTCGAGGTCGCACGCTGGCTGTCCGCACACCGCCCGCCGGGGTCGGGACCGGTCCGGCGAGCGCCTGCGGAGGCGGTTGTCTTCGGCGAGATGGCGCGAGCCATGAGGACGCAAGCCGGCCTCGGCCGCGTCGCCCTCGCTCGGCGGGCGCGCCTCAACCCCCTCTACCTGTCGTTGATGGAGATGGGCGCGCTGGTCCCGAGCGAGATCCCGGCCGTGGCGGTGGCCAAGCTCGCGGTCGCCCTCGGTCGCTCGCTCGACGAGCTGCCGACGACGCCGTACCCTCCCGGGGCCGAGCCTGTCGACGAGGTGAGTTCCGAGGCTGGCGGGGCCCGCCTCTGGCTAGGGTTCGACACCCTGCGGCCCTGGACGGATGCGATGACCGCGCGAGCGGGCCTGGCGGCGGTGAGCATCTCGCTCCCGGACGTGCTCCTGACGGCTGGCGAGGCCTCCGTGCGGATCGCGGCCGGCCAGCTCGCCAACCTCATGACCCCTGCATCGCCCTCCGACGAATATGCCTGGCGCCTGGTGCGGGAGGCGCCGACCACGCAGCGCTGGTGGGTCCATGCGTCCGTCGTGCGGGCAGGCCTGCCGGCGGCCGGCGTCGAGGTGGGTCTGCGCATGGGCGCCCAGCGGCGGTGGTCCCGGGTCGACGACCTCGGCGAGCTGCACTTCGGGGACCTGGAACCCGAGGACATCGAGCCCCTCGAAGTCGTCCTTGCACGATGAGCGAACGCGTCGTCGGGGGCTGCCAGCTGGAAGGGGTCATCGGCACGGGGAGCTTCGCCACCGTGTATCGGTGCCGAGACGTCCGCACCGGCGTCGCCCGCGCGGTGAAGATCCTCGATCCCGTGCACACGCCTCGATGGGGGCACCGAGCCCGTTTCTGGCGGGAGGCGGAGCTCGCCGCCAGCTTGCGCCACCCGAGCATCGTCGCGGTGGAGCGGTACGGCTTCGAGCAGGCGCCGTACCTG
>DATFRD010000275.1:0-10482 GCA_035263645.1 Candidatus Dormiibacterota bacterium | reverse complement strand
ATCGCGCCCGGGCGGGTCCGCTCCGCGGGCGAGCCCGGCGGACGTCGAGGCGCGAGTTCCGCGAACATATCGGGATGCGGGTCGGCATCTTCGGTCTGGGCCTGATCGGGTCGTCGCTCGCTCTCGCCCTCAGGTCCGCGCGGCCCGACGTCCACGTCGTCGGGTCCGACCCGGACCCGGTCACCATGCACCGCGCCCTGGCCCGCCGCGTGACCGCCGCCGGCGACCCCCGCGACGCCGACGTGGTGGTCCTGGCGGCGCCCATCCCGGCGCTGCCGGAACTGCTGGCCGGCCTCTCCGGCTGCCGCGCCGTGGTGACGGACGTGGCCAGCACCAAGGTCCGGGTGCTGCGCTGGGCCGCCGCCGCCGGCGTCGACCTGGTCGGCGGCCACCCCATGTGCGGCCGGGAGCGCTCGGGCATCGGGGCCGCCGTGCCCGACCTCTTCCAGGGCGCGCCCTGGATCCTCACTCGCGACGAGCCGCAGGTGACCGCGCTGGTCAGGGCGGTGGGGGCTGTCCCGGTCTTCATGGACGCCGAGCGCCACGACCGACTGGTGGCCGGCACCAGCCATGCCGCCTTCGTGCTCTCGGCCGCCTACGTGCTGGCGCTGGCCGGCGACCCCGAATGGCCCGCCATGCAGGAGGTGGCCGGCACCGGGTTCCGCGACCTGAGCCGGCTGGCCGCCGGCGACCCCGCGCTCTACGCCGCGATCGCGAGCACCAACCGGGAGCGGATGGTGGAGTCCGTCCGGGCCGTCGAGGCTTCGCTTGCCCGCTTCCGGCGTCACCTGGAGGCGGGCGACGGCCGGCTGGTAGAGCTGTTCGAGGAGGCGCGCCGGATCCGCGAGCGGTGGGCTCGGGACTCCGGCTTCGGGATGGACCCCGCCGCGTTCGGAGGGGACGGATGAGGGCCACGGTGCGCGCCGCCCCCCGCCTGCAGGGCGAGGTGCGGCTGCCAGGCGACAAGTCGATCTCGCACCGGGCCCTGATCCTGAACGCGGTCGCGGGCGGTCGGGCCAGGATCGGCGGCCTCTCGGACGGCGCCGACGTGGTCAGCACCGCGGACTGCTTGCGGGCGCTCGGCGTGGAGATCGAGGCCGGGCACGTCGAGGGGTGCGGGCTGGACGGGCTGCGGGAGCCGGGCGGTCCCCTCGACTGCGGCAACTCGGGCACGACGATGCGGCTGCTCGCCGGTCTGCTGGCCGGCCGGCCGTTCCCGGTGACCCTGGTCGGCGACGAGTCGCTGTCGCGGCGGCCGATGGACCGGGTGGCGACGCCGCTGCGGATGATGGGCGCCCGGGCCGAGACCGGCCCGCTGCGCGTGGGCGGCCGCCGGCCGCTGTGCGGCATCGAGTACCGGAGCCCCATGGCCAGCGCCCAGGTCAAGTCGGCGGTGCTGCTGGCCGGGCTGTCGGCCGAGGGCACGACCACGGTCGTGGAGCCGGCCGCCACCCGCGACCACACCGAGCGGATGCTCGCGGCCATGGGAGCGCAGATCGAGCGCGACGGCCTCGCCGTGGCGGTGACCGCCCCTGCCGGCGAGCTGCGGCCCCTCGACGTCGACGTCCCTGGCGACCTGTCGGCGGCGGCGTTCTGGCTGGTCGCCGCCGGCCTCCACGCGGCGGGCGACGTCTGCGTGCCCGGCGTCGGCGTCAACCCCACGCGCACCGCGCTGCTCGACGCGCTGGAGGGGTGCGGCGTGCGGATCGCGCGCCGGAACCCGCGGCTGCAGGGGGTTGAGCCCGTGGCGGACCTGGAGGTGGCCCCGGCGCTGGCAGGCCGGCCGCTCGAGATCGGCGGCGGCCTGGCCGCGGAGCTGATCGACGAGCTGCCGGTCCTGGCGGTGGCGGCCGCGCTGCTGCCGGGCACCTCACGCATCACCGGGGCCGGCGAGCTGCGGGTCAAGGAGTCCGACCGCGTGGCCGCGATGACGGCCGGCCTGAGCGCGATGGGCGCCGCGGTGCGGGAGCTGCCCGACGGCTGGGAGATCCGGGGCCCGCGTCACCTGGAGGGCGCCCGGGTCGAGTCCGGCGGCGACCACCGGGTCGCGATGGCGCTGGCGGTGGCCGGGCTGCTCGCCGACGGGGAGACGGAGATCGAGGGTGCCGAGTGCGTCGACATCTCCTACCCCGGCTTCTGGGACGCTCTCGAGGCGCTGTGCTCCTAGCCGCAGAGATCGACGTGCCTGTCGTCACCCTCGAGCTGCACGAGCTGGAGGTCACCGGCCCGCGTCAGGACTTCGACGCCGAGGTGGCCGACACCGAGGTCGCCGCCCGGGCGGGCCGGGTCGGCGAGCCCGGCCTGGCCCGGACCCTCTACCGCCGGTTCGGCATCGACCCGACCCGGTACCGGCCGTCGAGCGAGGCGCTGCTCCGCCGGGTGCGCCGGGGGGACCCGATGCCGCGCGTCAACTCCCTGGTCGACGTGGCCAACGTCGTGTCCCTGCGGCTGCAGGTCCCGGTCGGCCTCTACGACCTGGACCGGGTGTCCGGGCCGCTGACGCTGCGGCTCGGCCGAGACGGCGAGTCCTACGCCGGCATCCGCAGGGAGGTGGTCAACGTCGCCGCGAGGATCTGCGTGGCCGACGACCTGGGGCCCTGCGGAAACCCGTCCGCCGACTCGGAGCGGACCATGATCACGACCGCCACCGAGCGGGCCGCCTGGATCTTCTTCCTGCCGGTCCACGACCTGGACCTGCGCTGGACCTACGAGCTGGTCGCCCGCTACGGACGGGGGCTGGTGCGCGTGCGGTGATCGCCATCCTCGGCGGCGGCGTGGCCGGCGCGGCCCTGGCCCGGGCCCTGACCGGCCGCGGCCGGCGCGACGTGAACGTGTTCGACCCCCTGCCCATCGCGTCGGGCTCGACCGGGAAGGCCTTTGGCGGCTTCCGGACCCAGCAGGGCAGCCCGATCAACGTGGCGCTCTCGCTGGCCTCCCGCCGGTTCTTCGAGGCGCGGGCCGACCGGGTCGACTTCCGCTCGGTCGGCTACCTGTACCTGGCGTGCGACCCGGCGATGGTGCGCGAGCTGGAGCACAGGGCGGAGTTCCAGCGTTCGCAGGGCCTGCCGGTGGAGCATCCCGACCCGCGGGCGCTGGCGCCGTTCCTGGAGGCGGACCGGGTCGCCGGCACGAACTACTGCCGGCTCGACGGCGTCTACCGGCCGGCCCTGGTCCTCGGCTGCCTGGTCGAGGAGGCGACTGGGGCCGGCGCCAGGTTCTGCTACGGCGCGGAGGCGTCGTCCGCCGACCTCGAGGCGGCCGATGCCGTGGTGGTGTGCGCCGGCATGTGGTCTGCCAGGGTCGGAGAGCAGCTCGGGGTGCGGCTGGACGTGGCGCCGGTCGAGCGCGGCATCTTCCAGGTCGGGCCGTTCGAATGGCTCGGGCCCGAGGTGCCCGTGACCCTGGAGGTGGATACCGGCTACCACTTCCGGGAGCGCGACGGGCGCCTGCTCCTCATGGGTCCGGGCGATCCCCACGACTGGTCGCATCACCGGGACTGGCTGGCCCGGTTCGTGCCGCAGGCGGCGGTCGACCGGCCGGAGGCCCACTGGACGGGGTTCTACGAGATGACGTTCGACCACCACGCGCTGGTGGGCCGGACCGAGCGGGACGGCGTGTGGGCCTGCTGCGGGTTCAGTGGCCACGGCGTCATGCAGTCGCCGGCGATCGCCGACTGCCTGGCGGCGATGATCCTGGGCGAGTCGCCCCCGATCGACGTGTCGCCGCTGAGCCCGCTGCGGTCCGCCGCGCTCGTGGACACGACCCAGCTGTGAGCCATGGCCCGGCCCTCTGAGCAGGTGCTCTGCCTGCGGCGCGAGGACGTGTTCCCGGACGGGGCGTGGGACGGGCTGGTCTCCGAGGGGCTGGACCGGGCCCAGCGGCTCATCCGGGAGCGCTCGCTCTTCCTGCCGCGCCGGGACGTGGAGGAGGATCCGAGGTACCAGCAGGTCATCCCGTACGTCGTGTTCCGCCACGGGGACCGCTACTTCCTGACCAGGCGCCTTCGCGCGTCGTCGGAGCGGCGGCTGCGGCACCAGTACTCGCTCGGGCTCGGCGGCCACATCAACCCCGAGGACGTGGCGAACGGCGACCCGGTCAGCGACGGCATGCGCCGCGAGTGGGAGGAGGAGGTCGTCTACGCCGGCTCCTTCCGGGCTCGGCTGCTGGGCCTGGTTCACGAGGAGTCGGCGCCGGTCGGCAGGGTGCACCTGGGCCTGGTCTTCCTCATCGACGGCGACTCGCCCGACATCGCCATCCGCGAGACGGACAAGCTGTCCGGCGAGCTGCTGACGCTGGAGGCCATGCGCATCCACTACCTGGAGATGGAGGGCTGGTCCCAGCTCGTCTACGACCGGCTGGTCGAGGAGGCCGGCTCGGGGTCGGCGTCGCTGAACGACGAGCACAGGGGCGTATCAACCGAGGTGGGAGGTCCGAAGATGGGCGATGGGCAGGCGTACACGGGGAAGGTCGTGCCGGGGGGACCGCCCGACGTCCGCGAGCTGCAGCACCTCACGATCACGAAGCTGTCCGTCGGCAGCCACGACAACAACGCGTACCTGCTGCGCTGCCGCCAGACCGGTGAGCAGCTGCTGGTCGACGCGCCCACCGACGCGGCGCGGCTGCTGGAGGTGACCGGGCCGGCCGGGCTGGCCACGGTGGTAACCACCCACGGGCACTCCGATCACTGGCGGGCGCTCCGCGAGGTGGCCCGGGCGACCGGCGCGGAGACCGTGGCGCACCCGCTCGACGCGGGCGCGCTGCCCGTGCCTCCGTCGCGGCTCGTCGAGGAGGGCGATCGCGTCCGGGTCGGCGCCTGCGAGCTGGAGGTGATCCATCTGGCCGGCCACACGCCGGGCGGGATCGCCCTGCTCTACGAGGACCCCGGCGGCGCTCCGCACCTGTTCTCCGGGGACAGCCTGTTCCCGGGCGGCGTGGGCAACACCGACAGCGACCCCGAGCGGTTCCGGTCGCTCATGACGGACGTGGAGCGCAAGGTGTTCGACCGGCTGCCCGACGCGACCTGGGTGTATCCGGGCCACGGCAATGACACGACGCTGGGCGCCGAGCGGGGCAGCCTGGCCGAGTGGTGGGAGCGGGGCTGGTAGCGAGCCTGAGGTCGTCCTGCCTCAGGTCCGTCCCGCCACGCGGGCAGCGGGCCGCCGCGAGGCGAAGCCCATGCGGTCGTACATCGTCTCCAGCGTCGGGCCGCTGACTGCCAGCGACCTGCGCGCGCCCTCGGCCAGCAGCCGCTCCAGCTCGCCCTGGTCGGCCCGCAGCTCCTCGTAGCGCCGCCGGATGGGGGTGAGACAGGCCGTGACCGCCTCGGCCACGTCGGCCTTGAAGCGGCCGTAGCCCTGGCCGTCGTACTCGTGCTCGATCGCTTCCGGTGGCCGGCTGGTGGCCACGGACATGATCTCGATCAGGTTGGAGATGCCGGGCTTGTCCGGCGCCCGCCTGACCTCCCGCCCGGTGTCGGTAACCGCGCTCATGACCTTCTTCCGGATCAGGTCGGGCGGGTCGACCATGAGGATCTTGCCCATGTCCGGACTGGTCGACGTGGACATCTTCTTCTCCGGGTCCGTCAGGTCCATGATCCTGCCGCCGGCCTCGGGATAGAAGCCCCTGGGCACCGTGAAGGTCTCGCCGAAGCGCTGGTTGAACCGCTGCGCGACGCCCCTGGCCAGCTCCAGGTGCTGGCGCTGGTCGTCGCCGATGGGGACGAGGTCCGTCTGGTAGAGCAGGATGTCGCCGGCCATGAGCACCGGGTACGTGAACAGCCCGCTGGAGACGAACTCGTGGGCGGCGGACTTGTCCTTGAACTGCGTCATCCGGCGCAGCTCGCCGAACGCGGCGACGCTCTCCAGCAGCCATGCGGCCTGGGCGTGGTCGGGGTTGTGGCTCTGCACGAAGACGGTGGACCGGTCGGGATCGATGCCGGTCGCGAGCAGCATCGCGGCCAGGGCGAACGTGGACTCGCGCAGCTCGGCGGGATCGTACTCGACGGTGATGGAGTGCAGGTCGACGATGCAGAAGAACGCCTCCCCGAGCTCCTGCGTGGCGGCGTACTGGCGGAAGCCGCCGGAGTAGTTGCCGAAGGTCTTCGCGCCCGTGGGCTGAATGCCGGAGAAGATGCGCATGCTCTGGGGATTATCGCCCGGCCGCGGTGGCCGCCGCCGCCCGGCCCGGCTCGGCGGGTCTCAACCGAACAGGTCGGTCAGGGGGTCCGCCGTCGCGGCCTCGCCCAGCCGGGGCACGCCCAGCCGGTCCTCGACCGTCGCCAGCAGGGAGTAGTGGTCGTACGGCCTCGACGTCGTATGTCGGGTCAGGTCGGGCGCCACCACGATGGCGGGAACGCGGTTGCCGCCGTCGCCGTCGTCCTCGTCCCAGGTCACCACCAGCAGTCCGCCGTGCTGCCAGGCGGGGGAGCGGAGGATGGCGGGGACCAGGCCGGCCAGGAAGTCGTCGGCCTCGCGCGACGTGCAGTCGTGGCCGTCATGGCAGAGGTCGGGCGTGATCCAGACGAAGTTCGGCGTCCGGCCGGCCAGGTCCCGGGCCAGGTCGGTCAGCGGCACGACGTTGCTCGGGCAGCCGCCGCCGTAGTACGCGAACGGGTTGTGCTTGATCGCGTACCGCACGCCGGGCTGGAGGCAGCCCGCCGTCATGCCCTCCATGTACGCGCGCCACGGGATGCGGCGCGCGGTCAGCTCGTTCCCGATGCCACCGGCGGGCAGGCGGTGGTAGCCGTCGTCGGTGATGCCGTGCGTCGAGCCGCTGGTCAGCGCGAGGTAGTTGGGCAGGCTCGGGTGGGCGACCGCGTGGTAGTCGGTGGCGACCGCGTACGTGGCGGCCAGGCCGGCGGTGTACGGCTGCGCCATCGCCTCAGCGAAGCTGCGGTTCTCCATCACGATGACGAAGACGTGGGCGGCGGGAGCCGGAGCGCCCGTGGAGGGCGGTGCGGAGCCGGTGGGCGGGCCGGACCGGGCGTGCACGCGGGAGCCGCCCGGCGGGGCGCAGCCGGCGAGCAGGAGGGCGGCGACGACCAGCAGCGCCCGGCGCACCCCTTAAACGCTAGAGCAAGTAGGAGACGAGCAGCCGGATCCGACCGGGGACCCGAGGCTACTCCGGGCTGCGCGCGGTGAGCGGCGGCGGCCCGCCGGCGGCCGACACCGGGCGGGACGCCGGCTCGAAGGCGTGGTGCCGGCGGGCCAGCCACAGCCCGGTCGCCGCCGCCACGAGGATCGCCGCCGCGCCGAGGACGAACGCCGCTCGGGCACCGTGCTGCTGGGCCACCCAGCCGACAATCGGGGCGCCGAACGGCGTGGTGCCGATGAAGACGACGGCGTACAGGGCCATGACCCGACCGCGCAGGGCGGGCTCCGACCGGAGCTGGAGCAGGGAGTTCGTCGAGGTCTGGAAGACCAGGGCCGCGATCCCCATGGGGGCCAGGGCGGCCATCTCGAGCGGCAGGGTCGGCGCCGCCGCCGCTGCCAGCATGAACAGACCGAACAGCACGAGCGAGCCGAGGATCCGGCCGGCGCTCGGCTCGCGCCGGCCGGCCGTGAAGAGCGCCCCGGCCAGCGACCCGACGCCGAGCACGGAGAAGAGCAGGCCGTAGGTCCAGGCGCCGCCGTGGAACGTGTCGCGGGCGAGCAGGGGGAGCAGCACGTTGAAGTTGAGCGCCAGCGTGCCGACGATCGCCAGCAGGGCCAGCGGCGTCCGCAGGTCGGGCCGCGACAGCACGAAGCGGAGGCCCTCCACCAGCTGGCCCCGCGCCCTGGCCGGAGCCTGCACCCGCTGCAGCCGGGCGGGGTCCATCGCCAACAGGGCGGCCACGACCGCGCCGAAGGACACCGCGTTGACCACGAAGCACCAGCCCGTGCCGACCACGGAGATCAGCAGCCCGGCCACGGCCGGCCCGACGACCCGGGCGCCGGTGAACACCGCGCTGTTGAGGCTGACGGCGTTGGTGACCTGCCGGCGTCCGACCATCTCCATCACGAACGACTGGCGGCCCGGGTTGTCGAACGCCGTGACCACGCCGAGCAGCAGGGCGAGCGTGTACACCATCCACAGCTGGACCACCCGGCCGAGGGTGAGCACGCCCAGCACCAGGGCCAGCAGCCCCATCACGGTCTGGGTCGCCATGAGGAGGCGGCGCTTGTCGAGGCGATCGGCCAGGACCCCCCCGTAGGCCCCGAACAGCAGCATGGGGAGGAACTGCAGGGCGGACACCAGGCCGAGCGCCACGCCGGCGTTGGGCACGTGGAGCTGCAGCACGAGCCAGGACTGCGCGATCCGCTGCATCCAGCTCCCGCTCACGGACACAACCTGGCCGATGAAGTAGAGGCGGTAGTTGCGGACGCGCAGCGAGCCGAACGTGGAGTCGGCCATGCGGCCCAGCGCCGCGACCGCTCGCGTCACCGGCCGTCCTCCAGCAGCTGCTCCAGGATGCCGGCCGCCCGCTCGAGCGTGGCCAGCTCGTCCTCGCCCAGCGTCGCCAGGCGGGACGCCAGGTAGGCCGTCTTGCGGCTGCGGTCGCGCTGCAGCCGCAGCCGGCCCCGGGCCGTGACCGCGACGCGCGACACGCGCCGGTCTGCCGCGTCCTGGCCCCTGACCACCAGGCCCAGCGATTCCAGGCCGCCGACCGTGGTCGTGATGCTGGGCGGGCGCACGCCCTCGTGGCCCGCGAGCTCGCCCAGCGACAGGGACCCGTGATGGGCGATGGTGGCCAGGGCCGACTGGGCCGACGGCGACAGGCCGCTGTCGGCCTGCGCGCGGAGCCGGCGGTTGAGCCGGGTCACCGCCAGGCGGAGCCGGCCGGCGAGCAGAGCCCGGTCGGTGGCTGCTGCGATCTGCTGCACACCCACTGGAACTTACTTAGCCTATCGAAATATTCCGCTCGGCCCGGCCGGCAGCCCGGCCGCGTGCTTTACTGCTCGCGTGATCGCGGCCTTCGTCGGCGTCGCCCTGACCCGGCTGCGCCGCCGCTGGCGGCTCAGCCTCGCCCAGTGGCTGGGTCTCACGCTGGCCTTCGCGCTGAGCCTGACCATCGCCCTGACCCAGACGCTCGCGGCCGAGGCCGGCTTCTCCGCCGTGGTGGCGGCGGCCGGGCCGAGGGGGATCGTCACGGTCGAACGCACGGGCGCCCGCGACGCCGTCGCCTCCACGGCGTTCCAGCAGCAGGTGGCGTCGCGGACGCGGCAGGAGGTCGGCGGCGCCCTCAGGGAAGGTGCGCGCTACCTCGTCGGCACGGACCTAGTCCCGGTCAGCCTGAACGGCGCGCTGCTCGGGCCACCGGCGCCGGGCATCGCGCCCGGCATCGCCGCGTTCGACGGCCTCCAGGACCACGTGCGCTTGGTCGCCGGCCGGTGGCCCGCGGACGCGCCGGCCGGGACCGCCCCGGAGGCCACCATGGCGGTGGCCGGCGCCGACCTGCTCGACCTGCGCGTCGGCGACACGATGTGCCTCCGCGTCAGCCGCGTGGCCTCCCAGCTGATCTGCGTGCGGCTGACCGGGCTCTGGCAGCCTCGCGACCCGACCGACCCCTACTGGGGCGCCGGCGTGCCCTCGCTGGACATGATGACCGGCGCCGGCGTCGTGACGGAGGTGGCCGCGCGCCTGCCGGCGCTGGCCGTGCGCGCGGGGGTCACGCTGACGCCCGTCCCGTCCGCCCTGCCGTACGAGCGGGCGGCCGCGACGGCCGCGGGCCTCGCG
The DNA here is from genome assembly GCA_035263645.1 of Candidatus Dormiibacterota bacterium. Lineage (GTDB taxonomy): Bacteria > Chloroflexota > Dormibacteria > Dormibacterales > Dormibacteraceae > CF-161. The sequence continues at coordinate 768 of DATFRD010000275.1, read as the reverse complement.
CGGCTGCGCGGCTACTTCAGCACGGTCCGCGGCGACTACTTCGCGACGGCGCTGGACGCCGTGATCGGTGACTACCTGGCCTCCGTGCAGGCCCGCGCCGTGCCCATCCAGCTGGTCGCCGCGCAGGCGCTGGGCGTCACGGTCTACTTCGTGGCGATCACCGCGTCGGCCGTGCTGGCCGGGCAGCGGCGCCTGCTGGCCGCGTGGCAGAGCCGCGGCTGGTCGCGAGCCCGGACGTGGACGCTGCTCATGGTCGAGTACGGCGTGCTCCTGGCGGTGGCCGCCCCGGCCGGCGTCCTGGCCGCCTGGGGCCTCTCTGCGCTGGTCGATCGTGTCTCGCTCCACGCCCCGGTTCCCGCGCCGGGCCACGTCGCCGGGGTCGTGGGGCCTCCGCTGGGGCTCGCCGCCGGCGCGCTGGCCGTCGTGCTCGCGGTCCAGGCCTGGCGGGCTGCCGCGGCCGGCGGCCGCGAGGTGAGGGCCCGGGCCCGGCCGGCCTCGGCCTGGTGGCGGTGGCGGGGGGCGGACCTCTGGCTGGCGGCCGCTGGCGCCGCCTACCTCGGGGCGGTGGCGCTCGGCGGGCTCTCGCTCGGCGGCATCGCCGACGTCCTGCTGCCGATGGTGGCGGCGGTTGCCGTCGCGATCGCCGGCCTCCGCGGCCTCGGGCTCGGCGCCAGGATCGTCGGCGGTCGCCGGAGCGGCGTCACCCGCCGGCTGGCGTCCATCCAGCTGGCCCGGAACCCGGCGGAGCACGCGCGCCTGGGGCTGCTC
>DATFRD010000274.1:0-2716 GCA_035263645.1 Candidatus Dormiibacterota bacterium | reverse complement strand
GCTCGCAGACGTTCAGATACAGGCGGTTGAGCGCGGCGAGCTGCGGCGGCAGGCTCCCCACCCCGGTGGGCTGGACCCCGGCCCGGTCCACCAGGCAGGGCACCTCGACACAGCAGTCCTCCGGCAGATTGGTGATCGAGCCGCCGTTGCGGACGTTGCCGTAGACCATCCGGGGCGTGCCCGTCTCGATGGAGTGGATGATCTGCGGGGCGTACTCGCCGTAGGTTTCGAGTTCAAGCGGCTCGCCGGCCGCTAGCTTGCGACGGGTCTGCGCGTAGGAGCCGAGGTTCCGCTCGCTGCGGCGCAGGTAGTCGTTCACCGGGATCCGGAAGCGGCGGACCTGGTCTTCGTGCGGCAGGAACCAGGGCACGAGGTCCGCGTTGTGCTCGCTCGACTCGGTCGGGAAGTAGCCGAACCGCTTGAAGATCTCCACGCGGACGCGCCGCCCGAGCCCGTCCGGGTCGTTCGCCGCGATCTGCCGGAGCCGCGGGTAGAGGTCCTGCCCGTCGTGCTCCAGCCGCAGGATCCACGACTGGTGGTTGATCCCGCCGGCGAGGTAGGCGATCTCCCCGAAGGGGACACCGGCCAGCTCCGCGAGCTCCTGGGCGGTGTTCTCCGGCGACATGCAGAGGCCGACGACACGCTGGTGGGCGGTGCCCGCGTAGATCGCCCATATCAGCGCCGCCATCGGGTTGGTGTAGTTGTAGAGCCAGGCGTCCGGGGCGACCTCGTGCAGGTCGCGCGCCAGACCGAGCAGCGCCGGGATCGTGCACAGGGCCCGGAAGATGCTCCCGACGCCCATGGTGTCGGCCATCGTCTGCCGCACGCCGTGCCGGCCGGGGATCTCGAAGTCGAGCCTCAGCCCCTCGTGCCCGCCGACCCGGATCATGCTGATCACGTGGTCCGCTCCGTCGAGCGCCGCCCGGCGGTCCAGATGCGGCTCGATTGTGGCGGGCGCACCCAGCGCCCCGGCGGTCCACCGCGCGATGGCCGCCGCGGTCTCGAGGCGTTCGGGGTTCACGTCGAACAGCGCGATCGTGGACCCGGCGAGGTCGCCGAAGCCGAGGATGTCGGCCAGCAGCTCCTTGGTGAACTCGACGCTGCCGGCCCCGTTGAGCACGATCTTCGTCATCAGAACCCCAGGTGGGGCAGAACGTGCTCCGCCCACAGGTCCAGCTGCTTCGTCGACGGCTCCAGGGTGTGCAGGATCAGGTATTCGACGCCGATGGCCATCCTCGCCCGGAGCTTGTCCACGATCTCGGACGGCGTGCCCGTCAGGTACACCTGCTCGAAATACCCGAAGGGCCGGCCGCCGCCCATGATCGCCCCGAAGGCGCTCTGCTGCTCGGCGAGGGCCTGCGCACGATCCTCGGTGGGCACGAGGTGGAGGAAGTTCTCGTGCGCGACCGTGAACGCGCCCGGGTCGCGGCCCGCCGCCGCGACTGCGGGCCGGATCTCGGCGAGGTCGTCGGAGATCTGCGACGGCAGGGACGTGGGCCGCGCGATCCACCCGTCGGAGGCGACGATCCGCCGGAGCACCGCGGGGGCCATGACGGGCCGTTCCGGGGAGGCGGCGTGCGGCAGCTGCCGGCCGCCAGCGCTCCACAGCCGCAGCGGCGAGCGCATCGCCGGGCCGACCGCCACGTCCCGCAGCTGGTAGAACCGGCCCTCGTGCGTCACGGACTCGCCGGCCAGCAGCCGGCGCATGATCGCGATCGATTCGTCGGTGCGCGCCCCCCGCTCCGCCCGCTGCTGCCCGACGGCCTGGAACTCCCGGTCGTCCCAGCCCGTCCCCACACCCAGGATGTAGCGCTCGTCGGCGAGGGCCTGGAGGGTGGCCACCTGCTTGGCCAGGACGACCGGCTGGCGGGTCGGCAGGACCAGGACCGAGGTGCCCAGACGCAGCCGCGACGTCGTCGCGGCCACGTAGGTGAGCGAGACGATCGGGTCGAGCCACGGGACCGCGTAGAACCGGCTCTGGTGCAGCAGGTGATCGGTCGCCCAGACCGAGTCGAACCCCAGGTCCTCGGCGCGCCGGGCGAACGCCGCCAGCTCGCCTCCGGTGCGCCCGTGCTCCCCCGCGAACGTCGGCAGGAACACGCCCACCCCCCGCAGGCCCACTAGGCCAGCCCCGCTTCCTTGAGCGCGCTGTCCACCAGGTCGCAGGCGTCCTTGGACAGCGGGCGCAGCGGCGGGCGGATGTGGGCCCCGTCGATGACTCCCAGGCGCACGAGCGCGTGCTTGAGGCGGGCGCGATAGTCGCGCACGGGCGGGGCGAAGATCGCGTCGCAGAGGGGCTGGAGCATGTCGCGGAGCTCGAACGCACGGGGCAGATCCTGGTCGCGCGCGGCCCGGTGCAGCTGGACCTGCTCGTGCGCGGCGAGCGTGCCGAAGCCGAGCAGCGCACCCTCGGCCCCGAGGAGGTACGCCTCGAGCAGGAAGTTGTCGTTGCCGTTCAGGACGGTGGGGGCCGACGGCAGGGCCTTCACCAGCCTCGCGGTCTCCACGAACCGCTTCGCGTCAAAGGATGCCTCCTTGATGGCCACCACGCCGTCGACGCTCATGATGGCCCCGATGGCCTCGGCCGAGAAGTTCACCCCGCCCAGCGCGGGCTGGAGCTGGAAGGCGATGAGGGGAAGACCGGAGGCCTCGGCCACCGCCCGGTGGTACGAGGCGGGGATCTCGGGGTCCAGCGGTTCGCCCTGGTACGCGGAGA